>NZ_JBGQOP010000016.1:0-70011 GCF_052119705.1 Oceanisphaera sp. W20_SRM_FM3 | reverse complement strand
CTTAGCGAGGGCTAAGAAGTCGATTGAATCGGACATACTAGTTACAGTGAAATCAGAATAAGTCCAATTAGATCACACCTTTAATCCGATTGGTATAAAATACATTATTTACAATGGACGCCCTTTAAAGCAGTGAATGATGTGTTGGGCATAGTGGGTCTTGGTTTATTATTGCTGCTCAGCCTGTGCGGTGCTGGCTTATATGTGCGTCATCAATGGTATTTAACACCTGCAGATAAAGATTAAGCCCGCTAGCCGCTATATTGAAGGCGCGCGCAAGATAAGTGAGTGCGGCGTTTGTGCTTCTATTAAAACTAGCACCCGATACAAGGATGTATTCCATGGCGACATCAAGTTTTACTTTATTGTGGGAACAGTTTCAGGAAAGTTTACAAGATACCAGTAATGCCTTGGGCATGAGCGGTTTGAACTGGCAAGCGCTGGTGGTGGCAGGTGTTGGGCAACTGTTGGTATCGCTGATGATACTGCTGCTGTTTGGTGTATTTTACTGGTTGCTGGCCAACTTGCTTAAGTTAGTGCTGGGCCGCACCCGCTACGGCGAAAAACCCTTTATTGCCGGCAAAAGGGTGTTGCGTTATTTAATCGGCTTGGCGGTGATCATTGCGATATTGGCGCAATATAATGCCACCGACGCCGTGCTAAAAGGCGCGGCTCGCGCTGGGTTAATGGCGTTGGCCTTTTACGTGCTGTGGCTATTGTTATCGCGGGGGCTAACTTCCAACTTATCGCGTCATCACATTGACTCGTCGCTTGAGCAATTGTGTAAAAATACGCTTTCTGTGGCCTTGATTGCCATGGGCACCATCACAGTATTGGCGCAGTTTGGTTTTGATGTGCTGTCGATTGTGGCGGGCTTAGGCATAGTGGGCATCGCCGTGGGTTTTGCGGCGCAGTCGACCCTGGCTAACTTTATCGCCGGCATTACCTTACTCATTGAGCGGCCGTTTCGCATTGGCGATTGGGTGCAAATTCATGGTGAAGAGGGCAAGGTGATCCGCATTGCTTTTCGCACTACTTGGCTGCGCACCCGCGACAATGTGTTTACCATGATCCCCAATGAAAGAGTGGCCACCTCAGACATCGTTAATTTCAGTGTCGAAGGGCCCACGCGAATTCGTATTCCCTTAGGCATTGCCTATAAGGAATCGGTTGCCCATGCCAGAGAGGTGATCATGCCCGTGCTGTCGGCCCATCCTATGGTGATCACCAATGAACAAATGCAGCCGCGGTTACAGTTACGCGAGCTGGCTGATTCCTCCTTAAACCTCAGTGCTCAGGTATGGGTACACGCGAAAGATATAGAAGTAAAAGGTCGTATTTCTTGCGAGTTATTAGAAACCATCAAGCAGGCGTTGGATGACGCCAATATTGAGATGCCATTTCCGCATTTGCAGTTATTTATTGATGAGGCGAAAGGATTGGAGCCTTGGCTAAATTCAGAGTTTAAGCAAGCTGCGGCTAAGCCGGATGCAGAGCATTAAGGGTAAAGTAGCGGAACTAAAGTACCAATACAGGACGCAGTGCTAAGCACTGCGCTCGTTTCACTGTTTTGCCGGCATACAGTGTTGTTTGGTCTGCATATAGTGCTGTAGGCGTTCTTGTTGCTCAGTAGTGAGTACTAAGCCCAACTTAGAACGTCGCCATAAAATATCGTCTGCGGTATAGGCCCATTCCACATCCATTAAGTAATCCACTTCCTGTTGGCTTAAGCCCCCACCAAAATCTGTGCCCAGTGCCGCCAGCTCATTGCAACCATGTAAAAAATGATGGCAAAGAGTGCCGTAGCTGCGCACGAAGCGCGACACCATGGCCTCGGTTAGCCAAGGGTATTGGCTCGCAAGTGCCACACTCAACGCCTGATGATTGCTAAAGTGGCCGCCGGGCAAGGTGGCGTTTTTGGTCCAAGCCGGTTTGCTGTTGGGGAAGAAGGGGCTAATAGCATCGGTGGCCGCCTCGGCTAACAAGCGATAGGTGGTCAACTTGCCGCCAAACACAGAAAGCAGCGGTGCTTCACCATCTGGCGCATCTAAACTGAAAGTGTAATCTCGAGTGGTATTTTGGGCTTGGCCTTGCTGCTGACCTGATCTGGCCGGCTGCCTGGCCTGGTTAGGATGTGATTCGTTATCCAGTAGCGGGCGCACGCCGGCGTAACTCCACACCACGTCTTTAGCGCTGATTTTATGTTTAAAGTGTTCGTTCACCACTTGGCATAAGTAATCAATTTCGGCCCCATCTATTTTTACCAGACTCGGATCGCCTTCATAATCTACATCCGTGGTGCCAATTAAAGAGAAGTGCTGCTCATACGGAATAACAAACACGATCCGCTGATCGCTGTTTTGTAAAATATAGGCTTCGGGCTCGTCGTGGATGCGCGGCACTATAATGTGGCTGCCTTTGACTAAGCGCAGCTGTTTAGGCGCGGGCAGGGCAATCACCTCATCAAAAAGCGAGCTGGCCCACGGGCCGGCGGCATTGATCAGCGCGCGGCTGCGATAGTGCTCAATAGTACCTGTGTCGCTATCTTGTAGCGTGACTTGCCAAAAACCTTGCTGGCGCTCGGCCTTAATGCAGCGAGTGCGCGGTTTGATCTCGGCGCCATGCTGCTTGGCTGCCATAGCGCATAACACCACCAGCCGTGCATCATCCACCCAGCCGTCTGAATATTCAAAGCCGCGCGTGATGTCATTCACCAAGGGACCCCCAGCATTAAAACGTATGCTGTTAGATCCGGGCAGACGCTCACGCTTGGCCAAGTTATCGTATAAAAACAGGCCAATGCGCAGCATCCAGCCCGGGCGTAGGTGTGGCTGGTGGGGGAGGCGAAAGCGCAGTGGCCACATGATGTGCGGCGCGTTATTAAGCAATAACTCGCGTTCGGCAAGCGCCTTTTTGACTAAGCAAAATTCATACTGCTCTAAGTAGCGCAAACCGCCGTGAATCAGCTTGCTGCTGCTCGATGAGGTGGCCGAGGCCAAATCATGGCTTTCGCATAACATGACTCTCAAGCCTCGGCCTGCTGCATCCATGGCGATGCCGACGCCATTTACGCCGCCACCAATAACGATCACATCGACAGTTTTTCCTGTTGCTGGCATATCTTTCCTTGTGTATGGCATTACGCTTTTTTTGCTTGGCGCTTAGGATTTAATCTACCCAATGTTGGGAGCGGCTGACGGCCTTTTGCCACCCTTGATAAAACGCGTCTGTGTCCGTCTTCTCCATGGTGGGCGTAAAGCGTTTGTCTATGGCGAGCGTATGCGCTAATTGCTCGGTATCTTGCCAGACGCCGACCGCCAGGCCTGCTAAAAACGCCGCGCCTAGGGCTGTGGTTTCCAGTATTTTTGGCCTAATTACCTCGATATGGCTGATATCTGCCTGAAACTGCATTAATACTTTATTCGCACAGGCGCCGCCGTCGACTTTAAGCTCGCGCAAGGTGACTCCCGCATCTTGTTGCATGGCATCTAATACGTCGCGACTTTGGTAGGCGATGGCTTCTAATGCGGCGCGAATAATGTGATTACGATTTGCGCCTCGGCTTAAACCCATCAAGGTGCCGCGGGCATAGGGATCCCAATAAGGTGCGCCGAGTCCGGTAAAGGCCGGCACTAAATACACGCCGTTGGTGTGCTCGACCTTAGCGGCAAAATAGGCGGTGTCTTCGGCCGAGCGAATTAAGCCTAACTCATCGCGCAGCCACTGAATAATGGCGCCGCCCATAAATACCGAGCCTTCCAGCGCATAATTGACCTCGCCCTTGGCACCAATAGCCAAAGTGGTCAGCAAGCCAAACTGGGAATTAACCTTCTTTAAGCCGGTATTCATTAACAAGAAACAGCCGGTGCCGTAGGTGTTTTTGGCCATGCCAGGCTGCACGCATAACTGGCCAAACAAAGCGGCTTGTTGGTCACCGGCCACGCCGGCAATGGCCACCTTACCGCCTACGCTGCCGCCTAATTGCACATAGCCATACAGATCGCTCGAGGGTTTGACCTCGGGCAACAGAGACCGCGGAATATCGAGAGCATTAAGCAAAGTCTCATCCCACACCAGCGTATTAATATTAAACAGCATAGTGCGCGAGGCATTGGTGTAGTCGGTGGCGTGCACGCGACCCTCGGTGAGCTTCCAGATAAGCCAAGTATCTATGGTGCCAAACAACAGCTCGCCACGCTCGGCTTGCTCACGTGCGCCCTCCACATTATCCAGCAACCATTTTATTTTGGTGGCGGAAAAATAGGCGTCAATCACCAAGCCGGTATTGTCTTTTACATATTCACTTAAGCCCTGTGCGATTAATTGCTCGCAGAGCTCGGCGGTGCGCCGACACTGCCAGACGATGGCGTTATGAATAGGGCGGCCGGTGCGCTTGTTCCACACCACAGTCGTTTCACGTTGATTCGTGATGCCGATAGCGGCAATTTGGGACGGACTTATGCCCGTTTTCGCCAGCACCTCGGTTAAGGTGGCGCGCTGAGTTGCCCAAATCTCCATGGCGTCGTGCTCGACCCAACCGGGTTTTGGATAAATTTGGCTAAACTCCCGCTGGGCGCTGCCTTGTATTTGGGCCTGTTCATCAAAAATAATGGCACGGGAGGAAGTAGTGCCCTGATCCAGAGCCATCACATAACGAGATTGCGTCGACATAGCTGCTCCTGTTGAGCGTTCATAACGGGTGTTAATAACACTAGGCTAATAACTTTGTGTTAATAACACTGCGCTAATAACCTGGCACCCAAGACCGACAACGGGGCGGCAGAGAGGGGCGATAGGGCGTGCTGCTGCCGCCACCGCTTAAGGCGCCAGTTTTATCTTTAATCCAGCTCTGTAGCTCAGAACCACAGCCGGTGCCCGCCGGTACCGGCGCTTGTGGCACACAATCTCGGTCGCCTTTCGGGCAGGATAAACGCACATGAAAGTGGCCGGAATGACCATACCAGGGTCGTAATCTGTTTAGCCAAGGCGCATCGCCGTAGGTCTGGCACATGGCTTGCTTAATTAATGGATGTACAAAGATGCGGTTCACGCGGGCATCTTGCGCCGCCAAGGCGATTAATTGGCGTTGTTGATCTTGAAAGTGCCGGTTCAATATATAGAGCTTATGATCGACCATATCAATTTCGGGCACTTGCTCCAGTCGGCTAGAGCTCGCGGGCATGGGCGGCGTGCGCAGCCAAATATCGGCATCTAAGCCGCTTTGATGGCTGCGATGCCCTGAGGCAAAAGGACCACCGCGTTGCATGGCCATGTCTGCCACTAGCATGGGGGGAAGCTTGGCGCGCTGTACTTTTTTACCCAGCGTCTGTAAATAATCAACCAATACCGGCTGGCCATAAAAGCGCGCGCGACTGGCGCGGATCACATGAAACCCCGAGCCGGTGCCCGGCAACGCTTGGCTATTAAACTGACAACCGGCCGCGTACCCACCCACCGCATCGGCGTTGGCCACTTGCGGCAATAATCCGGCGATGAATGCCAGCCATAAAGGGGCCTTCCATTTACTCATATTGTGCTCCTTGCCTTTAAATTTTTGATGTTCTGCAAATAGAAAATTGGCCTGTTAAATGTCTGTGCGTGGAGAGCCATGACTCAGGGAGAATACCACGCTCAGCTACACCGTTATGATTAGCTGACTGTACAATAAAATAGGAAGTTAGGCTTTGTATTGTCAGCTTTTTTGTCGGTTGACGAGAAAACCGAGCTGCCTTGATCTAGACAAATGAGTCGTACTTAGCCTGAGTATTAATAGAAGCTGCGGTCGTGATTTATGGCGGCGTGTTTTTTTGCTAGGGTAGGGCACTTTTTGCCAGATGGAAGATGTTATGTCAGTGCAGCGCTTACCCTTAGATCAGGTATTAGCACAGCCGTTAAGCTTTGTGTTAGCCCCGCCTGTGGTGCGATTTTATTTAACTCATACCTTGGCATTATTGGCGAGTCTGGCGGTGGTGGTGTGGGCTTTGTTCGATGGTCAAATGTTTGATGGCCAAGTGTTGGGTGTGCAAGCGTTAGATGGTCAAGCCGGTTTTGGCTTAATCCACTGGGTCGCCGTAATTTTTGGTGGCACTTTATTATTGATCAGCCTGTGGCCGCCCAGCTGGAACCGCAAATTACTGATCAATCTGGCCTTCGATGAGCAGCAGTTGTATCTGGTCAATGGCCTTAGCCAGCAAGCGGTGGCTCTGCCGCGTGAACGCGTGCGTGCAGTCAATAAAGGCAAATTACCCGGTCACGACGGCGCCATCATTGCTTTTACGCTGGATCTGCACTTAAGCGACACCGAACTGGCGCAGGTAAAGGACACCTTGGATGCTCAGGTGGAAGAGCGTTTCAAGCTGGATGAAGACTGCTATCGGTTCGGTTTTGTCGGCAACTGGCAAAACCGGCGCCAGTTGTTGAAGGCTATCTCGGTGCTGGCACCGGCCATCATCATCCCCGCCGCCGTGGCGAACGAGGATGACGACTATGACGACTGGGATGACTGAGGCGCTTTATACCCGAAACGCGGCCACTACCTGACGCAGTTCCCGAGCCTGAGCGGCAATGTCGCTGCTGGCGCGGGAATTGTTACGCACGGCTTGGGCGGCATCTTCGGTGATATCACGGATCACCACCACATTTTGCCCCACTTCACTGGCCACGCTGCTTTGCTGTTCGATGGCGGTGGCGATTTGAGTGGCCATGTCCGAGATTTCGGTGACTTCCCGGGTGATGTCATTGAGCACGGTTTCGACCATTCCAGCCTGCTGGCTGCTTTCTCGGCCTTCTTCACTGCTGCTGTGGATCATCTTGACCATGTTGCTGGTGTTGGTTTGCAGCGACTTGATAATGGCTGAAATTTCCTGAGTGGCTTCCTGAGTGCGGCCGGCAAGGGCGCGCACTTCATCGGCCACCACCGCAAAGCCGCGGCCCTGCTCGCCGGCTCGGGCCGCTTCAATGGCGGCATTCAGCGCCAGCAGATTGGTCTGCTCGGCAATGCCATGAATGACCCCCAGCACGTTGCCTATGGTGTCGCTCTGGGTTGACAGGGCTTCCATGCTACCGACGGCGTTATCCAGGGTATCGGACAGACGACGAATGCGACCGATGGCACCTTGCACCTGCAGTTGTCCTTGTTGCGCGCCGTTGTGGGTAGAGTTGGCCTTGAGCGCGGTGTTTTCGGTGTTGTGGGCAATTTCTTCGATGGTGGACACCATCTCGGTGACGGCGGTGGCCACCATTTCGGTTTCCGCCTGCTGGCGTTCGATGTCGGCACTGGTGCGAGCGGCGTTTTCCGACAGAATTTCGGTGGTCTGGTTCATGGTTTCGACCGCTTCATTAACTTGGCGGATCACACGCTGAAAACCGGCAAGCATGGTGTTGAGTGCCCGAGCCATGTCGGTGAGTTCGTCGTTACCTTGTTCTTCGACCCGCAGGCTGAGATCGTGACTCTCGTGAATTTGCTGCACGCCTTGTTGAATTCGGCTGATCGGGATGAAAATTGAACGGGCAATCAGCAGCGCGATGACCGAGGTCAGCAGCAGCATGGTGACAAACATCACCATGGCGAGGGTGCTGGCCCGATCGGCGTGCCTGTGAGTTAGCGCCTCGATCTCGCGCACGGTATTGTCCAGCAGGTCTTCGGTGCTTTGAATGGTTTTCCGCATCGTCAGTTGCAGGCCTTGGTCGCTGTCGAGGCCGAGTCGGCGGGCACCCTCGGCATAGCGATGAAAGCGATCCTGATAGGTGCTGGCCAGCGACAGTGTGTGTGTCGGCATAGCTGCGTCACGCAGCTGTTGCTGCAGGGTGGTAAAGAAGGTGTCGAATTTATCCAAATAACGGGGATCTTGGCGCAGGATAAAGTCTTTTTCGGCCCGGCGCAGCTGCAGCATGGTCACCAGTATGGCGTCGGCGTCATGTTGCGCCAGCGCCTGCTCGATGCCATGTACCGCGGCCCGCAGTTCACCGTTGAGGCCAGACTCATGATCCAGACCCATCAGCTGGTGCGCTTGCACCACCTGTTCGAAATTCTGACCGTATTGGTCGAAACGTTGGCGCAGGGTGTCGAGCGCCTGAGTGTCGAAATCGAATCCAGCCAGCAATTGTTCTAGCTCGTCCAATAGCTGCTGGTTCTGTGCCAATGTCTGCTGAAAGTCGGCGACATATTTCATGTTCTGTCGGCCGAGAAAATCCTTTTCTTCTCGGCGTAGGCTCAGCATGCCGGTTTCGAGCGACATGGCCAGCTCTGTGCCATGGTTCAGGGTTTTTATGGTACTGAGGGTCTTGGCGAACAATACGAAGAGGGCGCCGATGGCCAGTATGACCAGCAGGGTATTGAGCCCCAGTTTATGTTTAATTTTCATTGATGATCTCGGTGATTATCTTCGAACAGAGAAAAGATAAAACGACAGATTTTTGCCTGATCTTTAGATCACACAGCAATAGGTCGGCAGCATTTTGGTTGGTAACTGTCTAAATGAATCGGGTTTAGCGCAGGTAGGGGTTGTGCTGTCGCTCGTGGCCGAAGGTACTTTCTGGGCCGTGGCCGGGCACGAAGGTAATGTCATCGCCGAGTGGCAACAGGGTTTGCTTAATGGAGTGAATGAGATGGTCGTGATTCCCTTGTGGAAAATCACTGCGCCCCACACCGCCGTTAAAGATGACATCGCCCACAAAGGCCAAGCGCTGGGTCGGGTGCACAAATACGATATGACCAGGCGTATGGCCGGGGCAAAAATACACATCCATCACTTCTTCACCGACCTGCACCTGGTCACCGGCGGTTAGCCAACGTGTTGGCGTAAAAGCCGGCACTGGGCTTAAGCCAAACATTTTGGCTTGTTGGTCGAGGCCGTTTATCCAAAAGGCATCTTCAACACTGGGGCCTATCACAGGCACAGATTTAACGGCCAGCAGCTCACCGGTGGCACCTACATGATCGAGGTGACCGTGGGTCAATAAAATTGACTCCAGTGTGAGGCTGCGTTTGTCAATTTCGGCCAACAGTCGCGGTGTTTCACCACCTGGATCAATTAAGGCGGCTTTGTTGGTGGCAGAGCACCACACCAGACTGCAGTTTTGGGCAAAGGCCGTGACCGGCAGCGTGATGCGATTAAGCATGATGTAAATTCCTTTTAAATATCAAAATATAACAGAAAGGGCGTTTTGCCACTGTATACATGGAAGAAAGCCAAACACCTTAAAGCGGTTAACAATAATAGTGTTTTGGCTTTAGTCTTATAAATCCGATTGCAGCCCCATATATTTCAGTAGCCAATTATTTTACTTAACATAATCTTTGTGGTTGCGCACTGGCTTACACTGGCTGCTTAGCCAACCAGTGCGCGAGTTCGTCTTCATTGCCGCGTACTGCAATACGCTCTTCTTTACTGGCTTGATGGCGGGTATAGATAGGGTCGTAGTAACGATTTAACAGCTCGCTTATCCACTCTTGATGGCCGTCTGAGTCATAGCCTAACAGTTGCTGATTAATAGCATCCGTCATTTGTTGGGAGAGCTGGCGCCAATCGCGATCGCCTAAGCGTTTATATAAGCGCTTTAAGCTGTCTTGCAGATACTCACTTAAGCGTGAAATATCCCCGTTAAACCGCGTCAGCATAGTGTCGACATAATCGTGCTGAATTTGACGCACTCGTTGCTCAAAGGGTACTTCTAATAGCAAGACGGGCACCTGCTGCATGCGCGCATACAGCCGCTTGGGCAGTGGGCAGCGACCGATCATGGCACTTTCATCTTCTACTAGCCAAGACTCAACACCGGCACGGCGCTGCTTTAAGCGGGCAATCGCCAAACGGTTTTCAAAGTCGATGGGCTTAGGTTGGGGCTCGGCCCAATGGCCAAAGCTGGAGCCTCTGTGGTGAGCAAAACCTTCAAGATCCAGCGACAGCGGGCTGCGGTTGAGCCAGTCGGTTTTGCCGCTGCCGGTGAGGCCAGAGAGCACGAAGCCCGGTTGTTCAAAACCTTGCTCAAGCTCAGTGATCAAGCGCTGGCGCAGGGCTTTATAACCGCCGTCAACCCGAGTAACGGGGCGGCCAGCTTCAGCCAACCATTGCTGTACGGTTTGGCTACGCAAGCCCCCTCTAAAGCAATAAATGACGCCAGTAGGATGCAATGCCAGCCAATTTAGCCATGCCTGTAAGCGTTGCTCACGCAACTCACCGGCCACTAACGAATGGCCCAAGGCGATGGCGGCATCTTGGCCGCGGTTTTTAAAGCAGGTGCCCACTTGGGCGCGCTCGTCATCGCTCATTAATGGCAGGTTAGTGGCGAGCGGAAAGGCCCCTTCACTAAATTCAATCGGTGCGCGCAAGTCCAGCATGGGCACATCGCCCACCAAGAGCTGTTCGTAATCCTGTGTGAGTGGCAAGTTTAACGCTAATTCATGTGCGGATTTCAACTCACTCACCCAGCACCTCGATGCGGTGGGCTTTTGGCGCGGTCAGCTCGCCAATGGCGGTTAAGCACAAGTCGTGTTGCTCGGCCAGCTGTAAGAAGTCGTTTACCGCCGCTGGACTGACCGCCACCAAAAGTCCACCACTGGTTTGTGGGTCACATAAGATCTGCTGCTGGCGCGTGGTTAACGGCGCTAACTTATGGCCATAGGCTTCAAAGTTTCTATGAGTGCCACCGGGCACGGCACCGGCCGCTAAATAATGATCTAACTCGGGCAGCAGCGGGATCTTATCCATGTGTAACACAGCACTCACATCGGCACCGTCGCACACTTCACTCAAGTGGCCCATCAGGCCAAAACCGGTGACATCTGTCATGGCGTGCACGCCTTTGAGGCGGGCAAAGTCTTGGCCGGGTTTATTGAGTTGGCACATGACCTCTGCCGCCAGCGTGGCGTGTTCAGGCAATAACAGGCCTTTCTTTTGCGCGGTCGATAAGATGCCAATGCCGAGTGGCTTGGTCAAAAATAACAGGTCGCCAGCGCGGGCCGTGTCGTTGCGCTTCACCTGATCGAGCGGGATTTGGCCGGTCACCGCCAAACCAAAAATTGGCTCAGGTGCATCTATGCTGTGACCGCCGGCCAGTGAAATACCCGCGTCCATACAAGCCTGACGGCCGCCATCGATCACCTGTTGGGCAATTTCTGGCGCCAGCACATTAATTGGCCAGCCTAAAATAGCGATGGCCACAATCGGCGTGCCGCCCATGGCGTACACATCGCTGATGGCGTTGGTGGCGGCAATGCGGCCAAAGGTAAAGGGGTCGTCGACGATTGGCATAAAGAAGTCGGTGGTAGAAATAATGCCCATGCCATTACCAATATCGACCACGGCCGCGTCGTCTCGGCTGTCGTTGCCCACGATTAAGCGCGGGTCATTAAAGCGCGGCAGCTGGCTGTGTAAGATAGTGTCGAGTACGGTGGGCGAGATTTTGCAGCCGCAGCCGGCGCCGTGGCTGTATTGAGTGAGGCGAATGGGTTCCACTTGGGCTTCCTTGGGTTCACTGACAGAAAGCGGTAATACTACTCCTAACAGGGGTGGCTGTGAATAAAGAAGGCAGGGATTGTGAAGGTAAGCAGGGTGGGCGGGGAGAATAGGGGAGTGATAAGCGCGTTATCTTGCCCAAACAAAAAGGCGCAAGAGGGTTACCTCTTACGCCTCTATCTTCAGGGGGCAGGTCTCACGGCGATGGGCTTACCAAGCGCGAACGACGAGGCCTTTCAGGTAATGCCCTTCTGGATACGCGGTGCCAATCGGGTGATCGGCGGCTTGATTTAAGCGCTCGAGGATTTGCGCATCACGACCGGCATCGAGTGCGGCATCGGCGACGATTTTTTGGAACAAATCTTGAGTCATTAAACCTGAGCAAGAGAAAGTCAGTAATACGCCGCCAGCATTCAATAACTGAAAGGCCAGCATATTAATGTCTTTATAACCGCGGCAGGCGCCATTGAGCTGGGCTTTGCTTTCGGCAAACTTTGGCGGATCCAGCACTATCACGTCGAAACGTTGGCCTTGTTCGCGATAAGCACGCAGCAACTTAAACACATCGGCTTGTTCACATTTAACGCGGCTTAAGTCCAGCTTGTTGAGGGCCACGTTTTGCTCGGCCAAGGCCAAGGCCGACTCAGACATATCGACGTTAACCACCTCAGTCGCGCCGCCTTTTAGCGCATACACGCCAAAGGTGCCGGTGTAGCTAAAGCAGTTTAATACCCGCTTATCTTGGCAATAACGGGCGGCAAGACGGCGGTTATCGCGCTGATCCAGATAAAAACCGGTTTTATGGCCGTTTTCGACGTCGACCAAGATCTTAACGCCGTTATTTTCCTCGATAACGATTGGCTGCTCGGGCAGGGTGCCAGACAGCACACCTTTACGCTCGGCTAGGCCTTCTTTCTTACGCACTGCCACATCGGAGCGCTCATAAATACAGGCACTGGGATACAAGGTATTCAGCGCCGCGACTATGGCTTTACGCCAGCGCTCGGCTCCCGTGCTCAGCAGCTGACACACCACCACATTGGCATACACATCTATGGTCACGCCGGGCAGGCCGTCGGACTCGGCGGCGCATAACCGATAACCGGTCAAGCCTTGCTCATCAATCAGTGGCTGGCGGCTGTCTTTGGCGCGGCTTAAACGGCGCAAGAAGAAAGCGTCGTCTATTACTTCGTTTTTATCGAAGCTCCACACGCGGGCGCGAATTTGCGACTGCGGCGAGTAAAAGCCCCGGGCGAGCCATTCGCCTTTTTGACTGACAATGTCCACCGTATCACCGGCGTTGGGTTGGCCGAGCACCTTGTCTACGGCACGAGAAAACACCCAAGGGTGACGACGTTGTAGGGACTTTTCTCGTCCGGCGATCAGAGTAACTGTGATGGTCATGGGCATGCTATTTAAAAGAAGCGGGCGGTGATTTTAAAGGGTTGCGCCCACAAGCACAAACCAGCCGCGAAAATAAATATTGGAGCGGTGCAATATCGCTAATTTTTTCCTCACACCTCACACCTCACACCTAAAATATTGACATGCGAATTTTCATATATATGATAAATCACATGTTAATGACTGAGGTTATTATGTCGCCCTTGGTATTTTTTAAGAGTTTGGCCGACGATACGCGCTTAAAATCTTTGCTGCTGATTTTTCAGTATCAAGAGCTGTGCGTCTGCGACTTGCAGCAAGCACTGGAGCTTAGCCAGCCTAAAGTCTCTCGACACTTATCCGAGCTAAGAAAGTGTGATTTATTAATGGACGAGCGTCGTGGCCGCTGGGTGTATTACCGGTTGCATCCGCAATTACCCGCTTGGGCGGGCGCTGTCTTGCAGCAAACAGCGGCGCACCATCAAGACTACTTGCATGACTGCCAGCAACGGCTTGTTAAAGTCTCGCCCTTATGTGAAAGCTAATCTAGGAAACTGTAATGAAACCAGAGCTGAGGAAACCCATGAAAATCTTGTATATCTGTACCCATAATCGCTGTCGCAGCATATTGTCAGAAGCCGTGACTCAGCACCTTGGCCAAGGCTTATTGGAGGCCAGAAGTGCCGGCAGTCAGCCCGTGGGCGCCGTGCATCCTTTGTCGTTGACTTATTTGGCCGAGGCGGGCATTGAGACTAACCATTTGCGCAGCCAGTCATGGGATGAATTTGCGGATTTTGCACCGGATGTGGTGATCACTGTGTGCGACAGTGCTGCCGCAGAAACGTGCCCTGTGTGGTTTGGTAACACCACAGTCCTGCACTGGGGCTTGGCCGATCCGTCTAAATTAACCGGTACCGACGAAGAACTGGCGGACGCCTTTCGCCACACCATTGGCTTGATCAGTGACAGAGTCGCGTCTTTATTAACCGTGGCCCGCCAAGAGCGCTCTCAGTGGCCTGCCGCGCTGTCCGTATTAGCCACACAGCCTTCAGGAATCAATCCATGAGCCTAGCCGACACTTGTTTGCCCGACACTTTATTGCCCGATATTAGCTTGCCCAATATTGATGAACAGCATTTCCAGTTGCCCAATTTCAGTCACACGGCGGATGCTCATAAGCCGCGGATCTTGTTGCTGTACGGCTCTTTACGCCAACGCTCCTTTAGCCGCTTAGTGATCGAAGAGTGTGCGCGTTTACTGCTGTTTATGGGAGCGGACGTGCGCATTTATGATCCCACCGGCTTGCCGCTGGCCGATGGCGATGATGCTGAGCATCCCAAAGTACAAGAGTTGCGCGAGCTCGTGAATTGGTCTGAGGGGCAAGTGTGGTGTTCGCCGGAGCGCCATGGCGCCATGACGGGCGTGATGAAAACTCAAATTGATTGGATACCGCTTAGCCTAGGTGCAGTCCGCCCCAGCCAAGGTAAAACCTTGGCGGTAATGCAGGTGTGTGGGGGCTCTCAGTCATTTAATGCGGTGAATCAGCTGCGTATTTTAGGGCGTTGGATGCGCATGATCACCATTCCTAATCAGTCTTCGGTAGCTAAGGCATTTATGGAGTTTGATGATAATAACCGCATGAAACCCTCGCCTTATTACAATCGCATCGTGGATGTGATGGAAGAGCTGATGAAGTTCACGCTACTCACCCGCGATAACAGTGCCTATTTGACGGATCGTTATTCAGAGCGCGTAGAAACCGCAGCGCAATTGATGCAAAGAGTGAATCAAAGCGCTTTGTAACTGTAGGCTTAATTAAAATTTAATAAGCAGAAATAATATGGGTATTTTTGAACGTTTTCTCTCGCTTTGGGTGGCGTTAAGTATAGGAGCTGGCTTGGTGTTAGGCCAAGTGATGCCAGAGTTGTTTGCTGAGCTGGCGACTTGGCAAGTTGCCCAAGTGAACTTAGTGGTGGCTGTGCTGATCTGGTTGATGATCACGCCCATGATGATCCAAATCGACTTTACGGCCGTGAAAAATGTCGGCAAAAAGCCCAAGGGCTTAGTGTTGACCTTGGTGATTAATTGGTTGATCAAGCCCTTTACCATGGCCTTGCTGGCCTGGTTATTCTTTAGAGTGATCTTTGCGCCTTGGGTTGAACCCGGCATGGCCGGTGAATACATAGCCGGCATGATCTTGCTGGGTGTGGCGCCTTGTACCGCCATGGTGTTTGTGTGGAGCCAGCTGACGCGCGGTGACCCTAACTACACGCTGGTGCAAGTGTCGGTGAACAATCTGGTGATGGTGTTTGCGTTCGCGCCCTTGGCCGCCTTGCTGTTAGGCATTAATGCCATTGGCGTGCCGTGGCAGACCTTGCTCTTGTCCGTGGGTTTATATGTGGTGTTGCCGCTGGTGGCAGGCATAGCGATACGACTACTGTGGCAAAAAGTGCAGGCGAAGCAGCCTGAGCCACAACCGCTCAGTGTGCTAGTGGCACGCTGTAAACCTTGGTCGATACTGGGTTTGTTGACCACGGTAGTGCTGTTATTCGGCCTGCAAGCGCCGACCATAGTGGCGAAACCTTTGGTGATTGGCCTGATCGCCATTCCCTTATTGCTGCAAACCTATGGCATTTTCGCCTTGGGGTATTGGCTGGCGCTAAAACTCAAGCTCAGTCATAACATAGCCGCACCAGCCTGCATGATAGGCACCTCTAACTTCTTTGAGTTAGCGGTAGCGGTCGCCATCGGCTTATTTGGCCTGCAATCAGGTGCTGCACTGGCTACGGTAGTGGGCGTATTAGTGGAAGTGCCGGTTATGCTGTCGCTAGTGTGGTTTGCAAACCGTACAAGGCCTTGGTTTGAGACGAGCGCCAGTGAAGGGTAAAAGGTAAAGAGGACGAGATAATACTAAATCTTTTTTTTTGCAACTGAATCCACGGAGAAATAGAAATTAAATCTGAAGAGATATTTATTGGTAAATATTAAGAGAGATCAGTACTGTCATTAGTTTTTAAGTTGAGCGCAAGCCAAATAAAAACACCGAGCATCTGCTCGGTGTTTTTATATTCACGCTTCACGCCTTGCGTAATTTCGCATCCAGCTCTTCGATGTTGGCTTTCCAGATGGCGGGGCCAACTACGTGGGCGTTATTGCCCTCGCTGTCGACCGCCACGGTCACCGGCATGTCTTCCACGTCAAACTCATAGATGGCTTCCATGCCTAAGTCCGCAAAGGCCACCACGCGAGCGTGCTTCACGGCTTTTGCCACTAAGTAAGCGGCACCGCCCACCGCCATTAGGTACACGGCTTTATGCTGCTTGATGGATTCTACGGTGGCGGGGCCGCGCTCGGCTTTACCGACCATGCCGATTAAACCGGTGGCTTCGAGCATCAGATCGGTAAATTTATCCATGCGCGTCGCGGTCGTCGGCCCGGCAGGGCCCACGGCTTCATCACCAATGGCGTCTACTGGGCCCACGTAGTAAATAAAGCGGCCTTTAAAGTCCACGGGCAGTGGCTCGCCTTTGTGCAGCATTTCTTGAATACGCTTGTGTGCGGCGTCGCGACCGGTTAATAGCTTGCCCGATAAAAGCACGGTTTCGCCCATCTTCCAGTCCGCAATATCGGCTTTGGTCAGCGTATCTAGATTTACGCGGCGCGCCTTGTCGCCCACTTCCCAGGTCACTTGGGGCCAATCTTCTAATTTAGGTGGCGTCAGCACGGCGGGGCCTGTGCCATCGAGCGTAAAGTGCACGTGGCGAGTAGCGGCGCAGTTGGGGATCATCACTACCGGCTTTGAGGCCGCGTGTGTGGGAGCGGACATAATTTTAATGTCCACCACTGTGGTGAGGCCGCCTAAGCCTTGGGCACCGATACCCAGCTTATTGGCGCGCTCAAAGATGTCTAAGCGCAGCTTTTCTTCGGTTGTTACGGCGCCGCGCTCGATAAGCTCATGAATGTCCACCGGATCCATTAATGCCTCTTTGGCCATTACTGCGGCTTTTTCGGCGGTGCCGCCAATGCCAATGCCCAGCATGCCAGGCGGGCACCAGCCGGCACCCATAGTGGGCAGGGTTTTGAGCACCCACTCGGCCACGTCGTCCGACGGATTGAGCATGGCCATTTTGGCCTTGTTCTCAGAGCCACCGCCTTTGGCGGCAATGGCTACTTCAACTTGATTGCCTTGCACCAACTCGACGTGCACTACAGACGGCGTGTTGTCTTTGGTGTTAAGACGGGTACCGGCCGGATCTGCCACAATTGAGGCGCGCAGCGGGTTATCGGGGTTGAGGTAGGCACGGCGCACCCCTTCATCGACCATTTCTTGCACCGTTAAGTCGCTGTCCCACTGCACTTGCATGCCAATTTTTACGAAGCAGGTCACTATGCCGGTGTCTTGGCATAAGGGTCTGTGGCCAATGGCTGCCATGCGGGAGTTAATCAAAATTTGCGCGATGGCGTCTTTGGCAGCGGTGCTTTGTTCTTTTAAATAGGCTTTTTCTAACGCTTGTACGAAGTCCAGCGGATGGTAATAAGAGATGTATTGCAGCGCATCGGCAACTGAATCGATTAAGTCCTGCTTTTTGATAATACTCATGGCTTCCTCTTACGGTTCGGCGTTAGCTTAAGACTGGGGCAGGTTAATGGCGTTATATTTCGAAAACTGACTTTATTATTCGAAAAATAGGCGGACGCACCCAGATTAGGCTCTGTATTGTTATATTGGCGCTATGATACGCTTCACCGCCCTAAGCTGGCCAGCCTGAGCGCCAGAATTGATGTCAAAACTGTCGAGTGGATTACATAATGGGACTGTCCTTGCAGATCCACAGCCAAGCGTTTAGCGGTGCTGTGCATGATTTTTTTTCGCCAATTGCCCATTTACCTTGGGCTATGTTGTTGGAGTCGGGCGCGCCCTTAGGCACGGATAGCCGTTTTCATATTATTAGCGCCGAGCCCTTGGCCACCTTAATTACCCAAGCTGAAGAGACAGTGATTGAGCACCAAGGGCAGCGTTACCGCTCAACTGAGTCGCCGTTTGCCTTGTTAAAGCATTGGCAAGATACGCTGATAGGCGAGGTGGCCCTCCCTCATGAGTTTGCGCATCTGCCGTTTTGTGGCGGGGCGCTGGGTCTTTTTAGTTATGACTTAGGGCGGCGTTTAGAACGTATTCCCAGTCTTGCCATCAATGAGCTGGCCACACCTGACATGGCGGTGGCCTTGGTGGATTGGGCTTGGGTTATCGATCTCGAACAACAGCAGGCGCACCTATTGGTGTTAGGCGATGAGGCCGCCTTAAACGCGCGGCTGGCGTGGTGGCAAGCTCTGCACGCCAGGGCTTTAGTGCCACAGTTGCCGTTTAAACTGACCAGCCGCTGGCAAGCCAGCCAAACCCAAGCTGAATATGCCGCCAGCTTTAATCAGGTGCAAGATTACTTGCGGGCCGGTGACTGCTATCAAATTAATTTAACGCTGCGCTTTAACGCAGGCTTTAGCGGCGACAGCTGGCAGGCCTATCGTCAGCTCAGTGCCCAGAACAAGGCGCCGTTTTCTGCTTTTCTGCAATTACCCAGCAGCACTATTTTAAGCCTATCGCCGGAGCGCTTTATTGCCCTCGATGGCAGACGCGTCGAAACCAAACCCATTAAAGGCACGCGCCCGCGTGGTGCCAATGCAGAGCTCGACTTGCAACTGGCCGCTGAGCTGAGTGTGGCGCCTAAAGATCGCGCCGAAAATTTGATGATAGTGGATTTATTACGCAACGATATCGGCCGCGTCTGCGTGCCGGGCTCGGTCAAGGTGCCCTCAATCTTTGCCATCGAATCCTTTCCGGCGGTGCATCATTTAGTGTCCACCATTACCGGCGAGCTTAATCCTGAACTCTCAGGTGGCGATTTATTGGCGGCCACCTTTCCGGGCGGCTCCATTACCGGCGCGCCTAAGGTGCGGGCCATGGCCATAATCGAAGAGCTGGAAACCCATCGTCGTCACGCCTATTGCGGCAGCATTGGCTATATCAGTGCCCACGGGCGCATGGACACCAGCATTACCATACGCACCCTAGTAGCAGAGCTGGATCAGCTTTATTGCTGGGCTGGCGGCGGTATCGTCGCCGACTCAGAAGTGGACGCCGAGTATCAAGAGTTATTTGATAAGCTGGGTAAAATCTTACCGCTTTTGGCTGAGTTGTAACAGCCCTTCGGGCAGCTGACAGCGGTAAGCTTTAAGCTGTCAGATAAAGACAAACATAACGGCCCTGCGGAGCAGGATGGGGTGCTAATTATGTTGTGCTCTTCACTCTTTACGCTTCACCCTTTACTAAGTTTGAATCATGACTTTAGACGAACTAAAAACGCGCATTAATTTATTGGCGCCGCTGCCAGATCCGCACTTGCCGCTGGATGCGCATCCTGCGGCTGTGCTGATGCCCTTGCTGCAAACGGGGCAGGGCTTGGAGCTGGTGCTCACTCGGCGTAATCGATTGTTGCGCCAGCATCCCGGACAGGTGAGCTTTCCCGGTGGACGCATGGATGCGTCTGATGCCAGCCTGTGGCACACGGCGCTGCGTGAAAGCTGGGAAGAGATCGGCCTATTACCGGAGTTGTGCCAGCCTTTAGGCCAATTGCAGGCTCAGTACACGATTTCCGGCTTTGCACTCACGCCTTTTGTTGGCCTAATAGAAGGGCAACCACGGTTTACGCTTAATCCGTCTGAGGTCGATGAGGTGTTTCAGGTCCCCCTCGATTATCTGCTGGATTTACGCCACCACCATTTGTTTCAGTTGCGCCGCCAAGGCCACACCCATGAAGTGGTGTTTATCCGTTGGCACGGATTATGGATTTGGGGCATCACTGCCGCCGTTATCCATCAATTCGCCCAGCAGATTGCTCGATAACTCGCGATCTTAATCACACATTCCGCTGCTAATTTTCTCTCCTCTAAAATATCATTGGGGCTTATCCTCAAATATCCCTACAATAATTCAAAATTAGTTGATGATCTGCGCCTCGCTTATTAAGCACACCACATCATCCTTGCTTATCGATTTATGGAGTCGTTATGATCAGCGTGTTCGACATGTTCAGCATTGGCATAGGCCCGTCTTCTTCTCACACCGTGGGGCCGATGCGTGCGGCTCAAGACTTTGTGCAGGCGTTGAGCGAACGGGGTCTATTGAGCCAAGTCAGCCGCGTTGAGGTAGAACTGTTTGGTTCATTAGGCCAAACCGGCATCGGCCATGGCACTGGCAAGGCGGTGATCTTAGGCCTAGCCGGTTTTGCACCCGACACCATAGACATTGAGCTTATCCCCGACTTTTTATCTCAAGTAGAGCAAGATGAGCGGCTGTTATTAAATCAGTGTCACTCGGTAATTTTCCCACGCACTAACGCCATCGTCTTTCATCGCCGTAAGACCTTACCGTTGCACAGCAATGGCATGACCTGTCGGGCTTTTACGGCTGATGCAGAACACGCAGCGGAAAGTCAGGAAAAGCGATTAGCCGAACAATCCTATTACTCGATTGGTGGCGGCTTTATTGTTAAAGCCGAAGACTTTGCCCACACCAAAGCGAGTGCGGCCGCCGAGTCCAGCGCTAAGCCGGTGCCGTACCCGTTTCACAGTGGCGATGAATTACTGGCGCTGTGCCATAGCCACGGCTTGTCGGTGAGTGAGCTGATGTTGGCCAATGAAAAGGTAAACCGCAGCGAGTCAGATATTCTGCAAGGCCTGCGCCAGCTTTGGCAGGTGATGCAAGACTGCGTGACCCGTGGCTGTAACACTAAAGGTATTTTGCCCGGTGGCTTAAAGTTACGCCGTCGCGCACCAGACTTGCTGGCCAAGCTCAACAGCGAGTCGGCGTTTAATCAAGATGCCTTAATTGTGATGGAGTGGGTGGACTTATATGCCATGGCGGTTAATGAAGAAAACGCCGCCGGTGGCCGTGTGGTTACCGCACCGACTAACGGTGCAGCGGGCATTATTCCGGCGGTGTTGCATTATTATCACCACTTTGTGCAACCGGTAGATGATGGGGTGTTGGTGAAGTATTTCTTAACCGCCGCCGCTATCGGTATTTTATACAAAGAAAATGCTTCTATCTCGGGGGCCGAAGTGGGCTGCCAAGGCGAAGTGGGCGTGGCCTGCTCCATGGCCGCCGCCGCACTCACCGCCATTGTGGGTGGCACTGTGGATCAGGTAGAAAATGCCGCCGAAATTGGCATGGAGCATAACTTAGGCCTAACCTGCGATCCGGTTGGTGGGCTGGTACAAGTACCTTGTATTGAGCGCAACGCCATGGGCTCGGTAAAAGCCATTAATGCCAGCCGCCTCGCGCTGCGTGGCGATGGCGAGCACAAGGTATCACTGGATAAAGTCATTAAAACCATGCGCGAAACCGGTCGTGATATGAAGAGCAAATACAAAGAAACCGCCCGCGGCGGCTTGGCCGTGAATATTATTGAATGCTAATTAAGGGCTGTTAGGAGTGAGGCGTGAATGGTGAGGGGGGGAAGCTTTACAATTGGCGCCTACGCTATCTCTACTATCGTCTGTACACCTCGCCTTAAATCTAAACGAGCTTCTGATGTGGGTCAGGAAGACGAGCACAAAAAAGCCCAGTGTACTGGGCTTTTATAGCAGGTTAAGGTGAGTCTAAAAGACAAAACACCACGGCTACCCATTCGGTGTCTTGCCCCTCACGCCTCACTATTTACACTTTACGTTACTTAATCCGCATTCCCGGCTTGGCACCGGCATGAGGCTCTAAAATCCACAGGTCTTTGCCACCTGGGCCGGCAGCGAGCACCATGCCTTCACTTAAGCCAAAGCTCATCTGGCGTGGGGCAAGGTTGGCTACCATTACCGTCAGCTTACCTTCGAGATCTTCAGGATTATACGCAGACTTAATGCCGGCAAACACTTGGCGGGTTTCACCGCCTAAGTCCAGCTCTAAGCGCAGCAGCTTATTGGCCTTGGGCACAGACTCGGCTTTTTTGATTAACGCGATGCGTAGGTCAATTTTGGCAAAATCATCGAAGCTGATGGTTTCGCTAATGGGATCCAAGTCTAGCTCTGTGGTGACCGTAACACTTGGTTCAGCACTTGGTACGACAGTGCTTTGCTCCACGGCCAAGTCTTCTTTAGAGGCTTCCACCATGGCGGCAATCTTATCGGCTTCCATGCGGCTAAACAGCGGGCTAAAGGCGTTGAGCTGATGCGCTACTAACGGTGTGGCGACGCCATCCCAGGTTAAGTCGATATTGAGATAAGCTTCGGCGCGCTCGGTTAATTTTGGCATCACCGGCTTTAAGTAGGTGATCAACACGCGGAACAAGTTCAGGCTTACCGAGCACACATCTTGCAGCTCTTGGTCTTTACCTTCTTGCTTGGCTAACACCCAAGGGGCTTTGTCGTCGACATAGCGGTTGGCTTTATCCGCCAGCGCCATAATTTCCCGAATAGCACGACCAAATTCACGCTGTTCATAGCTTTGACCAATGCGCTCGGCGGCGGCGGCAAACTCAGCATACAACTCAGGCTCGCTGCAGGTATCGGCTAACTTGCCGTCGAAGCGCTTGGCAATAAAGCCGGCATTGCGTGAGGCCAAGTTCACCAATTTGTTCACCACATCGCTGTTCACGCGGGCCACAAAGTCGGTCAAGTTTAAGTCCAAGTCGTCGATACGGCTCGACAATTTAGCGGCGTAGTAATAGCGCAGGCACTCTGGATCTAAATGATTCAGATAAGTGTCGGCCTTAATAAAGGTGCCTTTCGACTTCGACATCTTGGCGCCATCTACCGTTACATAACCGTGCACGAAGATATTGGTCGGCTTTCTAAAGCCGCTGCCGTCCAGCATGGCTGGCCAAAACAGGCTATGGAAATAGACGATGTCTTTACCGATAAAGTGATACAGCTCAGTGCTGCTGTCTTTATTCCAGTATTCATCGAAGCTCAGATCGCCGCGCTTGTCGCAGTAGTTCTTAAACGAGCCCATATAGCCGATAGGCGCATCCAGCCACACGTAAAAATATTTGCCTGGTGCATCGGGAATTTCAAAGCCAAAGTAGGGCGCATCACGGGTAATGTCCCACTGCTGCAAGCCGGTTTCAAACCACTCTTCCAGCTTATTGGCCATTTCTTCTTGCAAGGCGCCGGAGCGAGTCCAGGCTTTCAGCATGCCGCTAAACTGTGGTAGATCGAAGAAGAAGTGCTCGCTGTCGCGCATGACCGGCGTCGCACCCGATACCGCAGAGCGTGGGTTAATCAGATCTGCTGGGCTGTAGGTGGCCGAGCATACTTCGCAGTTATCGCCGTACTGATCTTCGGCTTTGCACTTAGGGCAGGTACCCTTGACGAAACGGTCTGGCAAAAACATGTTTTGCTCAGGATCGTAGAGCTGAGAAATAGTGCGGTTTTCAATGAAGCCGTTGCTCTTGAGGCGACCGTAGATAAGTTCGGCAAATTCACGGTTCTCATTGCTGTGTGTGGTGTGATAATTATCGAAACCGATATTAAAGCGGGCAAAGTCAGCTTCGTGCTCGGCTTGCACGGCGGCGATCATTTCTTCTGGCGCTATGCCTAATTGCTTGGCCTTGAGCATAATGGGCGTACCATGAGCATCGTCAGCACAGATAAAATGAACCGTATGGCCTCGCATTCGCTGATAACGAACCCAGATATCGGCCTGAATATGCTCCAACATATGGCCAAGGTGGATAGATCCGTTGGCATAGGGCAGGGCGCAGGTGACAAGTATCTTACGTGGTTCGATAGCCATAATGTCCATTCTATTAAGTCAATTAAGGTGGGTCGGACATGTTACCCGAGTTTTTTTCGCTTATACACACTTTGGCGGCTTTTTCCGGTGCAAAGCGCTAAAAGGCGGCTGATCTGGAGAATAATCTCAATAAAAAGTCGTATATTGGCTGATTAAGCGCCCAGAGTGCGCGGGGGACGTTTCACCGTTGCCGGCTTTTTGCTAGAGTGCCTAATACCGTCATAGAGGGGCAAGTGAGCATGAATAATAACGATATTATGGCCGTGCTGGCACAATTTATACCACCGCACTGGGCGAAGGACTTGGTCAGTACCGGAGCGGTGCGCGACATTACGCTTGTACAATCACGCTTAGTGATAAAGCTAGTGTTGCCCTTTGTGGATTATCAGCTCGACACAGCGCTCATTCAGCTAGACGAAAAATTATGCCAGCTCAGCGGTGCCCAAAGTGTGGACTGGCAGCTAAGCGTGGACGTGGCCACCTTGGCGCGCGCCAATGATGCCCAAGGCGTGGCGGGGGTGCGCAATATTATCGCTATTTCTTCCGGTAAAGGCGGCGTAGGCAAGTCCACCACTGCCGTGAACTTGGCACTGGCCTTGAAACGCTTAGGCGCGCGGGTGGGCATTTTAGATGCCGACGTATATGGCCCCTCTATCCCTATGATGTTGGGCGTGATGGGTGCCAAGCCCGCCAGCGAGGACGGTAAAACCATGGCACCGATTGCGGCCCATGGTCTGTTGGCCAACAGCATCGGCTTTTTGGTGGGGGCAGAAGATGCCACCATCTGGCGCGGACCCATGGCCAGCAAGGCGCTCACCCAAATATTGCAAGAAACCCGCTGGGGCGAATTAGACTATTTAATCGTCGATCTGCCGCCGGGCACAGGTGACATTCAAATTACCATCTCCCAAAGTGTGCCCACTACCGCCGCCGTGGTTGTGACTACGCCACAAAACGTGGCGCTGGCGGATGCGGTGAAAGGCATCAGCATGTTCCGCAAGGTAAACGTGCCTGTGCTGGGCGTAATTGAGAACATGAGCTATCACATTTGTGGCCAATGTGGCCATCAAGAAGCCTTATTTGGCGAAGGCGGCGGTTTGCGGGTTTCGCAAAAAAATCAGGTGCCCTTATTAGGCCAGTTGCCATTAGATGCCCGCATTGGTGTGGACATGGATAAGGGCCGTCCGACCATGATAGCCGAGCCAGACGGCACCTTAGCCCACACCTATCTGACCATGGCGGCGCGCATTGCCAGCGGACTCTTTTTTAGCGGCAAGGCCATCCCTACTAGCCTATATACGCGCTTGATTTAATGCGCTGCCAATTTAATCAAGCGACAAATTTAATCTTCACCACCCAGCCTGCATTTTTGTGGCTAAAGGTCAGCGTTGCGAGTGCAGCGGCAAATGCCGTCGTGAGCAGGGTGGTTTTTTATCATGAGTTGAGGAATTTTCATGCGTCTTTGTGACCGCGATATTAAGCGTTATTTGGCTGATGGCATTATTACCATGACGCCGGAGCCGGATCCGGAGCGGATCAGTGGTGTGAGCGTAGATGTGCTGTTAGGCAATGAGTTTCGGGTGTTTGAGGCTCACAGTGCGCCTTATATCGACTTAAGTGGCCCTAAGAGCGAAGTGGCGGCTGCCATCGATAGCGTGATGAGTGATGAAATTTTTATTGCCGACGGCGATGCCTTTTTCTTGCACCCTGGCGAATTAGCGCTGGCGGTAACCCTTGAATCCGTCACCCTGCCCGATAACATAGTGGGTTGGCTAGACGGCCGCTCATCGTTAGCTCGCCTAGGCTTAATGGTGCACGCCACGGCGCACCGTATCGATCCGGGTTGGTCGGGGCGCATAGTGCTCGAGTTTTATAACGGCGGCAAACTGCCATTGGCGCTGCGCCCGCACATGGTGATCGGTGCCATTAACTTTGAGACTATGTCCGGCCCTGCTGAGCGTCCTTATATGAGTCGTGCCAGCGCTAAATACAAGGCGCAGCAAGGCGCGGATGCTAGCCGTATTAACCAAGACTAAAAACATCGACACGGGAAACATGCATGAAAAAGCTACTCTATGGACTGGGAGCCTTATTACTTTTGATCTTGCTCGCAGGTGTCATATTAACGCAGGTGGTAGATACCGACCGCGTGAAGCGAGTATTGATTGAACAAACCAAAGAAAAAACGGGCCGCACCTTAGTGATTAATGGTGATTTAAGCTGGCGTTTTTTCCCCTCCATTGGTTTTACCGTGACCGACACCGCCTTATTAAACCCACCGGGCTTTGAGGGCGGTAATACCTTATCGATTGGCGAGCTCAGCTTAGATGTGGCGCTAAAGCCGCTGTTTAACAATCGATTAGAAGTCGGTGAAGCGGTATTAAATAAGGCGCGTCTGCAGTTAATTACCCGTAATGATGGCGTGACAAACATTGATGACCTACGCGAGTTGGCGGCAAAACAGTCTGATAATAGCGCCAGTGGCAACAGTGAAACTGATTCTGCGTCCCCTAATTCCGGTAGCGATGAGAGCTCAGAGGCGAACAGCGCCAAAGAGCCGATGAGCTTTAGCTTGGCAGGTGTGAATGTACAAGATGCCGAAGTGGTGATGCAAAATCAGGCCAAGGGCAAGCTCACTCGACTGACCCGCGTTAACGTTAAATTGGACGATTTTGCACCTGATAAAACCGTGCCTTTGAGCTTGTCCGGCAACCTCTTTAGCGACGATCTGCAAGGCAATATTCTGCTGAACGGTGATTTTTGGTTAGCGCCTGAGCTTAATCGCCTGCTGTTAAGCAACCTTAATTTTGAAGCTAGCGCCACCGGCCGCGCCATACCAGGCAATAAGCAGCTTAAGTTACAGGGGCAATTAGCCTACGACTTGGATAAAAAACTGGCGGAGTTTACCGAGCTTAACTTGGAGACGGGTGAGCTTAAGGTAACCGGTCAGCTGATGGTTAATCACCTTGCGCTGCCTGAACTGAGCTTTAACTTGCACACTGACTCGTTAAACGTGGACGCGCTGCAAGCAGAATGGCGCAGCGTTACGCCACCGACTAAAGGCCAACCCAAGGTAGAGAATAAAGCCAAGAACAAAGACACAGCAAACCAAGCTAAAGTAGCCAGCCAAGAGACAAAAACGGCAACCGCATCTGTGCCGGGCACCTTGTCGAAAGCCAAGCCCAGTGATGCCAGCGGTTCTTTATTGCAAGGTATTAACCTAGAGGGCGACTTGAAAGCCGATAAGGTGACAGTGCAGGGCATAGAGCTTGATCAGTTGGATGTGCATATTAAATCGACGCAAGGCAAGCTTGAGTTTAAGCCGCTGCAAGCCCAGTTGTATGAAGGCCAAGTGGACGCCGACATCAAGCTCGACTTTACCGCTGATCCCACTCGTTTTAGCATGAACAATGTACTGACTGGCGTAAATGCCGATGCGCTACTGAGTGCCGCCACCAAGCTCGACTACATTCAAGGCCGTGCGGATATCAACGTGGATGTAAAAGGGGCAGGCTTTAGCGTCGAGCAATTGCAAAAGGACCTCACCGGCACCGCTAATATCAGCGTGGCAGACGGTGCCGTAGAAGGCGTGAATATCGCCGCGCTTATTCGCCGTGCGCACGCCCAAATAAAAGGCTTGCCGTTACCGGCAAAAGAAGACGTCGAAAAAACCGACTTTAGCGCCCTGACAGCAGATTTCGCCATTAAAAAAGGCGTGGTGAGCACAGACAATCTGTACTTGGCCTCGCCCTTACTGCGCATCGACGGCCAAGGTAATACTAAGCTTGCCGACGAGTCGCTGGATGTCCTGTTAAATACCGCTATCGTCGGCAGTATTAAGGGCCAAGACGGTGAAGAGCTGGACGAGCTAAAAAATATCCTTTTGCCTATCCGTATTAGCGGCTCCTATAAAGACCCGCAATACCGCTTAGATTTACAACAAGTGTTTGATGTGTATTTAAGTGAAAAAGCCGACAAAGAGGCCGAGCGTTTCAAGCGCAAGCTCGAAGAGAAGCTGGGCGATAAACTCGGTGATAAGCTCAACCAAAAGCTCGGCGATAAGTTACCGGGGTTATTGGATAAGTTAGGCTTATAATTTATTGGTGAGTGGTTAACAGTTAACGATTAAAAATACAATTAAAGATTAAAACTGACCTGATTACCCACAAAGCTCAGCCATGTTTCAGTGAACTCAGCACCAATGAATTCAATATGTTACAGGTAGGTTCCGCCTCTTCGGTAAAGAATATGAGGCTCAGTTTGGTATTTTGACCTTGTAGGGGCCAATTTATTCGGCCCGGTTTGGTGTTTTGGTTTAAATCTAAACCTCAGTAACAGCCAGCAGAGCTGGCCTGCCGAATAAATTGGGCAGCTACAAAGAACAAACCGAAACAGGGTGCATTATGGCTGAGGTTCATACGTAATCAGGAAAACTGAAAATACTCCCGTAACAAACAGTGGCTGGTGAGGTGACCCCCCTCACCAGCTAATCATTGATAGCCTACATATTCAGCGCCCTAACGACGCCTATTCCCGCAATGCATGCATGGCTAACGCCAAAACCTCCTCAAGTTATTGATTTTAAAAACGTCTTCTGCAAAAGGAGGCCTAAATCATTGTAATAGAGGTGTACTAAATCATTGCAATAAAGCCCTAGGTTAGCCCGTTAATCTTAATATAGGAATGTAACCATGGATCAAAGCGTGCTTAACAAGCAAAGCCCCCGTGTATTGGCGGTGTGTTTAGGTAATATTTGTCGCTCACCGACGGCAGAGGCAGTGCTGCGCCAGCGCGCGCAAAGAGCGGGCGTTGCACTAACCGTTGATTCTGCAGGCACCTATGGCGGCCATGCTGGCGCGACACCCGATGCGCGCTCTAGGGCGGCAGGGGAGCGCCGTGGGTATGACTTTAGCGGCATTCATTCTCGCCAAGTTAAAGCCAGTGACTTTGTGGCGTTTGATCTGATCTTGGCGGCAGACCGCAGCAATCTAGTAGATCTTCAGGCGCTGTGCCCAGCCGAGCATCAATATAAAATTAAGCTGCTGTTAAGTTTTAATAACGATGCCACACAAGACGCCAAACAAGAAATACCTGACCCTTATTACGGCGGAGAGCAAGGCTTCGAGCAGGTGCTCGACTTGATTGAGTCAGCTTGTGATGGCTTGTTAGCGCAATACACTCAGTGATCGGTTTTAGAATAAATGCGTAATACCGCTTAGAGAGGGAGCGGGCTCGGCTACCAAAGCGAGGCCCAAACAGGCTTGAATATCAGCATAGTGCGATAATAGTGCCATCGCAGAGTATGGATGGCACATCATTATGTGAATAATGGCTGCCCGTGATCTTTGCTCCTATGCTTTGGTTGTAGACGAATCGGCAGAGATCCAAGGCGAATGCGAGCTTCATTTGGTCGCGCGCGCCTAAAAATAGACAGGTGGCTATTATGATGACGATAGAGTTATTCACGGCATTTTTGGGTTGGTCGTTGGTTATTAACATGTGCGTGCTGTTGTTCTCCACCCTGATACTGCTGGTGATGCGCGAGCCTATCACCAGCATGCATGCTCGGTTGTTTGCTTTGAATAAACAGGATCTTGGCCGAGCCTATTTTCAGTACCTTGGCCAATACAAGATAGCTATTCTGGTATTGAATCTTGCCCCCTATATTGCGCTGAAAATCATCACTTAATAGGCTCAGCTATAGAGTCTCACAAGGTTATTGCCTGACTCCATTCAGGCGTTATGCTATCGGTTCCATTATTTATAAGAAGAAAGCGCTTATGTCATTACCACCCTGCCCAAAATGCCAGTCTGAGTACGTTTACCAAGATCAAGCGCACCTAATTTGCCCCGAATGTGCGTATGAATGGGATCCGTCACACGCGGCTATTGAAGACCAGACGCTCACCGCACATGATGCCAACGGCACTTTATTGGAAGAAGGTGACAAGATAACGCTGGCCAAAGACCTTAAGGTAAAAGGCAGTTCTCTGGTGCTAAAAATTGGCACCAAAGCGGTGATCAGACGCATAGTGGAAGGCAAAGATCACGAGCTAGACTGCAAGGTGGACGGTGCCGGTGAAATGATGGTAACGGCCAAATTTGTGAAAAAATCTTGAAGCGGTTATCTGTTTAGCGGGGCAGGGTAATGATTAATCATAGGTTTGCGTGCATCATTAAAAGAACTGCCTAATAAACAGACAATTAAAGAGTGATGTTATTTATCTCTTTACGGTGAAGGCTAAGAGCTACTTATGAAAATAAGTAGCTCTTTTATTTGATGATGGTGTTAACGGTTGAGCTGCGCCAGCGTGCGCAAAGAGCAGGCGTTACACTAACAGTGGATTCTGCAGGCACCTATGGCGGCCATGCAGGCGCAACACCCGATGCGCGCTCTAGGGCGGCTGGGGAGCGCCGTGGGTATGACTTTAGCGGCATTCATTCTCGCCAAGTTAAAGCCAGTGACTTTGTGGCGTTTGATCTGATCTTGGCGGCAGACTGCAGCAATCTAGCGGATCTTAAGGCGCTGTGCCCAGCCGAGCATCAATATAAAATTAAGCTACTGCTCAGTTTTAATGCCAATGTTGAACAAGAGATCAAGCAAGAAGTGCCAGATCCTTATTACGGTGGTGAGCAAGGTTTCGAGCAGGTATTAGACCTTATCGAGTCAGCTTGTGATGGCCTGTTGGCACAATTACGCGGGTGATGAAAGCGCGTTAGCTCCTTAAGCACTGTGATAGCTGAGTGCTGGGAGCCCCTGAGCTCATCATTTCTGCTTACGCTTACGCGTCCTGTTGGCTGTCGTGCAGCAGATGCGGGGTCAGCAAAGTGCGGAGTCTAGTGCAGTGTCGAAAATCCCTACGTCAAGCGGTGCTGCTCGTGAGTTAGTACTGGCGAAGATTAATGAGATACACAGCGAGGCCGAAGGTTTGCCCGTACGGGGACGTATCGCCTTTTATCGGCGGGTGATGGACAGTTTAAGCGATGGTATGGTCTTAGCTTCGCAGATCCGTCCTGTGACCAATGGTGAGCCACGAGGGGAGTGGGTGTTGGCACCTGGCGCTATCTCGAGTCGTCGAATGCTTTACATACACGGCGGAGGCTGGAGTGCCGGCAGCCCTAAAAGCCACCGTGCTATTACCGACCGATTGTCGAGACTAGCCAGAGCCTGTGTGTTCGCCATTGATTACCGATTATTGCCGGAGCACAGCTATCTGGACGGTGTTATTGACTGTCAGCACGCTTACTGCTGGTTACGGGATAACGGGCCTGACGGTCCATCAGCGGCAAAGTTTATGGTGATTGCCGGTGACTCGGCTGGCGGCAGCCACACGCTGGCTTTGATTGCTTGGATACGTGATCAAGGATTGACCGCACCGGATGCGGCGCTTGCCTTGTCGCCGACTACGGATCTGATGCTCAGCTCCTTGCGCAACCCTGCTAACTTAGACGCCGATGCCATGTTAGGGCCCATTATTAAGAGATTGGCGTGGATACCTGCGCCCATATTATGGTGCGGCTTGGCATTAACGATGCGCGCCTTGCCGAGTAACCCGTTAGTGTCACCTTTGCGCGGTGATCTTCATCATCTTCCGCCCACTTTGATCCAAGTGAGTGAGTCGGAGGCGTTGCTAGACAGCGCCCAACAATACGCAGCCAAAGCGCAGGCGGCGGGCTCAATCGTAGAAATAGAAACTTGGGCAGATATGGTGCATGTGTGGCATATTTTTACGCCCCCTTTGCTCGAGGCAGAACAAGCGTTTGAGCATATTGGTGAATTTCTAAAGCGCGTAGACACGAGATAAAAAGCCCTTCGGGCCGCGATCAGCGCAATAAAAATACCACGCCCAGCATGGATACGAGAAGTTGGCTCGCCGAAGCTCACTGCATACAAACAGCTGACGGCTACAAGACATAGCTGCGCCCGATATTACATTTCTTCATGAACTTGGCCATAGGCCAGCATGGCAAACAAGCCGGTCCCACCTAAGATATTGCCGATAAGTACCGGAAATATATGATAAACCAAGCCGCTAAACAGGGTTATTTCACCGTTGAGCACCAGCGTAAAAATTTCATTTGAACCGGCAATCACGTGTGTAAAACCACCGGCTGCGATTAGCCAGGTAAACATTATAATCACCAACACCTCAGAGCCCTTTGCCGAAGGTAGCATCCACACTAAGGCTGCTATTAAAAAGCCGGAAGGTATTGCCTGCAAAAATGCCTCTGGCGGTGTCAATTCTGCCACGTGGCGTGAGATAGCTAATATTGCGGTTAAGGTTTCAGCTGTCAGGATACCGCCGTAAACGCTGAGGGCGGCAGTTAAGAAAGTGCCCACTAAATTAGCCATCAACACAATTCCCCACAGGCGCGCGACACAATAGAAACGTGTGCGTGTGGGCTCGGCTAACACCGGCAGTACTACGGTAATGGTGTTTTCAGTAAATAACTGTAGGCGGCATAAAATAACCAGCACAAAGCCAAAGGTGTAACCTAGGCTTTCTAAAAGTGTTAGATAAGGGTGCTCTGAACCCAGATTAGCGCGCAGAATGCCCTCAACAAGCACTGAGGTTGAGATGCCGATGCCCGCCGCTACGCCAGACCACCAAAGCGAAGTATTGGGCCTTTTCAGCTCATTTTCTCCCTCGCGCAGTATGATGGAGTAGACAGTTAATGCGGAGAGATTACTGTGCTCTGCAACAGAAGCGCGTTCTTTGCGAGTTAATGATTTCTCGCTAGAGGTAGGGGTTCGCTCACGAGCTTCACGCTCTTTGTTCTTGGCGCGCGTTTCTTGCTCATCTGCTTCATCTCTGGCGTCCGTTGCTGCTTTAGCCGCATTGTGTGCGGCATCTATTGGGTCTGCGTTGCGCTCATCCATTTAGCGGCCCTCTAATTGACCATAAATAACCCTGTTACTAAAGACAGTGTTGCTTAAAGATGACGTTTTCGGGAATGATATTCAACAACCCAGACTATAAAAGTGTTTTTATACCAGTCTAAGTAAAAATATGATCGATTTTAAAGCTCGGAACGAAAGGCAACAGAATCACCTCCCGCGACACGCCATAAACCCATCCATGGGGGCTCGGGAAATGCCTTCCTTGGCATTTCACGGTCGTGGGAGCCGAACTCTGTTGCCTTCTCCTTAAGCACCGAGTTGTCTGCAGAGCGTTCCCACAGGCGACGCCACAGCACAGGGGCGGATGAAGGGTTCTACTCAAGCGACCATCACATGACAGGACGTCATGTGCTGAGCGTCGCAGGGATGCGGTTCAGCGTGTCGGTGGAGTAGCCCCTTCGTTCGACCTTTACAAGATAGCTAAATAGATCAGTTAGTTTTCCAGATTGGTATTAGAGACGCAGTGTGCGTGTTGAGGAACCACAAAATTAAGGCATATCTAAATCCCAGCTAAATAAAAAGGCTCCCTGAGGAGCCTTTTGTAATTGCGGTCAGTCGTGATTAATGACTTTCAGGTTTCGCCATGGGGGCCGATGCGGTGTTTTGTGCCGCCGTGCTGCCTGCATGACGACCACTGGTGGCCACCGCCTCACGTTTAAGTTGTGGATACTCAGGCTTTACGTAAGGCGCTTGGGCTACCTCTTCTGGCTTAACCATGGGTGACGAAACTTGGCGTGAGCCGCGGTATAGACCGTCAGCCTTTGGCGCAGTTCTAGCGGCAGGCGCAGGGTTAGTTACAGCCTCAGTAACGGCAGCTGGCTGTGGGGCAGGAGCCGACTCTGTCACTACATTCTCTGTCACTACAGGCGCAACGGTAACCTTTGGCTCAGCTTGCTGCGCAATGGCCGGTTTAGCGTTAGGTGCTACTGTTACTTGGGCATCAGGCTCCGCTTTGATTGGTTTAATTTGAACCGGCTCAGCATGAACAACAGGCTGTTTGGTCACAGCTGGCTCAAGCGCTTTTTGCTCAGCAACGGCTTGTTTAACCACTGCTTGTTCAACTACTGTTTGTTCAACTACTGCCTGTTCAGCAACAGAGGGTTCAGCAACGGCAGGTTCAACGCTTGCTTTCTCGGCCACAGGCTCGACTGCCTTTGGCTCAGCTACTGGCTGCGTCACTGCGGCAGGCTCAACGGCTGGCTGCGTGACGGATTCCGGTGCAGCTTTGGGCTCTAGCTTTCGCGGTTGTGCTGCGGCCAGTGCTTCTTCAGTCGCTACCCACTTGTCTTCACCTTGAGCGGCAATTAACGCGGCTATGCTGTCTTCGCGACGACGACGACGGCTGTCTTCGTTCATACGCTTGCGCTTTGGCATGGCACTGCGTTTATGGTGCTCTTTGCTGTTGTCATCCGCGCTAGCTGCTGCTGGCGGCTGAACATTAGTCTCAGTGGTGGTTGCTTGTTCCTCTTCACCGCCAATGCGCACTTGTTTTCTTTGCTGGCGGCGCTGACGACGTTCGGCCAAGTTCTGCTCTTGAGACTCAGTCGCCGGGGCAGCTGTCGTGGCTGCGGCCGGAGTTGCAGTTACGGCATCGTTGGCGACAACGGCTGCATCACCGTCATTCAGCTGAGCTGTGGCTTGTGGATGCTCACGGCGTGGCTTTCTGCGTTCACGACGTGGGCGCTCATTTTTATTCTCATCTTGCACGGCGGCGGTGGTGACCGGCGCTTTAGACTCGGTTTGTGAGGCGATATTACGTTCTTCATCACGAGGTCTACGAGCATTGCTATTACGGGTATTACGCTGTGAACGGTCGTTGCGATCATTACGGTCGTTACTGGCGTTGCGATCACGACGTTCGCCGGAGCGATTGTTATTGCGGCTCTGGTTACGCTCGCCGTTGTTATTGTTGCTGGCATTACTGCCGGTAGCAGGGCGGCTAGGTGCTGGAGTAGGAGCCGCTTGGGTTGCGGTATCGCCTTTAAACCAGTTACCAATGGCGGCACAAACGCGGCTGACAAGGCTTGGTCCCGTTTCACCTGTCGCGACTACAGCTACAGTACTAGCTGCAGGAGCCGACGTGGCTGCAGGAGCAGGAGTAGCAACCACGCTAGGTGTGGCTTGGGTTGGAGCCGTAAAGCCTTGCAAGGCAGGCTGCTCAATACGCGGGCTAGACTGGCTGTCTCGCGGCGTATAAGTGGACTTAGGTACGGCAGTTTTAAGGCTGTAGCTAGTCACGGCTTCTTCTTCGCCGCTGCGCACGCGTTCCACACTAAAATGCGGGGTTTCCAATCGTTCATTCGGAATAATGTAAATTTCAACATTATAACGCTGCTCAAGACCGGCGATGGACTTGCGCTTTTCGTTCAACAGATAAGCGGCGACGTCTACCGGTACTTGGCCGTGAATTTGCCCGGTGTTGTCTTTCAGGGCTTCTTCTTCAATCAGGCGCAAGATGGCGAGAGCTAAGGATTCGTTATCACGAATGGTGCCTTGGCCTAAACAGCGAGGGCACACGTGGGTGCTGGACTCGCCCAATGAAGGACGCAGGCGCTGACGCGACATTTCCAGCAAGCCAAAGCGAGAAATACGGCCTAACTGGATGCGCGCACGGTCTTGGCGCACGGCGTCGCGCAGGCAGTTTTCGACATCACGCTGATGGCGTACCGGCGTCATGTCGATAAAGTCGATCACCACCAAGCCACCTAAGTCACGCAGGCGTAACTGGCGGGCGATTTCTTCGGCCGCTTCTAGGTTGGTTCTCAATGCCGTTTCTTCGATATCGCTGCCTTTGGTGGCGCGAGACGAGTTGATATCGATACTGGTTAAGGCTTCGGTCGGGTCGATAACGATACTGCCGCCAGAAGGCAGACGCACTTCGCGCTGAAAGGCCGACTCAATTTGGCTTTCAATCTGATAGTGGCTGAACATGGGCACGTCGCCGTCGTACAGCTTGACGATTTTCAAGGAGTCGGGGCGAACCAGCTCTATGTGTTTGCGCGCGCGCTCATACACCACTGGGTTATCGATGACGATTTCGCCAATGTCTCGGCGCAAGTAGTCGCGAATGGCGCGCACAATGACGTTACTTTCTTGGTGAATTAAGAAAGGTGCCGCGCCGCCTTCGGAGGCTTCTTGAATCGCTTTCCAGTGACCTTGCAGTACGCGCAAGTCCCACTCTAGCTCTTCTGCCGATTTGCCCACACCTGCGGTGCGTACAATCAGGCCCATGCCATCGGGCAGGGCAAGTTGCGACAGTGCTTCTTTTAGCTCGGTGCGCTCGTCACCTTCGATACGGCGAGAAATACCGCCCGCACGAGGATTATTCGGCATCAGCACCAAATAAGAGCCGGCAAGGCTGATAAAGGTCGTGAGCGCGGCGCCTTTATTGCCACGTTCTTCTTTATCAATCTGCACTATGACTTCTTGGCCTTCTTTAACCACTTCTTTGATATTGGGACGGCCTTGGTAGCTGTATCCGGCAGGGAAGTAGTTACGCGCAATTTCTTTTAACGGTAAGAAACCGTGACGATCTGCACCGTAATCAACAAACGCCGCTTCTAGGCTGGGCTCTACGCGGGTAATTTTACCTTTATAGATGTTGGCTTTTTTTTGTTCATGGCCTGGGCTTTCAATATCCAGATCGTAGAGTTTTTGCCCATCTACGAGGGCTACACGCAACTCTTCTTCTTGAGTGGCGTTGATTAGCATTCTTTTCATTAATGACTCTTTTATAAAGTTTTTACTGTTTTTTACAGTGTTGGTATTTTCCCTAGCCTAACCGCGTTATTCCGACGAACACCGGCCTCGAGTCTGTTAGCGTAAAAGATACAGCCTCCCGGCTGGGTACGCTTGAGGCGCTTTTTCAGGTGTTTTTCACGGGTAAGGGAGAGCCCAAAGGTCGCGAATAAAACGGATAGTAAGGGGTGTTCGGGGCGTATCACCCAGTGTTGAACAATTCATGTTGGATAAACATGGTTTGATAAAAATGGCTAGATAATCATCGCTAGCAACAACTGGCCGACACAAAATTCTGAGCCATTATCACACTTTAACTGTAACCTTAGCAAGACGCCTTTTTAGCGCCAAATCACACTTGCCAATGATAGAATGTAGACCATGAAACCAGAACAGCAACATAGCGTACAACTGCTCACCATAGATGCGGAATATGAAGGGCAGCGCATCGACAACTTTTTACGCACCGCGCTCAAGGGCGTACCTAAAAGCATGATTTATCGCATTGTGCGCAAAGGTGAGGTCAGAGTTAATAAAAAACGCATTAAACCCGAATACAAACTCCAGGCCGGTGACATAGTGCGCATCCCGCCGGTGCGTTTGGCGGAACGCGAAGATCCGGTGCCGAACGATAAGCTCAAAGAAGTGCAGCCCTTAGAAGCGGCCATCGTCTATGAAGACGATGCACTCATCGTTATCAATAAACCCTCAGGGCTTGCCGTGCACGGCGGCAGTGGCCTGAGTTATGGCTTAATTGAAGGCCTGCGTGCGCTGCGCCCCCAAGCGCGATTTTTAGAATTAGTGCACAGACTCGACCGCGACACCTCAGGTTTATTGTTAGTGGCTAAAAAGCGTAGCATGTTACGCAACTTGCATGAGCAGTTGCGTGAAAAAACCATAGATAAACATTATTTAGCTTTGGTGTGTGGTGAGTGGCCGGCTAAGCAGCGAGCCGTGCAGGCACCATTAAGAAAATTTGAGATGCCCTCGGGCGATCGCGTGGTGAAGGTGGATACCAAAGAAGGTAAACCGTCGGAAACGCGCTTTAAGATCCTGCAGCAGTTTACCCAAGCCACGCTCGTGGAATGTAGCCCCATTACCGGGCGTACTCACCAAATTCGTGTGCATACCTTGCATGCGGGGCACCCCATTGCCGGTGATACTAAATACGGTGATGCCCAGTTTGATGAACAAATGGGCAAGTTAGGCCTAAAACGTTTATTTTTGCATGCTTGTCGGTTGCGCTTCTTTCACCCAGTGCGTGAAGAGCAGATGACAGTAGAGGCGCCATTAGAGCCTAGCTTAGAGCGGTTATTAACGCGCTTGGCCAAAGTTTCTAAATAAGGTCTCTAAATAAGGTCTCTAAATAAAGCGGCTAAATGAGGGTTTGCTATATATGAACTTTAAGTTAGTCATCTTCGATTGGGATGGCACCTTGATGGATTCGGTGGCGCGCATTGTGTCTAGCATGCAAGCCACGGCGCAGGACTGTGCGTTGCCGATACCAAGTGCTGATGCGGTACGCGATATTATTGGCCTTAGCTTATATAAGGCGTTTCCCATTTTGTTTGGCACTATGAGTGATGCGCAATCGGCTAATTTACTGGCAGCCTATCGCCGTCATTATATGGAGCTTAATCAAACTCCAGCACCGCTGTTTATTGGTGCCGCCGATACGATTAAGGGATTACATAACTGTGGCTATCAGTTAGCCGTGGCCACGGGTAAGCAAAGAGCCGGATTAGACAGCGTCTTGGCCGATACTCAATTAGGTGGGTATTTTCACGCGTTGCGTGGTGCCGATCAGGCGATATCTAAACCGCACCCGTTAATGCTGGAGCAGATTTTAGCCGAGCTGAATGTCTGTCCCACAGAAGCTGTGATGGTGGGGGATTCGAGCTATGACCTTGAAATGGCCCGAGCCATTGGCATGCCGCGTATCGGCGTAACCTATGGGGTGCACGATGCGGCAAAGTTAAACGTGCATCAACCGCTCGCGCTGATCGACGATATTCGTCAATTACGAGATTGGGTTTAAGAGTAGTGAAGAGTGAGGGGTAAAGAGTGAAGAGTAAACCGAATATCTGAACGTTCGGTGCTTTTTCACCTCACACCTGACGATTCACGCCTCACGATAAATCAAGGTGCTTGCACGCCAAACGCGCTTAATAAATCGACCAGCGCTATTAACGGCAGGCCGACTAAGGCGTTGGGGTCGCGGCCTTCCATTGACTCAAATAAGCTGATGCCTAAGCCTTCGCATTTAAAGGCGCCGGCGCAGTCCAGTGCCGGCTCCCGTTCCAAGTAGCGATCGATTTGGGCGCTCGTAAGAGTGCGAAACACCACAGTGAAGGGTTCTACCAATGAGCGCATTTGATCCTGTGCCACGTTATAAACGGCTAAGCCAGTATAAAAGGTCAGGCGTTGGCCACTGGCGGCCAGTAATTGTGCGCGGGCGTTGGCTAAGGTGTGTGGTTTGCCCAAGATTTGGCTCATGGCTACGGAGTTAACACACACTTGATCTGAGCCAATGATCAGGCTGCGGGGATAAAGGTGACTCAGTGCACGGGCTTTTTGTTCGGCTAAGCGCAGTACTAACGCCTCGGCAGTCTCATTGGGCCGAGCGGTTTCATCTATCTCTGGGCTGTGACAGCTAAAGTCGAGTTGCAGTTTTTGTAATACTTGCTGGCGATAGACGGAGGAAGAAGCAAGAATAAGTGACGGCTGGGCTGATAGCATGAATGGCTAAGTCATCATAAGGAACAGGTGCAACAGTTTAGCATGTTGTAACGGACGCGGTGCGCGAACCGCATTAGGCCCTAAGTTAAGGCGACCCCAGCTTTTTTATTACGGCGTAAAGCGTTAAAGGTAGGGCGTTAATTGCTAGCGATTATTTAACAGTCAAAGGGACTTTCTCTTTGACTCCCATGATGAGGTTCTATAATATGCGCGCCTTATGGAAAAGGTAAAGTTGCCCAATAAGGTTGATCCCGCTCGCTGCGCGCTTAATCGTCTTCAATACGAAGGTGAATATGCTGCGTCGCTAATGCCCAGACTGGCGGAGTCAACCCAAGGTATCCATGGTGATATCAACGTATCTCTAGACTTTGGCACTGACGCCCAAGGGCTACGCATCATGCACGGTAAAACGCGCATGAGTGTGTCCCTCCAGTGCCAGAGATGTAACGAGCCGTTTGATACTACTATAGAATCCGAATTTACATACACGCCACTGCGTGCAAACGCAGAAGCGCCAGATGTGCCGGAAGATTACGAAACGGTCGAAGTGGATGAAGTTGGCGAAATAGACTTGGTAGAATTAGTCGAGGATGAACTTATTCTCAGCTTACCTCAGATTCCGGTTCATGCGAATGAACATTGTTCTGAAGGTAAATTCGACCAAAGCTTTGGTACAATTCCTACTGCTGAAGAACGTCCGAACCCTTTCGCGATTCTGGAAGGTTTAAAACGTAAGTAACTGATTTAGGAGTGAGGTCAAATGGCCGTACAAAAGAGTAAAGTATCTCGCGCTGTGCGCGGAAGCCGTCGTTCACACGATTCGTTGACTGCTGCTGCATTGACTGTAGATCAAACTACAGGCGAATTGCATCGTCGTCACCACATCACTGCGGATGGTTTTTACCGCGGTGTAAAGGTTATTAATAAGTAATAATAACCTTGTCGCAGCTGACCGTTGCGTTAGATATGATGGGGGGAGATTTTGGCCCCTCAATAACAGTGCCTGCCGCCGCGCAGGCACTGTCGCTTCTGCCTGATCTGCATTTGCTCTTGTTTGGTTTAGAAGCGGAGCTGTCTCCTTGGTTATCGCGCCTAAAATTAGACCAACACCCCAGAGTGCAGACGTGCTTTTGTACGCAACAGGTGGGCAATGATCATAAAGCCGCTTATGCCCTGCGTCATCTAACCGACTCTTCTATGCGCCACGCGCTTGATGCTCTTGCATCAGGGCGCGCTCACGCATGCGTGAGCGCTGGTAACACAGGCGCATTAATGGTCATGGCCATGAAGGTGCTCAATACCGTATCCGGCGTAGACAGACCCGCACTGATCACGCGTCTGCCACAAGGGGGGGGCGGTTATGCCTTGCTGCTTGATGTGGGTGCTAACATTAGTTGCGATGCCGGGCAGTTGGTGCAGTTTGCTTTGATGGGAGAGCAAGCCGCCCAGCGTATACTCGGTATCACAGCTCCGCGTATTGCTTTGCTGAATGTAGGTGTCGAAGCCAACAAAGGTAATGAAGCGGTACGTGAAGCAGGTCACCGTTTAAGCCAAATCGCCGATCTAAATTACTGCGGTTATATCGAAGGCAATGAGCTGTTTATCGGTAAAGCCGATGTTGTCGTCTGCGACGGTTTCGTGGGTAATGTGGCCCTTAAAACCAGTGAAGGTGTGGCCAGATTACTCTTGGGTCAGCGCTTAAAACGCGGGTTGTTAAGTAAAATGTTGACCTTTTGGTTAAAAAAACGGCTCTCTCATCTGAACCCCGACCAGTATAATGGCGCAAGTCTGATAGGATTACGCGCCAGTGTGGTGAAAAGCCATGGCAGTGCTGGCTCACCTGCCTTCTTCAATGCGATTTTGCAGGCCATTTCTGAGATTGAACATGACTTGCCTGCGAGCATCGCGCATCGTTTCGATACTGCCCCACAGGACAGTCACGTAAGATAAGCCTATGAACAGTAAAATATTAGGAACCGGCAGCTACCTGCCCGCCGCGGTACGTACCAACGCCGATTTAGAAAAAATGGTAGACACCAACGACAACTGGATAGTGGAGCGCACCGGTATTCGCGAGCGCCGCATTGCCAGCGCCGACGAAACCATAGCGACCATGTCCCATCAGGCAGGCTTGCGTGCTATTGAGGCCGCGGGTATTTCTGCCCAAGACTTGGACATGATCATTCTTGCTACCACCAGTGGCGAACATGCGTTTCCGGCCGCGGCCTGTGAAGTGCAAGCCTTGTTGGAAGTACAAAGCATTCCCGCCTTCGACTTATCGGCGGCCTGTGCGGGTTTTAGCTACGCCTTGAGCGTGGCAGATCAATTTATTAAAAGTGGCGCCGCCCGTCATATCTTAGTGATAGGTGCCGATGCACTGTCACGTATGTGTGACCCAGAAGACCGCGGCACCGTTATCTTATTTGGTGATGGTGCCGGCGCGGTCGTCATAGGTGCTAGCGAAGAGCCGGGTATCTTGTCGACCCATTTGCACGCCGATGGCCGTTATGCAGATATGCTGAAATTGCCTCACCGTACTCGCGGCATCAGTGGTGCCGAGATGGGCGCTTACATGACCATGAAAGGCAACGACGTATTTAAGGTGGCGGTCTCGCGGTTAAGCGAAATTGTGACTCAGACCTTAGAAGCCAACAATATTGATAAGTCTGAGCTCAATTGGTTAGTCCCACATCAGGCAAATTATCGTATTATTACCGCCACCGCCCGCAAGTTAGGCATGTCGCTGGATAACGTTATCTTAACGCTCGATCGCCACGGCAATACCTCGGCGGCCAGTGTGCCTATTGCCTTCGATGAAGGCGTGCGCGACGGTCGTATTCAGCGGGGCCATTTGGTGCTTCTGGAAGCCTTCGGTGGCGGTTTTGCTTGGGGTTCAGCCCTGATCCGGTTTTAAGCCCGACCATCCTCCTCGACGCGAGTGTCTATATCAGCGTCGGGGTATGCAGCATGCCGTACTTGTGCGATTGCAGCCAAGGGCGGCATGTTTTGCTCAACCAGTATGTTTTGAACACTTTGTTTTAAAAAACATGTGTTAAATAAAAGGACAGACAATGACTTTTGCCATTACCTTTCCCGGCCAAGGCTCGCAAACGGTCGGTATGTTAGCCGATGTGTTAGCTGAACATGACTGCGTTAAACAGACCTTTGCCGAGGCCTCTAGTGCCTTGGGTTATGACTTAGCCGAACTGGTCGTAAACGGCCCAGCAGAAGAGTTGAATAAAACTTGGCGCACTCAGCCTGCCTTGCTCACCGCCTCGGTTGCCTTGTGGCGTTTATGGCGCGAGCAGGGCGGTGCCATGCCGAATGTGATGGCGGGCCACAGCTTGGGCGAATATTCGGCATTAGTCTGCGCCGATGTATTAAGTCTCACCGACGCCGTTAAACTGGTCGAGCTGCGCGGTCAACTGATGCAAGCAGCCGTGCCTGAAGGTACAGGTGCTATGTCTGCCATTATTGGCCTCGACAATGACACTATTATTGCCAACTGCGCGCTGGCCGAGCAGGGCGAAGTGGTCTCTGCAGTGAACTTTAATTCACCAGGCCAAGTGGTGATCGCCGGCAATAAGGCGGCCGTAGAGCGCGCTAACGTGTTAATGAAAGAAAGTGGCGCTAAACGTGCCTTGCCGTTACCGGTCAGCGTGCCTTCCCACTGTGCACTGATGCGCTCGGCAGCCGAGAAGCTAGAGCAAACCTTGGCCGAGATGATCTTTAATGAGCCAAGTGTGCCTGTGATTAATAACGTGGACGTGCGCACTGAAACCAGTGCCGCAGCCATTAAAGATGCGTTAGTACGCCAACTCTATAGTCCAGTACGCTGGACCGAAACCGTGGAAACCATGGTGGAGCTAGGTGTGACCTTGGCGCTAGAAATGGGCCCAGGTAAGGTATTGTCGGGTTTGGCTAAGCGCATCGATAAGCGTGTAGAAGGCTTAGGCATCAATGACCAAGCGGGTCTTGAGCAAGCTCTTGCAGCCGTTGCTGCGCAATAAGTGACTTGTTTCGCTACTATGATGCGAAGCCGTCAGCTTAATAAATACGACAATTAACAAATATACAAAGGCCGGTGTGGTGTTGAAATCAAGCAGAAAGCCAAGGAGGGTTTGCTGTGCGTTCAGGAGAGACAACCGCAGCTTGACGCCTTATCACACCGGCCTTAGTTATAACTGAAGGAGTCATTATGAGTTTTTCCGGTAAACTAGTACTGGTCACGGGCGCCAGTCGCGGTATTGGCCGAGCTACGGCTGAGTTGTTTGTTGCTCGCGGCGCCACCGTTATCGGTACGGCTACCAGCGAAAGCGGTGCCGAAGCCATCAGTACCTATTTAGGCGAGCAAGGTGCGGGTTTAGTATTAAACGTGACTGATGCGGCCTCATTAGAACAGTTTTTAGCTAGTGTAAAAGAGCGCTTTGGCGAGATTGACATTTTAGTGAATAATGCCGGCATTACCCGCGATAATTTATTGATGCGGATGAAAGATGACGAATGGCAGGATATTATCGATACTAATCTGACCTCAGTATTCCGTCTCTCTAAAGCGGTATTACGCGGCATGATGAAAAAACGCCATGGTCGCATCATCTCTATTGGCTCTGTGGTGGGCACTATGGGGAATGCGGGTCAGGCAAACTATGCGGCGGCCAAAGCCGGCCTAATTGGCTTTAGTAAGTCATTGGGTCGTGAAGTGGCCAGTCGTGGTATTACCGTTAACGTAGTGTCACCGGGCTTCATTGAAACCGACATGACACAGGCCTTAAATGACGAGCAAAAGGCGGGTATCTTGTCTCAAGTTCCGGCACAACGTTTGGGTAATCCCAACGAAATTGCTTCTGCGGTGGCTTTTTTAGCATCAGAAGAGGCGGCTTATATCACGGGTGAAACGCTGCACGTAAATGGCGGCATGTACATGGTGTGATGAAAATCTCCGCAGTTTGCTGCCGTTTGGTGGATAATGCAGCATTTTCAACATTATTTCTGGTTAGACCAGCCCTAAATAGTCTTGCAAACGACGGTTAATTTAATACACTACCGCAACTACACGCACTTGCGTATTTCTAAAGGGTAATATTTGTCATGAGCAACATCGAAGAACGCGTAAAGAAAATCATCATTGAACAACTGGGCGTTAAAGAAGAAGAAGTTAAATCTGAAGCTTCTTTCGTTGACGACTTGGGTGCCGATTCTTTGGACACCGTTGAATTAGTAATGGCGTTAGAAGAAGAATTCGATACTGAAATTCCTGATGAAGAAGCTGAAAAAATCACTACCGTTAAAGCGGCAGTTGATTACATCAACGCGAATCAAGAGTAATAAATCTGCGCCGAAGTGACCAAGGTCACTTCGGCTCTTTCCCCGTTTTAATCCCCATTCGGAGACGCTCCTGTGTCCAAACGCAGAGTCGTGGTGACTGGCCTCGGTATGCTATCTCCTGTCGGTAACACGGTTGATGCCAGCTGGCAGGCCTTGTTGGCAGGTCAAAGTGGCATTAGCAATATCGAGCACTTTGATACAACCGATTACAGCACCAAATTTGCAGGCCTGGTCAAGGACTTCGATCCCGAAGATCATGGTATTGCGAAGAAAGAAGCCCGCAAGATGGACTTGTTCATCCAATATGGCGTGGCAGCCGGTTTACAGGCCATGGCCGACTCCGGACTCGACATTACAGACGCTAACGCCGATCGCGTTGGTGTATCCGTTGGTTCAGGCATTGGTGGTCTTGGCTTAATAGAGTCCAACCACACCAATTTACTGGCCAGTGGCCCGCGTAAATTAAGCCCGTTTTTTGTGCCTTCCACCATCATCAACATGGTGTCTGGCCACTTATCTATTATGAATGGCTTACGCGGCCCAAATATCGCAGTCACTACCGCTTGTACCACAGGCACGCACAGCATAGGTCTGGCGGCGCGTATGATTGCTTATGGTGACGCCGATGCCATGCTGGCAGGCGGCACCGAAAAAGCCTCTACCACTTTAGGTATGGGTGGTTTTGCGGCGGCGCGTGCGCTTTCTACGCGTAACGACGAACCACAAAAAGCCAGTCGCCCTTGGGACAAAGACCGTGACGGTTTTGTGCTGGGTGACGGCGCCGGCGTTATGATGCTGGAAGAGTATGAGCATGCTAAGGCTCGCGGTGCCAAAATTTACGCCGAGCTAGTCGGCTTTGGTATGAGCGGCGACGCACACCATATGACGGCTCCTCCAGCGGAAGGCTGTGGCGGTGCAAAAGCCATGACCAATGCCATTAAGGATGCGGGCATAGCACCGAGTGTGATCGGTTATGTGAACGCCCACGGTACCTCAACGCCGTTAGGCGATGTGGCCGAGTTGCGCGGCATGAAGCAGGTGTTTGGTGAGCATGCGAGCAAGCTAATGATAAGCTCCACCAAATCGATGACAGGTCATCTATTAGGTGCGGCCGGTGCTATTGAAGCCATCTTCAGTGTACTGGCGTTGCGCGACCAAATTGCACCACCCACCATCAACTTGGACAATCCAGATGATGAGTGTGACTTGGACTTAGTCGCCCACACCGCGAAACAAGGTCAGTTTGAGTATGCCTTATCCAACTCTTTTGGTTTTGGTGGCACTAATGGCTCATTGATTTTTAAACGCATATAATGGCCCTTCGGTCATGCTGTAAGCCCGGCCCTGTGCCGGGCTTTTTTATAGGCGCAAGTAGAGCGGTATGTTTTACGTGGTAAGCCATACGCCAAAGTTGATACGAGATACAAAGTCTTGTTGTATAAGAAAATAGTGGAGGGCGGCATGGATACCATTATCACAGACACCCGTCTCTTTTCGGCTGTAAGTCGTGGTTGGCAACTGGGTGATGGCCACTTCACTACCATGCATGCTAAACATGGCCACTTACTGCACTGGGCGTATCATGAGGCGCGCTTGAGTGCTGCTTGCATGCGCTTGCAAATGCCGATGCCTGACTGGACAAAAGTAAAAGATCACGCGCAAGCATTGGTCGGCTCACAAACCGACCAAGTATTGCGTATTACTTTAGTGCGCGGTGCGGGTGGACGCGGCTACAGCATGCAAGGCTGTGCTGAACCTCAAGTGCTGCTCAATACCGCGCCTTTTCCGATGCAATATTATCAGTGGCGCGAGCAGGGCATTGAGATTGGCGTATGCCAAGGGCGCTTGGGTAACAGCCCCTTATTAGCGGGCTTAAAAACAGTGAATCGCTTAGAGCAGGTGCTGCTGAAAGCCGAATTGGACGCCGAAGGCTGGCCCGAAGCATTAGTGCTCAATGCAGAAAACCACATAGTAGAAGCCGTCACCGCCAATGTATTTTGGCGAGAAGGCGAGCAAATTTATACCCCAGATTTATGTCAGCTTGGCGTATGGGGTACGATGCGCGCTTGGTGTACGGATTATTTGGGAGACAGACTGACCATCACTCAAACCCCATTAGCGCGCTTACTCGTCGCCGATGAAGTCTGGCTCACCAATGCGCTGCTGGGTGTGGTCCCGATAACTAGGATCCTTGAGCGCCATGCGGGCTCGAATGTTAAGACAACAAATGTTAAGACAACAAATGTTAAGACAACCAATTTAAACGTTGCTGAGTTTAAAATAACGAGGGAATTACAACAGGCTTATGAGAAAACTAATTAAGTGGCTGGGCCGTATTTTTTTATTAGCCGTGCTCTTTATTGGCGGTATGGCCATCTACAGTTATCAAGAATGGCAGCAGCTAGAAACAGCACCGATTGCCACTACAGAGTCACCGTTATTCGTGGTGGCACGCGGTGAAACCAGCGGGAATTTGGTCACGCGCCTAAGTACGGAGTCGGTGCCGAACTTTGTTAAAAAGTTATGGTTGCGCTTTCATCCCGAGTTAGTCGCGGTACGCCATGGTACCTATAAATTTGATGAGCAGACCTCGGTGCGAGAGGCACTGCAAGCTATCGTAAATGGTGAAACTTATCGCTTGCAAGTCACCTTAATAGAAGGGCTGCGCTTAAGCGATTGGCTGCAACGCTTGGCCACTGCGGAATATTTAGAAATAACCCTAGACGGGCAAAGCGAAGCTCAGATAGCCAAGCAACTCGGACTGGATAATAAAAAATTAGAAGGTTGGTTGCTACCCGAAACCTACAGCTATACCCCAGGTGACACGGATCTTTCTATTTTGCAGCGTGCTTATGATGAGATGCAGGTATTTATCGATAAGGCATGGTCAGAGCGTAGGCCTGACTTACCCATAGCGACTCCCTACGAAGCCTTGATCCTGGCCTCCATTATCGAGAAAGAAACCGGCATTGCCGAAGAGCGACCGCTGATCGCCTCGGTATTTGTGAATCGGTTGCGAGTCGGCATGCGTCTGCAAACCGATCCCACGGTAATTTACGGTATGGGTGAAGATTATGACGGCAATATTCGTAAGAAAGACTTACAGACGCCAACGCCTTATAACACCTACACCATAGATGGCTTGCCACCTAGCCCGATTGCCATGGCCAGCAAAGAGGCCATTATGGCCACCTTGCATCCTCTGGACAGCACGTATTACTATTTTGTGGCCATGGGTGAAGGGCGGCACTATTTTTCTAAATCCTTGCGTGAGCATAATAATGCCGTGCGTCGCTATATCTTAAAAAGGTAGATTATGGGCCAGTTTATTGTGATTGAAGGGCTCGAAGGAGCCGGTAAGAGTACGGTACACGCCCACGTAGTGGCGTGGTTACAAGCCAAAGGCATTAGCGTGGTTAACACCCGCGAGCCCGGTGGCACCCCGCTCGCCGAGCGCATGCGTGACCTGGTGAAAGAGGTGCATGACGAGCCCATGACCATGGAAGCCGAGCTACTGCTGATGTATGCGGCCCGCGTGCAATTAGTGAGAAATCGTATTCAGCCTGCCTTAGAAGCCGATTGCTGGGTGGTGGGTGATCGCCATGATTGGTCGTCCTTGGCTTACCAAGGTGGCGGACGCGGCATTGACACAGATCTGATCCGCGAAATCAAACAAGCAATATTAGGGGACTTTGGACCTGACTTTATCTTGTATCTGGACATAGACCCCGCGATTGGCTTAGCGCGTGCTTTAGAGCGCGGTAAGCTGGATCGCATCGAGCAGGAGCAATTAAGCTTTTTTCAACGCACCCGTGCTACTTATTTAACCTTGGCGGCCGCCGAGCCAAATTGTCGGGTGATTGATGCAAGTCTTGATGAAGAAACGGTAAAAGAAGCCGTGCTAAGTGCCTTGGAGCAGTGGTTTGTATCCTTGGCTAAGTGAGTCATTAGGCCAATTGTTGCCGCTGATAGCTCGGCGGCAATTGGGCCATGCGTTGTTGATAAAAGGCACGGCGGGCCTTGGCAAGTTGCACTTAAGCCAGCATTTAGCGCAGGCCTTGTTGTGTGATATTGCGCCTGATGAAGCCGCTGATATCAGCGCTGTTTTGCCTTGTGGCCAGTGTCATAGCTGTCGACTGGTGCAGGCGGGCACCCACAGTGATTTGCACCTGATTAACAGTGATACCCGCAGCATAGGCGTAGACAGCATACGCCAGCTTTCTCAGACGTTAAGCGAAAGCCCACGTTTGGGCCGCGCTAAAGTCGCCATTATTTATGAGGCAGAAAAAATGACCGAGGCGGCGGCCAACGCCTTGCTGAAAACCCTAGAAGAGCCCGCCGGTCAAGCGACGTTAATACTTGTTAGCGCCCATCCGGAGCGGCTGTTGCCCACTATTCGCAGCCGCTGTCAGCAGTGGTTGGTGCCGCTGCCAAAACCGGATTTGGTGTTGGCTTGGTTTTCAGAGCAAGGGCTGGCACAGCAAGACGTGGGCGCCCATAGTGAGCAGTCTTGGTTGGGCGCCTTAAACGTCAACCAAGGCTCGCCGCTGGCCACCTTGGCGTATTTACAGGCAGGGCTGGATCAAGGGCGCCATGCTTTATTAAGCCAATTTAGCCAGTTAGCCGACCAACCGCAGACTGTGATGGCGGTGCATACCGCCTTGTTGGCTAACAAAGTACACCTGACATGGTTGCAGCTGTTACTGCAAGATGCGCTGCAGTTAGCCCTGGGCTTAACGCCAGCCGCATTGCGCTTAGCAGATAATCTAGATCTTGCCCGTCGCGTTAGCCAAGTGGGGATGATGCGTTTAGAGCGCGCCTTAACCGGTTTACTGCAACTGCAGCAAGTCGGTCAAACCAGCCTTGGCCGACCGGTGAATGCCGGTATGCAGCTAAGCCTGTGGCTAAATGATTGGCTGGCGAACGCAAAGTGAGGAGAGAGGTGTGAAGCGTGAGGGGTGATGCCCACTTCTACTCTTATCTCACTCTTCACGCCTCACTTTTCACACTTCACACTTCACACTTCACATACACACAAAGGAGACGGTTTTGCTGGTTGACTCACATTGCCATTTAGACAGACTCGAATACGGAAAAAAACACACCGATATGGCCGAGGTGATCGCCAAGGCGGCTCGTCGTGGCGTAGATCATATGTTGTGTATCGGCGTTAGCTTAAGCTCCTTTCCCGATATGTTGGATGCCATTAAGCCGTTCCCACAGGTGTTTGCCTCCTGCGGCGTACATCCGCTGCATCAAGACGATGAAGCCAACGATCCTGAGTTACTGCTTAAATTGGCTTCCGATCCGGCCGTGGTGGCGATCGGTGAAACCGGCTTAGATTATTTCTATGCGCCTGAGTCAGCCGAGTTACAACGCCGCTCCTTTGAGCAACACGTGGCGGTGGCGGTCGCGGTCAATAAGCCGTTGATCATTCATACCCGCGGCGCCCAAGAAGACACGTTACAAGTATTGCGAGACGGCGGCGCCGAAAAAGTAGGTGGTGTGCTGCATTGTTTTACTGAGTCATTGGAAATGGCCCAAGCGGCCATAGAGCTGGGTTTCTATATTTCGATCTCCGGTATCGTGACCTTTAACAGCGCTTCGGCGCTGCGTGAAGTGGTGAAAGCCCTGCCATTAAACCGATTATTAGTGGAAACCGACTCCCCTTGGCTGGCACCTGTGCCATTTCGCGGTGAAGAAAATGAGCCTGCCTATACGCGCACCGTGGCGGAGTTTATTGCCAAGCTAAAAAACATCACGCCAGAAGAAGTGGCCGCGCAAACGACTGCCAATTTTTTCGAGTTATTTAAATTAGCCAAGCCTGTGGATGTAAAGTGAGGCGTGAATCGTGAGTGGGGGGGTAAACGCAGACGGGTGCTCATTTTCAATATTTAAGCTCCTCAGTTGCTAGGCTGCTGTTTTATTTCTATTTTTACGTAGGCTAGCCGTCTGTGTTATAAACGAATCGATCCATTGGTGTCTTTATCAGGAGGTGCGCCTTGCTTGCATGGCATGGGTGGCTAATTGTCGCCTTATTACTGTTGTTACTGGAATTGCTGAGCCTAGGTTTCTTTGCACTGGCGTTGGGGTTAGCGGCATTAGTGGCCATGAGTGCCGCCTTGTTAGATCAGGGAGCAACCGTACAATGGTTTGTGTTTGCCTTAGCAGCGGGGGTGTTAGCACCGGGCTTAAAGTGGCTATTTCGCCGGTATGCGCCGTCACGGCGTACCAGCTGCTTGGCCGGCGAAGGTCAATTGCAAGAGGGCGAGATTACCCAGCTTGAAACGGGAGAGTATCGGCTGCGGTTTGAAGGTGACTTATTTATGGTACGCAGTGCCTCAAATGCGCCGCTGATAGTGGGGGCGCGAGTAATGATTTGTCGCTTTGATGGCATTACCGCCATCATTGAATAATAAAATAAGGGAATAGCATGGGTTTCGAACCAACATTTATCGTAGCATTGGTGTTTGCGGTGCTTATTTTAGTATTTGTAATCAAAGGATTGATGATAATACAGCAGTCAGAAGCTGTGGTGATTGAACGCTTAGGCAGTTACAACAAAACCTTAGGCCCGGGTGTTAACTGGGTGATCCCCTTTATTGATAAGCCCAGATCCATCAAAGTTCGCCGCTATCGTACCATTGGCGGCCAAAATGTCGCCATGGTGACCGATGAGCTGCGCATTGACCGCCGTGAAACTGTGCTCGACTTCCCAGGACAGTCGGTGGTGACCGCAGATAACGTCAGTGTGAACGTTAATGGCGCCTTATATTTTCAGGTGATAGATCCAGAGCGTGCCGTCTATCAAACCGAGAACCTGATCCAAGCTATCGAAATTTTAGCCAAAACGTCGCTGCGTTCTGAAATGGGCAAAATGGAGCTGGATAAGCTGTTTGAATCGCGCCAAGAAATTAACGACAAATTACAGCTGGTGATGGATGAAGCCGGCAATAAGTGGGGCGTAAAAGTTACCCGTGTTGAAATTCAAGACATAGTGATCCCGGCTGAAGTAGAAGACGCCATGCGCAAACAAATGGCCGCGGAGCGTGAACGTCGTGCGCTTGTTTTGCGCGCCAGTGGTGAGCGTGAAGCGGCCATTGCCAAGGCGGAAGGCGAAAAGCGCTCCAGCATCCTAGTGGCTGAGGGCAGTAAAGAAGCGGCCATCTTAATGGCCGAAGGCCAACGCAAGGCCATAGATGAGGTATTATCTGCCGGCGATTCAAGGCTAGACCCGCAACTTATGGTTGGTTATTTACTCGGTCTTGAATATCTGAAAACCTTGCCCGAGATTGGTAGAGAGGGCGATCGCATCTTCTTGCCCTTTGAAGCCAGCAGTGTACTGGGCGCAGTAGGTAGCATAGAAGCGCTGCTTAACCCGCGTAAGATCAGCGGCTAACAGTTAACGCAGCTGCGATTATTTTTTATATAAAAGCCCAGTGCTGCTGACAGCACTGGGCTTTTTTATATTCGTTTGCCGCAGCTTGTGATAATTGGTTTTAAACAGCCGCTTACAAAGCACAATTCTTCTGTAGTGTGGCCGTCTCTTAGGTAAAGAGTCTTTGCCACGGTTTGGCTCTGTTTTTTAGCCTTAAAATAGCCAGCTATGCTGGCCCGCCGAATAAATTGGCGGCTACAAAGGGCGAATACTCTTTATGAAAATATACGGGCTACGGATCTGGTGTTTTTTACGCTTGGTGCTGGGCTAAGATCTACACATCAACCTGCTCCTTGCGCTCACATAAAACCACATAGGCGAGGGCGGCCAGTAAGGTGCAGCCGCTCATGGTAATCAACATATATAACGGCGAGCCATCGGGCAGCAGCGCCACAAATGCCGCCACCAAGGCCGCAGAGCCAAAGCGCAGCGTCCCTGCCATGGACGATGCCGTGCCCGCCAAGTTCGGTAAGCTGCCAAGTAGGCTGGCCATGCTGTTACTGCCGATGGTGGAGATCACACCCACGTACAACATGATGGGCGCCACCACAGACCATAATCCCCAGCCCATTAACGGACCAATCGGCATCAGCAGTCCGGCCAATAACTGCAGCCCCAGCGCTAAGCGCAACATAGTGCGCGAGCCTAAGCGGTGCACCCAGCGGCCATTAAAAATAGTGAACAGCATCAAGCTGATGACGTTTAAGCCAAATAAGTAGCCCACATGCTGGGGAGCTATGCCATAGATCTCGATGTAAATAAACGAAGCACCGGTTAAGAAGGCAAACATACCGGCAAAGGAAAAGGCGCCACACAACATAAAGCCCAATGCCATCGGACTAGTCAGCAGGCGTAAGTAGCTGCGCAATATGGAGCCCAAATGCAATGGTTGGCGGCGCGCTAAGGGCAAGGTCTCGGGCAGACGAAAGTTGCACGACACCGCAATAATGACGGTAAAACCCGCTAACACCCAGAAAATGGAGCGCCAACCAAACCAATGGGCCAAATGCCCGCCCAGCATAGGGGCAATTAAGGGCGCGAGCGTCATCACCAAGGTGATATAGGACATAGTGCGAGCAAAGTCTTCGCGGTTAAATAAGTCGCGCACTAAGGCTTGTACTACCACGGCCGACGCTGCTCCGGCAAAGCCTTGCGCGGCGCGCAACCAAGTCAGGCTTTCTACGCTAGTGGCCATGGCACACAGCATGGCGGCGGCGGCAAATACTAACATGCCGCCTAGTAATACCGGACGGCGGCCTTTGGCATCGGAAAGGGGGCCAAACAACAGTTGACCTAAGGCAAAGCCGGCAGTGTAGGCGGCAAGCGTGGCTTGTACGCGATGGGAGTTACTGGCCAAGGTTTCGGCGATGGCCGGCATGGCTGGCAGGTACATATCGATGGCCAGTGGCGTGAGGGCGGACACGGCGCCAAGCAAGATAATTAACGGTAACGATGCGTGAGCTGACATACGCCGCAGATTCCTCCAAGCAAACAAGCGCTCCTTGCGGTTGTCGACAAAATAAAGCAAAAAAAGCTAGGTACTAAATCCGTGTACCTAGCCTAGGGGAAGCGCGAGCTGCAGACCGCTGAGTGTCACCTTCTCACTATCGGCCACAAACGCTAAGCTTGCCAGCTCACACTTAACAATCTCACGAGTGAGCAGCTGAAACTGTGTTGTATCAGGCCCTGACTCTAAGCCCGCCAGTATACGGGCAAGTGCGCGGTAAAGTCATAATTGAGCGAGCTTAAGACGCTTAAAATCGCGCTCAATTTTTTACCCGGTGTGATGCGATAGGCTTGCAACTGGGTCTACATAATATTACTGTATGCCCATACAGATAAGGAGTCAGTAATGGCAGTAACAATACAGTATCTCGTGGTTAGAAACGGAATCGAAAAAATGACGTTTATTAATAAAAAAGACGCCGATGCTTACGATCGTCTGCTCGACTTGGCAGAGCACCTAGATGAAGTGTTGGAACGCGCGCCGATCACGCTAAATGAAACCGATCGTGAAGCGCTGGCGCTGTTTTTAGCCGAAAACCAAGACTTGCTCAGCGGACCGAAAAAACAGCCCGCCAAAAAAGCCCCTAAGCCCGCCCGTAACACCAAAGAGGCTGAGCCTGCAGCTGCAGAAGATGCTGAGCCAGAAGACGACATTAACGCCGTGGCTTGATGGCTAACTGTGAGGCGTAAAAGGTGAGGCGTGAGGGAAAACCCTGTTACGCCTCCTCGCAACCGTTGTGCTTGGCACCTCAGAACCTGCTATGCAGGTTTTCGCGGCTAAAGCACGCGACTACCGCAGAACTACAGCTTTGCTGCTCCATGCCGACAGCGATGTTACCGTTTTTGTTTAGCTTGGTGCTCGGCGCTGTATTTTTGCCTGGACCTCACGCCTCACGCGTAATCAGTGATACAAAGTCCGATACAGGCCTTCTTGCGCCAGCAATTCTTGGTGCGTGCCAGACTGGCTTATCTTACCGTCTTCAAATACCAGTACCCGATCCGCTTGGCGCACTGAGCTGAGGCGGTGCGCCACTATTAAGGTGGTTCGTCCCTGTAAAAATTCCGCCAATGCCGTATGCAGCTTATTTTCGGTATCTGTATCGAGCGCAGAGGTGGCTTCATCTAAGATAACGATGGCCGGATTTTTTAACACCATGCGCGCGATGGCGAGTCGTTGCTGTTGGCCGCCGGAGAGCTTCATGCCGCGCCTGCCTACTTGGGTGTCCAAGCCTTCGGTCATGGTAAAAACCACATCAAAGAGTTGCGCTACCTTAAGGGCTTGCCACAGTGCCGCGTCGTCATGCTCATCGCCCAAGCACAGATTGGCGCGAATGGTGTCGTTAAACAGCACGGGTTGTTGTAGAACGGTGGCGATGTGTTCACGAATAATGGGAAAGCCAATCGCTTGGCTGCTAACCCCACCAAAGCGAATTTCGCCGCTGTCAGCGGGATACAAGCCTAATAACAGTTGAATAAAGGTCGACTTACCGCCGCCGCTGGCACCCACCAGAGCCACTTTTTCACCGGCGTGAATGTGCAAGTTGACTTGGTCTAATACCTTGCGCTCGCCATTATAGGAAAAACTCAAATCTTGCACGCTGATGGGCAGGGTAGTAACACCCAAAAAAGGATCAGCCTGCGGCGAATGCTTAAGGTCGCCCACGGCTTGTCGATCCGTGTCAGTACCTAATGCCAGCATATTATTGATGCGCTTTAACGCAGCACTGGCCGCATAAAATGAATATTGCATATTCAGAAGATCTTGTATCGGTCCCATCATGAACCACAGATAACTGAAGACGGCAAAGATCTCACCCACTGTCAGGTTGGTATAAAGCACCATTATCATACCGGCGGCGCGAAACACCTCTACGCCAGATAAAAACAGCAAGAAGCTAGCGCGACTGGCCGCTTCGCTCTTCCACGCATAATCGATAGCGGTGTCGCGCACGCCTCGAGCGCGGTCGATCACGCGCAGTAAATAATGACGCTCACGATTGGCGGCGCGAATTTCATGAATGCCGTCTAGGGTCTCGACTAAGGCTTGTTGGAACAGTTCGAAGGCGCTGTTTTCATTGCGCTTTAAATATTTTACCTTGGCACCGAGGCGACTCGAAAAATACACCACTATCGGATTAAGCAATAAAATAAATAATGCTAACTGCCAGCTTAGTAGTAGCAAGACAATGGCGGTGCCGATCACGCTAAATAGGCTGATCAGTAACCGACTTAAGGTTTCACCTAAAAATTTATCCAGCGTTTCCACATCAGTCACAAAATGTGAGCTGACGCTGCCCGCCCCGACAGACTCAAATGCACGCAAGGGGGTGCGCACTAGCTGTTTGGCCAATAAGGTGCGTACCTGAAAGGTGAGGTGCTTGGCGATATGGGCAAATTGGCGACCCTGAATAATATTAAACACCAAAGAAAACACCCGCAGTAATAGCGTTAAGGCTAATACTGCTAAAATAAAGCCCACCCCAGTTTGCCATGAGCTGGGTAAGAACCAGCTTAATCCCGCCAGTAAGCGGCCTGGTTGGTCGAGTAATACTTCATCAACTAATAACGGCATCAGCAAGGGTACGGGTACGGCCAATAAGGTGCCACATAAGGCAAAAATGTGCGCGTATATCAGCGCAGATTTGCGTTTTCGCATCATGTTGACGATATCTGACCATGACAAAAACGGGGTCAGGGAATTTTTTTTATCCATCAATTACCCTCACTGGGTTTTCATTTAGGGAAAGGGCAGGTAAGTTAAGTAAAATTTATCGGCTTTCGTGTTTAAAAACATACTATGTCTACAAAATCTGCATTTTATAACAGTCTCACCGCACAAGCCGTCGCCTTGTGTGATGGCGAGCCCAATCGCTTGGCTAAATTGGCCAACTTATCTGCTTTGCTTAATTTAGCCCTAGAGGACATTAACTGGGTTGGCTTCTATTTCTGCGAATCAGAAAGCCTAGTGCTGGGTCCCTTTCAAGGCAAGCCCGCTTGCATGCGCTTGCCGATGGGCCAAGGCGTGTGCGCCAAGGCGGCAAGCACAGGGATTATTCAACGCGTAGCCAATGTACATGAATTTTCTGGTCATATCGCCTGCGACGGCGCCAGCAATTCAGAAATCGTATTGCCTATCAGTGACGGTGAGCAAGTTTGGGCCGTATTGGACATTGATAGCCCGACCTTTGACCGCTTTGATGAAGAGGATGAGGCTGGATTGAGTCTTTTTGTGGCGACAGTGAGTCCCTTGCTGTAACGTCGGGGTCGCTTTTGTCTGCGCGCTCTTTATAATATGCATTGTTTCAGTGGGCGGTGCGCCCTTAGGTCTTAACCAAGGTATTTCATGGAAAACTCGGAAAAATTGAAAAACAGTAAAGAAGTTATTGCTTACTTAGCAGAACGCTTCCCGCAATGCTTTATCGCCGACGGCGAAGCTAAGCCTTTAAAAATTGGTATCTTTCAGGATTTAGCCGCCCAATTAGGCGAAGATCCTAAGGTGTCCAAGACCTTACTGCGCACAGCCTTACGCCAGTACACGTCTAGCTGGCGCTATCTGCATGGCTTAAAAGCCGGTCAAACCCGTGTCGGTTTAGATGGCGAAGCCTGTGGTGAGTTGACTGAAGAACATGTTGAGCATGCCAAAGGCGCGCTTAAAGAAAGCAAAGAAAAAGTCTTTGGTGCGCGTAAAGACAAGCCCGCTCCTAAAAAAGCCAAGCCCAAAGCAAAAGCTCAGCCTAAACCTGAGTCTAAAGCTAAGCTTGAGCCAGCAGTTGCGACCCCGGCGCAACCGCAAGCTAAGCCGCAGCCTGTTGATCCCGCGACCCTAAAAGTCGCACAAGAGGTCAGAGTGTTACTGGGCACGTCGCCAGTACCTGCGACCGTTAAAGAAATTACCCGCGATGATGTACAGGTTGAGTTAAAAACTGGCCTGTCACTGCGTGTTAAATTCGAACATCTTATTCTTTAAGGAGTAGGGTTTGATCAGTCACGGAATTCGTTTGTCTTTGGTCGCCGCCGGCATCATGGGGGCGAGTATTGCTTGGGCAGTACCGCCGACCACTGATGCGTCCGCCATTCCCGTATTGGCGCCAGAAAGTCAGCATGCGGTTGCCAGCAAGCGGGTTACCGCGCTGTTCACCCGTTCCCATTATCGTCAATTTCAGCTTGATAATGCCTTTTCCGAACGGATCTTTGATGGCTATATAGAAAGCCTAGATTTCAGTAAGAATATTTTTACTCAAGCTGATATTCAGCGCTTTAGGGGCTATCAAGATAGTTTTGACGATGCACTGAGAGCCGGCAGGCTCGACGTTGTTTATGGGATGTATAACAAAAGCTTGAAAAAACGCTATGAGCGTTTTGTCTATGCACTGTCGTTACTCGATACCCCCATCACCTTTGAAAACGATGACGAGTATCAGTTTGACCGGCGTGAGGCCGATTGGCCGAAAGATCAGGCAGAGCTAGATAAGCTGTGGCAACAAAGAGTTAAATACGATGCGCTCAGTCTGGCTCTTACCGATAAAGACTGGCCAGAGATCAAAGAAACCCTTGCCAAACGCTATAACAACGCGATTAAGCGCTTAGCGCAAAGCGAAAGCGAGGACGCCTTTCAAAGCTTCACCAACGCCTTTGCCCGCGCCATAGAGCCACACACCAGTTATTTAAGCCCGCGTAACGCCGAGCGCTTCGAGACAGAAATGAACTTGTCGCTCGAAGGCATAGGCGCCGTATTACAGGGTGAAGATGACTATACGGTGATCCGCTCTTTGGTACCCGGGGGCCCAGCGGCTAAGTCAGGCGAGTTGCTGCCTGACGACCGTATTATTGGTGTAGGCCAAGCGGCCGATAAAATTATCGACGTCATTGGCTGGCGTCTTGATGAAGTTGTTGACTTGATCAAGGGCAAAAAAGGCACGCAAGTCTGGCTACAAATTCAGCGTGGCAAGGCGGTCACCAGTACGCCTAAGCTGATTGAGATCACTCGCGATACGGTACGTCTCGAAGACAGAGCCGCCAGCGGCAAAGTGATCAAGGTGAACAATGAAAATATCGGTGTGATTGAAATTCCGAGTTTTTATGTCAACTTGAGCGTGGATGTAGCCAAAGAAATCGATAAGCTGAAGAAAGAAAACATTAAAGGCTTAGTGATTGACTTGCGCGGTAATGGCGGCGGTGCACTCACCGAAGCCTCCAGTCTAACGGGCCTGTTTATTAAAAGCGGGCCTGTGGTGCAAATTCGTGATGGCTTGGGTCGTATTACGGTAAACGGTGATGACGATGAGCTGTTGGCCTACGCGGGTCCGATGACGGTACTGGTTGACCGCTACTCGGCGTCGGCTTCTGAGATTTTTGCTGCTGCGTTAAAAGATTACGGTCGAGCGGTGATCTTGGGTGAAAATACCTTTGGTAAAGGCACGGTACAGCAACATCGTAGCTTATCGCGCATGTATGACTTGTATGAACACCCCATGGGCTTCGTACAATTCACCATCGCCAAGTTTTATCGCATTAATGGCGGCAGTACCCAAAATAAAGGTGTGAAACCCGACATTGCTTTCCCTACGCCGATTGTGGCGGAGGAAACCGGCGAAAGTCTGGAGAAACATGCGCTACCTTGGGATCAAGTAGACAGCTTAGCGTTTGATAAGGTGCAAGACCTTACGCCTTTACTGGGTTCTTTACGCCAGCATCATCAGGCACGTATTAAGCAAGCTCCCGAGTTTGTGTACGTTTTTGAAGATATTAAAGAATACCAAAAACTCAAAGACAAAAAATCGGTGTCACTCAACTCTGCTAAACGCAAAGTCGAGATGGAAGAGCAAGATGCCAAAGCCTTGATACGTTTAAATGAGCGTTTGAAGCGAGCAGGCTTGGCCACCGTCACTCAGTTAGACGATGCGCCTACCGACTTTGTACCTATCGATGGTTATTTAGATGAAGCGGCACGTATTACCGCCGATCTGGCCAACGCTAAAGGCTAATTAAGCTAAGCCCAGGCTGATTAATCAGCCTGGGCTTTTTTTATGCCGTTTTACTGCTCAAGTTCGTCACTTTTTAGTTCATAATTTATGCCCAGTGACTCAAGCAATTTTACCCGCTACCACACCATTTCATTTCACCTGTGCCCTCTATGCATGGGGTCAAATAAGCGAGGTCTCCGTTCATGACTCAAATCACGCCTAAAGTGCAATATCGTGATGATTATCAAGCGCCCCATTATTGGATTGATACCTTGGATCTGGATATTCAGCTGCATGATAACGCCACCCAAGTGGTGGCCATCAGCCGCGTGCGCCGCAATGGCGAGCACGATGAGCCTTTGGTACTGGATGGTGAGCAGTTAACCTTGTTACAGGTGGCGGTAAATGGCATCAATATCGGTCAGTATCAGCAAACTGAGCGCAGCTTAGTGTTGTCGCAACTGCCCCAAGAGTTTGTGCTAACCATTAAAACCCAGCTGGATCCGGCGGCCAATACCGCGCTGGAAGGCTTATATAAGTCTGGCTCCGCTTTTTGTACTCAATGTGAAGCTCAGGGCTTTCGCCGTATTACCTACTACTTGGATCGCCCAGATGTATTGGCGCGTTTCAGTACCCGTATTACTGCCGATGCTGCTACCTGCCCGTATTTATTATCGAACGGCAATAAGGTGGATGCAGGCACCTTGGACGACGGCCGCCACTGGGTGCAATGGCAAGATCCGTTTCCAAAGCCGGCGTATTTATTTGCAGTGGTAGCCGGTGATTTTGATGTGCTGCGCGACCATTACACCACAGTGAGTGGTCGCAACGTGGCGCTCGAGATCTTTGTCGACAAGGGTAACCTACACCGCGCCGACCACGCCATGGACAGCTTAAAAGCCTCCATGGCGTGGGATGAACAGCGCTGTCACTTAGAATACGATCTCGATATTTACATGATAGTGGCGGTGGATTTTTTCAACATGGGCGCCATGGAAAACAAAGGCCTCAACGTCTTTAACTCCAAGTTTGTGTTGGCCGATGCCAATACCGCCACCGATGCGGATTATTTGGATGTAGAGCGGGTAATTGGCCACGAATACTTTCATAACTGGACCGGTAATCGCGTTACCTGTCGTGACTGGTTTCAGTTGTCGTTGAAAGAAGGCTTAACGGTATTTCGCGACCAGGAGTTTTCCTCTGATCTCGGCTCACGTACCGTCAATCGCATTCAAAATGTGCGCATCTTACGCGGCCCGCAATTTGCCGAGGACGCCGGTCCTATGGCCCATCCTATTCGCCCGGATGCGGTGATTGAAATGAACAACTTCTATACACTCACTGTGTATGAGAAGGGCGCAGAAGTGATCCGCATGCTGCATACCTTAGTGGGTGAAGCTGCGTTTCAGCGTGGTTTGACGCTTTACTTACAGCGTTTTGATGGCCAAGCGGCCACCTGTGACGATTTTCTTAGCACCATGTCTGAGGCCAGTGGCCGTGACTTAACACGCTTTGCCCGCTGGTACAGTCAGTCGGGTACGCCGGTATTAACGGTGCGTGATGAGTACGATGCCGCCACCCAGCACTACATCTTAATCGTGCGCCAACATACGCCACCTACCTTAGAACAGACGCAAAAATTACCGCTGCATATTCCACTCAGTGTGGCCTTATACACGGAGCAGGGCGAGCCGCTCACCCTCATCTTGCGTGGCGAGAATGTCAGTCCAGTATTGGATGTTATAGAAGCCGAGCACGAATTTATCTTTGAAAATGTGCCCACGCGGCCCGTACCGGCATTATTGCAGGGATTTTCGGCACCCGTGAAGCTGGATTATCCCTATACCAATGCCCAGCTTAGCCTGTTGGCCAAGCACAGCATAGATGAGTTCGTACGCTGGGACGCGGTACAAATGCTGATTAACAATGCGGTGCGCGACAATGTAGCGCGCTTACAAAGTTTACAAACGCAACAGCAAGGCGAGCACGTTGTACCCGTACCTCAAGCATTGTTAGATGTGTTTAGCGCGACGCTTGAAGAGGAAAGTCTGGACTCTGCCTTAAAAGCGGAGATGTTGACCTTGCCGGATATTGGCAGCCTGCTGGAGTTATTTGAGCAGGTCGACATAGATATACTCGGTCAAGTGCACGCCCAGCTGCAGTTAGCGCTGGCGCAAACCTTGGCACCCTTGTGGCGCCAAGCCTATGAGCAAAATATTACGCCTGACTATCGCATCGAACATCAAGATATAGCCAAACGCGCTTTGAAGAACGTGGCGCTGAGCTATTTGGCGTTAGCTGATGCTGATGCGGGGACTCATGCAGGAAAGAATGGCTTGGCACAACAGCAATATCAGCACGCCAATAACATGACAGATACGCTGGGTGCCATGAAGGCGGCGGTGCGTGCTTCACTCGTTGAAGCGGGCGTTATGCTGGCGGACTTCGAGCAAAAATGGCAGCACGATGGCTTAGTGCTCGATAACTGGTTTCGCTTACAAGCCACGGCACCCGGAGATGATGTATTGGCGCGTATCGGCCAGTTAATGGAGCATCCCACTTTTAGCTTGAACAATCCCAATCGGGTACGGGCGGTCATTGGTGCCTTTATTAACGGCAACCCGTTAGCGTTTCACCGCATTGACGGTAGCGGTTATGATGTTTTGGTGTCGGTATTAATGGCTCTGAATAAGAGCAACCCACAGATCGCCTCGCGCTTAATTACGCCGCTCATACAGTTTGCGCGCCTTGACGATACCCGGCAAAACTTAATTAAGACACGCTTGGCACAGCTAATGGCGATGCCTGATTTATCTGGTGACTTGTATGAAAAAATCGTTAAGGCGCTAGCCTAATGCGCCGGCTGCGGTTTCGGCTGGCTATTTCGGCCCCGCAGCTGTTGCAGTATTACCAAGGTCGCACTGGGGCCTTGTCGGTCCAAACCGAACAAGGGGTGCGGCTGCAAATTGGGCTGCATCACTTTCGCACTTTTGTCAGTCATGATGGCTTACAAGGTTATTTTGAAATTACCCTCAATGCTGAGAATCAATTTCAGCAATTAGCGCGGTTATAGTGCCTGCGGTCATATGTAAGGCATAACATATACGTCATACGTTAAAAACAACACCTAATACCGGGCTTGCCCGGTATTTTTATGCCCAAACCCAATGTGTATTAGCGACAGGATTTTTTAGCATACGGCGTACTGCGAAAGTTGTATCTCTGTATTGCTCCGCCTGTTTAATCACAATGTTTTAATAACAACGGTTTATTAACAATGGCTTATTAAAAATGCAAACTTTTGCTAACTTATTCATTAAGTTGCAAGACAGCAGGGGGATGAGACAGTCGTCAATTGAAAAATAGTCTCTTAGGCCGTGATCGAGTCGATACTTTGACACCTTGCTCCCACGCCTGACTCGTATTCAAAATTGGGCGGGCATACACTGTTTCCATCCTGTTCTGTTAGGGCGTCATGCTCTATGGACACTCGCTTGTATACGAGGAAGATAACAACATGGCATTTACCCCCCCAGCAAGATCCGTTTTGCTCGACAATGTAGCCCAGCACATCACAGATAAATTCCCAGGCCCTCTCGCTCCCTTAGTGAACAATTTCGTCACTCATTTATACAGCGGCATTACCGATTATGACTTATCTCATCGCAACGCCAGCGATGTGTATGGCGCAGCCATTAACCTGTGGCAAGCCTTTGCTACGCGTCCAGACGCTGGCTTATATGTGCGTGTTTATAACCCAGAGCTCGGCCGTCACGGCTGGCAGTCACCCCATACCTTGGTAGAAGTTATCTGCACTGATGCGCCATTTTTAGTGGACTCCATTCGCATGGCGCTTAACCGTATGGGCATCACATCGCATCTTATGCTGCATCAACCCATGCAGGTGGTGCGAGATGTGGATGGCACACTCACCGAGATCAGAGAGCGAGAGCAGGAGCAAACACAAGAGCAAGCCAGCGCCAATCAGCCCCTTGAAACCGCTTTTCTAATTGAAATTGACCGCTTACCCACCCAAGAAATTCAAGACGCCTTAACCGCTGAATTGTTGTCTGTGGTCACAGAAGTGCTGCAAGTGGTGTCTGACTGGCAGCCGATGGTGCAACGTTTGGAGCAAGTGATAGCCGAACTGCCTACCGCCTGTGGCGCGCATCCCGATGACATGGCGGAGACGTTAGCGTTTTTAAACTGGGTGGTGGATCATAAATTTACGCTGATGGGCTATCGTCGCTATCAATTAACCGGTGAAGGCGAGTCTCAAGTGCTATTGCCGGAGCTAGACAGCAGCTTAGGCTTGTTAGGTAATATCAACCACGCCCAGCCGTTAGTGCTCAGCGATTTAAGCCCAGCCGCGCGAGAGGCGGCGTTAAATAATAACATTTTAATTCTCACCAAAACCAATCATCAATCTCGGGTTCACCGACCGTCTTATATTGATTACATCGGCATTAAACGCTTTGATGATCAGGGTAGGGTGATAGGTGAAGACCGCTTTATCGGACTCTACGCCTCTAATGTGTATAACCTGAGTGCCCTCGATATCCCACTGATTGGCGCTAAGTTACGCCGTATTTTGGCTCATTCTGGTTTGGTGAAGGGCAGTCATGCCTATAAATCGTTAGTTAATATTTTAGAAAGCTACCCGCGCGATGAGCTTATTCAAGCCACTGAGCAAGAGCTAACCACCATCGGCATGGGTGTATTGGGCATGCAAGAGCGGGACATGACGCGGCTGTTTGTGCGCCGTGACTTATTTGAACGCTTTTTCTCTTGCATGGTGTATGTCAGCAAAGAGCGATTTAACACTACGCTACGCCAAAAAACCCAAGCAATTTTACAAGATTATTTTGGTTCAGAAGAGGAAGTGGAATTTAGCACTTACTTTTCTGAAGGCGTATTTGCACGCACCCACTATTTAATTCGGGTGCAAGATAACGCGATGGACATTGATGTGAATAAAATTCAAGCAAACTTAATTGAAGCGGCGCGCAGTTGGGAAGACCAATTTAGCCAAGCCTTGTCGGTGAGCATGGGCGAAGCCGAAGGAAAGCGCCTGTTCGATAAATACGGTGCCGCCTTTGGACATTCTTATACCGAAAGAGTGATGCCAGGCTCAGCCGTAGCCGATGTTGAAAAATTGGAAGCGCTCAGTGATGCGCAGCCGTTGGGCATGTTGTTTTATCGCGCCCAAGAAGAAAAACCCGACTCTAACCGGGTGCGCCTTAAGCTCTATCACAGAAATGAGCCCATCCATTTATCTGATGTAATGCCGATGTTGGAAAACTTAGGCCTGCGCATCATAGGTGAAACGCCCCATCAGGTAAGCTGCGGCGACGACACTTATTGGGTATTAGACTTCGCCATGTTTTACACCGGCGCGCCTTTGGATCTGGATCATTGCCAAGGCCGTTTTCAGCAGGCGTTTGCTCAGGTGTGGAATAAAGAGCTGGAAAACGACGGCTTTAACCGTTTATTGTTGGCCTGTGATCTAACGGGGCGTGATATCAGCGTGTTACGTGGTTATGCCAAATATATGCGCCAAACCGGGGTGAGTTTTAGCCAACAATACATTGAAGAAACCCTGACCCGCTATCCACAATTAGCCCAGCTGTTGTTTACGCTATTTGAACAGCGTTTTTCCTTGCTGCAAAGCCAAGACGCCGCTCAGGAGGCTGCGTTGCATCAACAATTAGTGGCAGAGCTCGATAAAGTTGCCAATCTCGACGACGACCGTATTATTCGCCGCTTTATGGAAATGATTGAAGCCACGGTGCGCACCAACTTCTATCAGACGGCGGCCAATGGCGAGCCTAAGCCCTATATCTCCTATAAGCTGGCGCCGTCCACCATTAGTGACATGCCGCAACCGCTACCTATGTTTGAGATTTTTGTCTATTCGCCGCGGGTTGAAGGTGTGCATCTGCGCTGGGGCAAGGTGGCGCGCGGTGGTTTGCGCTGGTCGGATCGTCGTGAAGACTTCCGCACCGAAGTATTAGGTTTGGTAAAAGCACAGCAAGTGAAAAATACCGTGATCGTCCCCGTGGGTGCTAAGGGCGGTTTCGTGTGTAAGCAACTTCCAAACGGCGATCGTACCGCCTTTTTAGCCGAGGGTAAGGCCTGTTACCGCCTCTTTATTCGCGCGCTGTTAGACGTGACCGACAACATCATTGACGGCCACGTGATCCCGGCCAAAGAGGTGGTGCGTCACGACGAAGATGACTACTACTTGGTGGTGGCCGCGGATAAAGGCACTGCTTCTTTCTCTGATATTGCCAATGAAATCAGTGCTGAATACCAGCACTGGTTAGGCGATGCCTTCGCCTCTGGCGGCTCTGTGGGCTACGACCACAAGAAAATGGGCATCACAGCCCGCGGCGGCTGGGAGTCGGTGAAGCGCCACTTCCGAGAGCTGAATATCGACTGTCAAACCACCGACTTTACCGTAGTCGGCATTGGCGACATGGCCGGCGACGTGTTTGGTAATGGCATGTTGCGATCACCGCACACCTGCCTGGTGGGGGCCTTTAACCACTTACATATCTTTATTGACCCGAGCCCCAATGCGGCGGCCACCTATGTGGAGCGTGAGCGGTTATATAATACCCCAGGCTCAAGCTGGAGCGATTTTGATGCTAGCTTAATTTCACAAGGCGGCGGCGTGTTTGAGCGCTCGGCTAAGTCCATTAATTTAACGCCCGAAATGCAGCAACTGCTGGATACGGATAAGACGAGCTTGGCGCCAACTGAGGTTATTCATCACTTATTGATGGCCAAAGTGGATTTGATTTGGAACGGCGGCATCGGCACCTATGTGAAATCTGCGCGCGAAAGTCATAACGACGTAGGCGACCGCGCCAATGATGCAGTGCGTGTGAATGGCACTGAGCTGCGGGCGCGCATCGTAGGCGAGGGCGGTAACCTAGGCTTCACTCAACTGGGCCGTATTGAATACGCCAGTCAAGGCGGGCGCATTAACGCCGACTTTATCGATAACGTGGGCGGCGTAGATTGCTCCGATAACGAAGTGAATATCAAGATTTTATTGACCACCTTGGTCGATAAAGGCGAGCTGACCATGGAGCACCGCAACCAGTTGCTGTTTGATATGACGGAGGATGTGGCCAACAAAGTGCTGACCAATGCCTATCGTCAGTCGCAAACGATTTCTGTGACCGAGCACAGCGGTGCGGCGGCACTAAAAGAGCAGCAGCACTTTATTCAATGGTTAGAGCGCAAAGGCAAACTGGATCGTCAATTAGAGTATTTACCGAGCGACGATGAGCTGACCGAGCGCATGGCGGCAAACCGCGGCTTAACGCGTCCCGAATTGGCGATTTTAGTGGCTTACGCCAAGATGACCTTGAAAGAGACACTGAATATTAGTGAAATCACCGACAACGACTTTATCGCGCAGTTATTGCCGCTGAGTATGCCACAACCCTTAGTGGCGCAGTTTGGTGAGGCACTGATGGCTCACCCGTTACGGAGTGAGATCATTGCGACGCGTTTGGCCAATATCATGGTCAACGACATGGGCTTTAACTTTGCCATGCGCCTGCAAGACGAAACCGGCACCAGCATCTGCGATATTGCGCACAGCTTTATGATAGCGCGCGAGGTGTTTGGCATGGACGACTTGCTGCGCGATATTGAAGCACTGGATAACCAAGCACCGGCCGCCGTGCAATTAGCGCTCTTTACTCAAGTGAGACGTACGGTTCGTCGTGCGACCCGTTGGCTGTTGCGCAATCGGGATCGTAAGTTGTCTATTGAGCAGGCCATCAGCCTCTTTAAACCGGCTTATACCAGCTTGGCGCAGGATCTGTATCAGGTGATGATTGAGTCAGAAGTGGCGGACATCAAACAGGCAGTAAGCGATCTTACGGCTCAAGGCGTGTCGCAATCTGTCGCCGAGCGAGTGGCGAAGTTAAGCAGCGCTTTCTCAAGCCTAGACATAGCACAAGTGGCCACAGAGCAAGACAAAGACATAAACGTGGTGGCCAAGCTGTATTTCCACCTTGGCGTTGAGCTGGAGCTGCATTGGTTCTTAGATCAAATAAACCTGCAAGCCGTCAGCAACCACTGGCAGGCACAGGCGCGATCCGCATTTAGAGAAGACTTGGATTATCAGCAGCGTAGCCTCGCGGCTGTGGTATTGAAAGACTGTAATGCGAGCGATGAATGCGCTAATATGCTGGCCCAGTGGCTGGATAAGCACGAGCAAGCATTGAATCGCTGGCGCCATTTATTAGCAGACTTTAAGGCCTCATCTAGCCATGAGTTTGCTCAGTTTTCAGTGGCCTTGCGTGAGCTGAATTTGCTGCATCTGCATTGTGTGAACGCGGTTTAATGGCGGGCTTAGCGTAAACGCCGTTTAATAAATGGCATTGCATAACTATACCCGTAGTTATACCCATAACAATACTCAAGCCTCGGTCAATACCGGGGCTTTTTTACAAGGACAAGAACTGTGTATTCACTGGTTAAACCGCTTTTGTTTCAATGTGACCCAGAGCATGTGCACGAGCTCACTATCAAGGGCTTAGGAAAAAGCCAACACAACGCCTTGGCGACCTTATATCGCCGACCTAAAATTATGAATCCGGTGCAATTAATGGGCCTGACCTTCGATAACCCTGTGGGGTTGGCGGCGGGGTTGGATAAGAATGGCGACTGCATAGATGCATTCGCCGCCATGGGCTTTGGCTTTATTGAAATTGGTACCGTCACGCCCAAGGCACAAGATGGCAATGATAAGCCGCGTCTGTTCCGTATTCCGCAAGCGGACGCCATCATTAACCGCATGGGCTTTAATAACCATGGCATCGATTACTTGATTGAAAATGTGAAAAACGCCCGCTATAGCGGTGTGCTCGGCATTAATATCGGTAAGAATAAAGACACGCCGATTGAGCACGGCAAAGACGACTATATTATCTGTATGGAAAAAGCCTACGCTCACGCAGGCTACATTACGGTGAACATTTCCTCACCCAATACCCCAGGCCTACGTAGCTTGCAATACGGCGAGGCGCTGGACGACTTGCTGGGTTCACTGAAAGAAAAGCAGGCCGAATTGGCCACACTGCATAATAAGCAGGTGCCCTTGCTGGTGAAGATTGCTCCAGACTTGTCTATGGAAGAAATTGAGCAGGTGGCGGACAGCTTAGTGCGCTTTAATATCGATGGCGTGATCGCCACTAATACCACGCTGGATCGCGAATTGGTGTTTGACTTGCCTCATGCCCATGAAGCAGGTGGTTTAAGTGGTCGTCCGGTACAAAATAAAAGCACAATTGTTATCCAGGAATTGTCCCGTCGCTTAGCGGGCCGTTTGCCTATTATTGGTGTGGGTGGCATAGATTCATTAACGGCAGGGCGCGAAAAAATGGCTGCCGGTGCCAGTCTGGTGCAGATTTATACCGGCTTTATTTATCAGGGGCCGCAACTTATTCAGCAGCTGGCGCGCCATTTATAAACTAGATATGCGTCACAGACTGTAACTCTTGTGCGAAATAGGTTATAAAATAAGGCAATAAACAGAAATTAACACTATGGTTTGATGTTTGATGACTATTATCAAATATCAAACCCTGTGCATGTGCTAGTTTTACTAAACATAACTGTTGTATGCATAACTATTGTACGCATAACTATTGCACGCATAACTATTGCACGCATAACTAGTGTAAATATAACTAAAAGGTGTGACTTGGATGTTGCTTCAACCAAATGATCAGTGGCGCTGGTTTATGGGTGAAGACAGACACCTAATGCTGGACTTAGGTGAGGAGATGCTGTTTTGCAGCCCTTATGTAGCAAAGCATTTAGTGTGTTCGACCTCATTAGATCAGTGTTTTTCGGTCGAAGATACCGGCCTGTATTATCGATTTTTAGACAAACTCTGCCATTGGGGTTCATCGGCACAGCGGGTGCAAGCGGCATTAAATGGTGTGGCAGCCGCCCGTTTTTATAAACCTTTGATGCCCCAGAGTTGGTTTTTTGAGCCGCAAGCGGATTACCATCAGCCAGAACTTGGCGAATTAATCGGTTTAGATGTGGAAAATGAACAACTGACTATGATGGTTATCGAAACCTCACCTTCGGCGTCCGTGTGTATTTCACTGGCCCCAAGCCGATTGTTATCGGGCAGTAAACAACTGAACACCTTTAGTGCCATCAAGGTGATGAACGATCGTCTGGTTAGTTTAGATGTGCTGAGCGAGAACGAGCACATCAGGCAAGTAGGTTAACGGGCAACTTTCAGCGATAAGCCGTCAGCATTCAGTCAAGATAGCAATGCAAGAACATTAAAACACAAAGCCAACAGTAGCGCATTCTGCTGTTGGCTTTGTGTTATCTGTTTGAAGCAGCGAACAAAATATTGAATGTGTGGCCAATAACCCAGTGAAAATCAGGATCGGGAAAATCGAACTAAGAGTTCGTGAGTGTTTTATTACAAGATGTGGCGGGTGATTGCTAGAAGAGGGGAGTTATGATGTTTGAAGATAACTATTTTAAGTTTTTTTAAGTGGTTGCGGGAGCTGGATTTGAACCAACGACCTTCGGGTTATGAGCCCGACGAGCTACCAAACTGCTCCATCCCGCGTCCGATACTTAAACGCTATTCTTTACTCTGTACTGCTTAACACTTTACTACAACGAAAGTTACTGCAACTGCACACTTAAGTGGTTGCGGGAGCCGGATTCGAACCGACGACCTTCGGGTTATGAGCCCGACGAGCTACCAGACTGCT
>NZ_JBGQOP010000015.1:0-70890 GCF_052119705.1 Oceanisphaera sp. W20_SRM_FM3 | reverse complement strand
AAATTTACGCTTGGTTCGGTATTGCATACACTTCCTCACTCTGAAGAAGTGTCTACTTATTCGGGGCCATTCCAAAAACGCTCACCCATTAGATATAAAAAAACGCAGCCTTTAGGCTGCGTTTTGGTTTCTGGTAAGGCGTTAATTATTTAACGACGCGTAAGCTAGGTCGGCCTTTCTTCGGCGGCGTGGGCTCATCATCAGACTCAGTGCTTGATGACGCCCCTGCAGGGGCTTCTGCGTCTAAGCTTTCTGCCCACGCATCATAAGCGGCCTCAGGTGGGAAAAAGGTGCCAGCACCGTTTTCTCTCGCCTGAATCGACACCACGGCCGCCATAGGCACATAAACCTGAAATGGCGAGCCACCAAAACGCGCGCTGAAACTCAGCGCATCGTTATCCATATGTAAACCAACGACGGCAGAAGGCGCTATGTTCAGCACGATTTGGCCATCTTTTACATACTGCTGCGGTACCCTGGTGTGCGCTAGGCTGGCGTTCACCAATAAATGCGGCGTCAGTTCGTTATCTAACAGCCACTCATAAAAGGCACGCAACAAATACGGACGGCTGGGTGTCAGATTATCCATAATTAAATCTTACCACCGATATCACGCTCGGCTTCGGTCATGGAGGCTTGATATGACTCACGCTCAAACAAGCGGATCATATAGCCCTTCAGCTCTTTCGAACCACGGCCAGACAGCTCAATGCCCAGAGACGGCAAACGCCATAACAGCGGCGCCATATAGCAATCTACCAAGCTAAATTCTTCACTCATAAAGTAAGAATATTCGCCAAATATCGGTGCTACTGCTAACAAGGCTTCACGCAATTCTTTGCGGGCTTCGTCTGCTTTATCGTTACGCTGAATACGCTCAACCAGTGAATACCAGTCTTGTTTGATGCGGTGCATCATTAAACGGCTGCTGCCGCGTGCCACTGGATATACCGGCATCAAAGGCGGATGAGGAAAACGCTCATCCAAATATTCCATGATAATGTCTGATTCATATAGCACCAGCTCTCGGTCGACCAAGGTCGGCAGAGTGCCGTAAGCATTCAGCTCTAACATTTCTTCAGGGAGCGCATCCAGCTCTACCTGACAGATTTCAACACTGACACCTTTTTCAGCCAATACGATACGCACTTGGTGGCTGTATATATCTTCAGCACCCGAAAACAACGTCATGATAGAGCGTTTATTAGCCGCAACTGCCATTAGATCCTCCATAAATCATAAATAGGAACGGCAATGAAGCATTTCGCCTCATTGCCGCCCCCAAAACTAGCTTAGACGAAGTCTAAATCAGTGTACGTCACGCCAGTATTCTTTCTTCAACATATAGCCGAAGATAAAGAAAATCACTAGGAAACCCAGTACCCAGTAACCCATACGATGGCGTTCAAGCTTAACCGGATCGGCGGAGTAAACTAAGAAGTTAACGATATCTAATACTGCCTGATCGTACTCTTCTGTACTCAACTCGCCGTTGCCTGCTACTTCAAGCCCCACAGGTACTGTGACTTGTTTACCGTCTACCGTATGCTCTTGCATTTTTAGCGAGGTACTACCTTGTAAGGGCTCCAGTACGTGAGGCATGCCCACGGAAGGAAACACTAGGTTATTCACGCCAAAAGGACGGCTGTCATCTTTGTAGAAAGAACGCAAATAGGTATATAGCCAATCTGCGCCTCGCACCCGAGCCACCAGCGTTAAATCTGGAGGCGGCGCGCCAAACCAAGCGGCCGCGTCTTTCTCGGGGATGGCATTTTTCATCAGTTCACCGACAGGTACACCGGTAAAATTGAGGTTAGCCTGCATCACGTCTTCAGGGATGTCTAAGTCTTCAGCAACGCGGTTATAACGCTGATACTGAGTACTATGACAACCCGCACAATAGTTCATGAACAACTTAGCGCCACTTTGCAATGAAGCCTTATCGCGCAGGTCATAATCCGCCTGATCCAGTTTGACCGTGCTTGATGCGAAGGCCAAAGCTGGCAAAAAGGCGAGTATAGCAATGATTAACTTCTTCATTAAAATGTCACCCTCTCTGGCAGCGGCTTGGTTTTTTCGTGTTTGCTGTAGAAGAACAACAGCACAAAGAAGGCGAAATAACCAAAGGAACAGATTTGTGCCAGCAATGTTAGCGTGGGAGTAGAAGCCAAAGTACCCAGCACACCCAAGATAACGAAGCAGATCACAAACTGAGTGATGTTCAACAAATGTAGTTTGCTGCGGTAGCGGAACGAGCGCACCTGGCAGCGGTCTAGCCAAGGCAGCACAAACAGCACCGCAATCGACAGTCCCATCAAGACCACGCCCGCTAACTTATCAGGCACGGCACGCAAGATGGCGTAGAAAGGCGTGAAGTACCATACCGGCGCTATGTGCTCTGGCGTCTTCAAGCTATTGGCCGCTTCAAAGTTTGGCGCTTCTAAGAAGTAACCACCACCCTCAGGCAGAAAGAAAATAAAGAAGGCGAAGATAAACAAGAAGCCTGCCACGCCCACTACGTCTTTTACGGTGTAGTAAGGATGGAACGGAATTGCGTCTTTCGGCCAGCCGTTTTCGTCTTTCACTTTCTTGATGTCGATGCCATCAGGGTTGTTAGAACCCACTTCGTGCAATGCCACTATGTGTAAGAACACCAGTATCACTAACACCAACGGCAGCGCTATCACGTGCAAGGCGAAGAAACGCGTCAGGGTGACACCCGAAATCACGTAGTCACCACGGATCCACAGCGTTAAGTCATCGCCGATCACCGGAATGGCGCCGAACAATGAAATAATAACCTGTGCGCCCCAGTAGGACATCTGGCCCCAAGGCAGCAGATAACCCATGAAGGCTTCGGCCATCAGCACCAAGAAAATCAGCATACCGAACAGCCACAGCAACTCGCGTGGTTTCTGGTAAGAGCCATAAATCAGGCCGCGGAACATGTGCAGATACACCACCACGAAGAACGCAGAGGCACCGGTACTGTGCATATAACGCAGCAACCAGCCGTAATCCACATCACGCATTATGTATTCGACAGACGCGAAGGCACCATCACCTGACGGGTTGTAGTTCATGGTCAACCACACGCCAGTCAGCAGCTGGTTCACCAGCACTAACATGGCCAGTGAGCCGAAGAAGTACCAGAAGTTAAAGTTTTTCGGTGCCGGATATTGACCTACGTGCTTGTTGTAAGTCGCCGTCATCGGGATCCGTGCATCGATCCAGTTTACGAGTTTACCCAACATGCTTAGGCTCCTTCCTTGTCTGCGCCCACTAAAATCGTGGCGTCATTGACGTAGTAATAAGGTGGGATCACCAAGTTTAGTGGCGCAGGCACGTTTTTGAACACGCGGCCAGCCATGTCAAACTTAGAACCGTGACAAGGACAGAAGAAACCTGAGGTCACGCCTTTAACCTGCTCACCAAAGGTATCTGGTAAATAAGTAGGTGAACAACCTAGGTGGGTACAAATACCGACGGTCACCAATAACTCAGGCTTGATCGAACGGTAATCGTTCTGTGCATAATCCGGTTGCTGTGGCTCCTCAGAGTGAGGATCCCTAAGCTGGTCATCAAGCTTAGTTAACGAATCCAACGTAGCTTGGTTACGACGGACCACCCATACAGGCTTACCTCGCCATTCGACCCGGATTAACTGACCGGGCTCAACCTTACTGACATCTACTTCAACCGGCGCCCCAGCAGCTTTTGCCTTGGCACTAGGATTCCATGAAGCAATAAAAGGTACCGCAACAAAAGCAGCCCCAACCCCACCCACAACTGTGGTTGACCAGGTCAGAAATCTGCGGCGACCGGTACTAACTGGCGCATTGCTCATCCAAAAACTCTCCCATTAGGTCTCCGCGCGTTTATTGTTCGTTTCATGCTTCGAGACGGTTTGTGACAACTGCGGCGGATTTATGGTTTCAATTGCCACAAAAAACCCTGAAATTCTAAAGAAAAACCACTTCTTTTACAAGGTCGGGGGAAGTGACAGTAAATGTTTATTATTTGAAATAGTTTCTATTTAAAACAAAGTGTTACTAATTTGATAAAACTATTATTTTTGCACATAAAAAAAGCCCGGGTAAACCCGGGCTTTTGTTGTAAAACGCCGTCCCAATTAACGCTTGGAGAACTGAGGACGTTTACGTGCTTTATGCAGACCAACTTTCTTACGCTCAACTTTACGAGCGTCACGCGTAACGAAGCCCGCTTTACGCAGTGAAGCGCGCAGAGTCTCGTCGAATTGCATCAGGGCACGTGTAATGCCGTGACGAATTGCGCCAGCCTGACCAGAAATGCCACCACCAGAAACTGTGATGTACAAATCAAATTTATCTGTCATTTCAACCAATTCTAAAGGCTGACGAACCACCATACGGGCGGTTTCGCGACCAAAGTACTGATCCAAAGAACGTTTGTTAATTACGATATTGCCGCTACCCTGCTTCACGAATACTCGTGCAGTTGAGCTTTTACGACGACCAGTACCGTAGTATTGAGTTTCTGCCATTGCCTAATCCCGCCTTAGATGTCCAGTACTTGAGGTTGTTGCGCCGCATGGTTGTGCTGCGCGCCCACAAAGACTTTCATCTTGCGGAACATAGCACGACCCAGTGGGCCACGAGGCAGCATGCCGCGAACGGCAGACTCAATGACCATCTCTGGCTTACGTACAATCAGCTTTTCGAAAGTGATTGACTTCAGGCCACCCGGAAAACCGGAGTGAGAATAGTAAATTTTGCCTTCGGCTTTATTACCGGTTACCTGAATTTTCTCAGCATTTACTACAACGATGTAATCGCCACAGTCAACATGCGGAGTATATTCCGGCTTATGCTTACCACGCAGACGAAGCGCAATCTCAGAGGCCAAACGACCTAAAGTTTTGCCTTCTGCATCAACAACATACCAGTCACGCTTAACGGTTTCTGGCTTAGCAACAAAAGTTTTCATGGATAAACCCAAAATACTTAGAATGAATCATACACTTGCGCACATGCGCAAAACACGAGCAAACATATACCCCTTCGAGTACCAGTCTGTTTACAGTGATGCCGTCCGTTAGACAGCAGTGTAACGTGGGCTGGGCGATTATAGGTAAAGTTGCCGTAATAATCACCTACTAATTTCAATGCCCATTAAAATGAGTAGGCTCGCCCATCCCCTTCCCAATATCATGCCCTGATACGGGGGCGAGTATTGTGACTAAATAAGGTGCTCTCTGGCAAGGTATTCGTGGGATTGCATTTCAATCAAGCGAGACAAGCAACGTTGGAACTCAAATTCGAGCCGCCCCGCCGCATAAAGCGCCGTCATAGGCACGCTCGCAGACAGGATTAACTTCACCCGTCGTTCATAAAACTCATCGACTAAGGCAATAAAACGTCGAGCCGCATCGCTCGTCTCAGGTCCCATGGCCGTGACATTGGCCACTATCACTGTGTGATAGCGCCGAGCCAGCTCAATATAGTCAAGCTGCGAGCGTGGCGTGCAGCACAGCTCTTCATAATCCATATAGAGCACACCTGCACCCTCGGCTATGGTGGTGAGCGGGCGCTGATTAATACTAATGATTTGATCCCAACAGGCCTCACTGCCCGCTAAGTCAGCAAAATAAGCCGCTAGCGCCGCCTCAGCTTCGGCGCTGAGTGGGTAATGATACAAGTTGGCTTGTTGTAAGGTGCGTAGCCGATAATCGACGCCTGAATCTACGTTAACCACAGTACAGTGCTGTTTAAGTAAGGCGATAGCGGGCAAGAAACGCGCTCTTTGTAAGCCGTTGCGATACAAGTCATCGGGCACAAGGTTAGAAGTGGCGACTAAAATCATGCCCTCAGCAAACAGGTACTCGAACAAGGTGCCCAAAATCATGGCATCAGCAATGTCGGAAACAAAAAATTCATCGAAGCAAATAATGCGCGTTTGTTTAATTAAGTTAGCAGCTACCACTTTTAGCGGATCGGCTTGTCCTTTTAAGACTTGCAGCTCCTCTTGTACGCGCTGCATAAAGTGATGGAAGTGCACCCTGAGCTTATTTTCAAAGGGCAGGCTGTCATAAAAATTATCCATCAAGTAGGTTTTGCCACGCCCCACGCCGCCCCAAAAATACAAGCCACTAATGGGCTCGAGGGCCACGGGCTGTTGGCCGGTCAGTTTCTGCCAAAAGTTGACTTTCGGCGCTGGGGGCACTGGCCGCAGCAGCGCTTCATATAGGCGCTGTAAATGATGGACCGCCAGTTGCTGGGCGGCATCTTCGACAAAGTTGGTCCGCTGTAAATCGGCTTGATATCGTTCACTGGGGCTCATGGCAAGGATCACTACCGCTATCATCAAACAAGGCTAGCCAGTGTACGGGCTAATTTGGGCATTGAGCAAGTCACACTCAGCTAGACGCGATTTAGTCGTCTAAGCTCTTGATATACTGAAGATCAACACCATTTAATCAACAGACTATACGTGTTTTAAACATCGCTTTTAAATATTAGTGCAGCATTTGGAACTCTTATTAAACTACAGAGGTCTGAATACACACTTTTCTTACGCCATTTATTAAACCTATTTATCAGCCATATTGTTGTTTATCAATCACCTTAAACGACGTATTAATAGATAGTCGTATTTATAGACTTAGGAGCATCTGCATGAAATCTCGACTCCCCTTGGTATCAGCCTTGGCACTGAGTATCGGCCTTGCCGTTATACCCGCCGCTCAAGCAGCCTTACCTTTCGGTGCGGGCAGCGATATTCGCAGCCTAGCGCCTGTGCTAGAGAAGGTCACCCCGGCCGTGGTGAATATTTCCGTGTCCGGCAGTAAAGTCAGTCGTCAAGGCATCCCTGAGCAGTTTCGTTTCTTTTTTGGCCCCGATATGCCGGGCGAGCAAGTCCAAGAGCGCCCCTTTCAAGCACTCGGCTCAGGCGTGATCATTGATGCTAAGAAAGGCTATGTGATCACCAATAATCATGTGATCTCAGACGCCGATAAAATCCTGATTACACTGATGGACGGTCAAGAATACGAAGCCGAGCTGATTGGTAGCGATAAACAAAGTGACATTGCATTACTCAAAGTGGATGCCAAAGATCTAGTTGCCATCGAATTTTCCGACTCAGACGCACTTAGGGTCGGTGATTTTGCCATCGCCATCGGCAACCCCTTCGGCCTTGGCCAAACCGTGACCTCGGGCATTATCAGTGCCTTGGGACGTTCGGGCCTCAACGTCGAAAATCTTGAAAACTTTATTCAAACCGATGCCGCCATTAACTCCGGCAATTCAGGTGGCGCCCTGCTCGATTTAAACGGCAAGCTGGTGGGTATTAACACCGCCATTTTAGGCCCTAACGGTGGCAACATAGGCATCGGCTTTGCTATCCCGTCTAACATGGTGAAAAATTTAATTGATCAAATCATCGAATACGGTGAAGTACGTCGAGGCGTGCTGGGGGTAATGGGCGGCGAGCTGACCTCTGAACTAGCCCGTACCTTTGGTTACAAGAGCCAGCACGGCGCTTTTGTCAGTCAAGTGATCGAAGACTCAGCGGCAGATAAAGCCGGTTTAAAAGCCGGTGATATTATTATCAGCCTAGACGGCAAGCCGGTGCGTTCTTTTGGTGAGCTAAGAGCCAAAGTGGCGACCATGGGCGCCGATAAAACCGTCACCTTAGGCCTGTTTCGCGATGGTAAGCAGCAAGACGCCAATGTCACTTTAACCCTAGCAGACGACCAGAGCATGGCCGCCGACAGCTTAAACAAGGCGTTAGAAGGTGCTACGCTGGGTAAAACCGAAGCCAAAGACGGGATATCAGGCGTAAAAATAGTCGACGTAGCCCCCCGCTCTCCTGCCGCTCGGTCTGGTTTGGAGAAGGGCGATATTATCATTGGCGTTAATCGTAAGCGGGTGAAAGAACTCGCAGAGTTACGCAAGATAATAGAAGCTAAACCCGGCGTGATTGCGCTAAATATCCAACGCGGTAACGCTTCTCTTTATTTAGTGTTGAGATAGATGAAAAGACAGCGGTAAGGCGGAAGCTTTAAGCTATCAATAAAATTAAATATAAAACTAAAATCAAAAAGCAGTGCTGAGCGCTGCTTTTTTTATATTCACTACGCGGTGCCATGGAGTTCAACATTGAACATTTAACATGGCCTTACTCGGCCGGCATTATTGTTGGCTGTCAGCTGACGGCTCGGTTTCTCGCTTTATGTTATGCTATAGCTCTTTCACAGCGACCCGACTCCCTATGCGCTTTATTCCTTATCTTAAGTTCATTTTTCAGGCCATCGCCTTCGGGGTGCTAATGGCGGTATTGCTCTTGGCTATTTTCCCGCAACTTAAGACCCAACCTTTTGAGCATTGGTGGCGCAACCAGCAAGTAGGCGTGTCCAGTTTCTCCTATGCGGCCAACCGCGCCGGGCCTGCGGTTGTAAATATTTATACCCGTAGTTTTCAGCGCGGCAATGTCTCACCTGAATTAAGCTCGACCAACTTAGGCTCAGGGGTGATCATGAATAGCCAAGGCTATGTGCTGACCAACTACCATGTGATAGCCGATGCCGATCAGGTGATAGTGGCGCTGCAAGATGGTCGTATTCTAAATGGCGAGGTCACCGGCTTCGATGTGCCCACGGATTTAGCGGTCTTAAAAATTAATGCTAATCAACTACCCGTGATACCACAAGATAATGAATTGTCGCCACAAGTGGGCGATATTGTACTGGCTATCGGCAATCCCTATAACGTTGGGCAAACCATTACTCAGGGCATTATTAGCGCCACAGGTCGCTCTGGCTTATCGAGCATGGGGCCAGACAGCAATGGGCGTCAGGACTTGTTGCAAACCGATGCCGCCATCAACGCCGGTAACTCAGGTGGTGCACTCATCAACGTCTACGGTGAAATCGTCGGTATCAATACCGCTTCTTTTCAAAGCTTGGCTCATCAAGAAAGCTACGGCATCAACTTCGCTATTCCCTACGCCTTGGCGCAGCGCATTATGCAAGAGCTGATCAGTCATGGCCGAGTTATCCGCGGTTATTTAGGCATAAGTGGTGCCGATATTCCGCCCATGATGGCGCAGTTATTAAAAATGGGTGAGCGCACTGGCTTATTCGTGGAAGGCCTCAACGAAACAGGCCCCGCAGCCAAGGCCGGGGTGTTAGTGGAAGATGTTTTGTTGAAATTCAACGATGAGCCCATTCGTAACACCCGCCACGCCATGGATAAGATTGCCGAAGCTAAACCGGGGAGCACCATCACTGTCACCTTGCTGCGCCAAGGTAAGTTGATGACATTACCGATAACGATTGAAGAAGATACCCGCTTTCAACGCTTGCGCTAAAGACAGCTGGAAGCCGTAAGCGAGAAGCTGTAAGTCACGAACGAAAAAACAAAAAAGGGCCAGATGTTTTACATCTGGCCCTTTTCAGGTTAAGGCTTAAAGCACTTGTTTTAGCTTCTAGCTTTTAGCTTTTAGCTTCTAGCTTCTAGCTTCTAGATCAAGGCTATGTGCTAGCCCTTAATGCGCTCTATCTTACCGCCGAGTGCCGACAATTTATCTTCGATTACTTCATAGCCGCGGTCGATGTGATAAATACGATCCACAAAGGTAGTGCCTTCGGCTACAAAGCCAGCCAACACTAAACTTGCCGAGGCGCGCAGATCGGTGGCCATCACAGTGGCGCCGGTCAGCTGCTCTGTGTCGCCACAAATCGCCATATTGCCGTGCAACTCTATGCTGGCACCCATGCGGTTAAGCTCAGGCACGTGCATAAAGCGGTTTTCAAAGATGGTCTCGGTAACGTGACCCACGCCTTTAGCCACCGCATTGAGCACGGTAAACTGCGCCTGCATGTCGGTCGGGAAAGCCGGGTAAGGCGCGGTTTTAATGTCTACCGGTTTAAGCACCCTGCCCGTCATATTTAAACGGATCCAGTCTTCGCCCGTCGTTACCTCGGCGCCCGCTTCTTTCAGCTTTACCAATACCGCTTCTAACAGACGCGGATCCGTGTTGTGACAGGTCACATCACCGTCGGTCACGGCCGCACCCACCAAGAAGGTACCGGTTTCGATACGATCGGGTTGCACGCGATATTCACCGCCGTGCAAGGCCTCTACACCATCAATGATCAGCGTGTCTTGACCTATACCTTGAATTTTGGCACCCAATGCATTCAAGAAGTTGGCTAAGTCCACCACTTCAGGCTCTCGAGCGGCGTTTTCGATAGTGGTACGGCCTTCGGCTAATACGGCTGCCATCATCAGGTTTTCGGTACCGGTTACGCTCACCATGTCCATCAAGATGTGCGCGCCTTTTAGGCGGCCATCGACGCGTGCCTTAATGTAGCCGTCAACCACATGAATTTCCGCCCCCATCTGCTCTAAACCATGAATGTGCAAGTTCACTGGGCGCGCACCTATGGCACAACCGCCCGGCAAAGAGACATCGGCTTGACCAAAACGCGCCACCAATGGTCCCAGCGCCAAAATAGAGGCACGCATAGTCCGTACTAGCTCGTAGGGTGCAATGTGGCTGTTAACGGCGCCAGAGATCACGTAACTGTCATCTTGCTCCACCACGTTCAAACCCATAGAGGCCAGCAGTTGCAGCGTGGTATCTACATCTTTCAACTTGGGGACGTTGGACAGCGTAATGGCTTCATCACACAATAAAGTACCAAATAAAATCGGCAAAGCCGCATTTTTAGCGCCAGAAATAGTGACATCGCCGGCCAGCCGACAAGGGCCTTGAATCTTAAATTTGTCCATCTTGGTTCCCGTTTAGGAAGGCATAATAAATTTTCGTTCCCGAGCCCATTGCTCAGGGGTAAAGGTCTTCACGGTCAGGGCATGAATGGTGTTTTCGGCAATTAATTCCCGTAACGGACCATTAATGGACTGCTGCCGCTGCAAGCGGCTCATGTCGGCAAAATCACTCGACACCGCAATCACCTCAAAGTGACTGCCTTCGCTCTTGATGTAGACTTCATCCAAGCTCAAGGCTTGGCGCAATAATTGTTCAACTTGATTATTCAGACTCATACTGGCTCTCGGCAAGGTTGTCGGTCGGCGTAAAAAATTCGCCGACGCCATATAAATCAGCCAGCGGATAAAAGCTCGCTGGCGGAGAATTGAGTGTTAATGGCCGCGCATCTGCGGCCAAAGACTGACTCCACTGTACCAAAAACGCCAAGCCAATCGAGTCAATCTCGTGCAAGCCACTTAAATCGACCCTATTGTGGGTAAACAGTTGCTCGCGTTGCGCCCAATAGCTGGCTAATTGATCTCGGGTTAATGGCAGGGTTAATGGTGCGGGCTGTTTCATTCTTTACGTTCCAGCGGAGTAACTGGCTTATTGGTATGCGCCAATAAATCCTTAGTCACCTTGTCGATACCTTGTTGACGGATCAGGCCGCTCAGCTCCGACTGCTTAGCCGACAGCAAACTAATACCTTCGGCTATCATGTCAAACACCTTCCATTCACCGGTGCGGTTATTTTTACGCAATTTGAATTCAAGATTAATAGCCGGTTTGTTAGGCTCTAATACGCTCACAGGGATCGACACTAACTGCTCGTTTTTACCGACGCTGCCCTTACCAATGTCCAGGGTTTGCTTATCATAGGCCGCTAAAGCGTCGGCATAAGTCACCACTAAATACTCGCTAAAGGCATTCACAAACGCATCGCGCTGGGCGGGTGTGGTGTCGTTAAGCTGCCTGCCAATCACCCGAAAAGCCGAGAAACGCACGTCCACGCCGGGCAGCATTTCTTCACGCACTATAGTACGCAAATATTTAGGATCGGCTTTAATCTGAGTTTGTTCTTTGTTTAAGCGGTCAAAGGTATTTTGTGCAACTTCACTCACCAGTCGATGAGGATCGGTGAAGGTCAAGGCATTCGCGAAAGGTGCCCAAGTGCCCGCTATGACTAATAATCCTGAAATCAATAATTTTCTCATGCCGTGCTCCTACTGGATATGCGAACGTTTATTCTTTATCGCCAATGGAATAAATAAACTTACCAATCAACTCTTCTAGCACTAACGCCGATTGGGTATCGGTAATGGTATCGCCATCCTTGAGCATGCCAATGCCCATGTCTTCATCAGCAAAACCTGGACTGAGCGCCAAATACTGCTCGCCCAACAGACCCGATGTTTGAATGGCCGCCGTGGTGCTTTCGGAGAAGTCACCGGCGCTGCGACTCACACTCAAGACGACTACTGGAGTTTGATCCTTCGCATCGAGTTTAATCTCAGTCACCCGCCCCACTACCACGCCACCCACCTTGATCGGGGAACGGTTCTTTAAGCCGCCAATATTATCGAACTTAGCATAGAAGGTATAACTTTCTCCTTGGCCTTGTACGTTTACACCTGCCACTTTGAAGGCCAATAAGAGTAAGGCGCCTATGCCGGCTAACATAAAACAGCCCACACTAAATTCTAGCTTGCTGTATTTCATCACAATTTATCCAAACATAACGACGGTGAGCACAAAATCCAGCCCCAAAACCGCCAAAGAAGAATGAACCACGGTACGCGTCGTGGCCTGACTAATGCCAGCCGCAGTGGGCTTGGCATCATAACCGTTAAATAAGGCGATCCAGGTAATCACCAAGGCAAACACCAGCGTTTTAATCAGGCCTTGCATAATATCTTGATTAAAATCGACTGCCGCCTGCATGGCAGACCAAAAACCGCCCGCATCTACGCCTAACCAGTCTACGCCCACCAGCTTGGCGCCCCAGATGCCCACTAGGCTAAACATCAGCGCCAACAGCGGCATACTGATCATGCCGGCCCAAAATCGCGGCGCGACCACACGACGCAGCGGATCCACGCCCATCATTTCTAGGCTGGATAACTGCTCGGTGGCTTTCATTAAGCCCAGCTCGGCGGTTAAGGCAGAGCCGGCGCGCCCGGCAAATAGCAAGCCGGTGACCACAGGTCCTAACTCGCGCAATAACGACAGCGACACCAGTGGCCCCAGCATGCCCTCGGCACCAAAATCTACCAGCACGTTATAGCCTTGCAGCGCCAGCACCATGCCGATAAATAGCCCTGACACCAAGATAATGGCCACCGACTGCACGCCCACGACTTGCAGCTGTTCAACTAACAGCGGAAAGTGTTTTCTCGGCTGAGGTTTACCGAGCAGCGCATGCAACAGCATGATACCGGCGCGCCCAATCGAAGACAGGCTAGTTATCCCTTGGCGCCCTAATCGACCTATAACCTCAATTAACATTTGCAAGCGACTCCCTATAAGAAGGTGCAGGATAATGGAATGCCACTGGGCCGTCCGCCTGTCCTTCTAAAAACTGTACTAGTTGTGGATCCGCGCTTTGGCGCAATTCGGCGGGCGACCCTGCGGCTATCACCTTCTTATTGGCAATCACGTAGGCGTAATCGGCAATGCTCAGAGCCTCATCTACGTCGTGGGTCACCACAATAGAGGTTAAACCTTGCGCCTTATTCAGCTCCGCAATCAGCTTCACCAACACCGCCATACTGATCGGATCTTGACCGGCAAACGGCTCATCGTACATGATCAACTCGGGATCATGAGCGATCGCGCGCGCCAGCGCGGCACGGCGCGCCATACCTCCCGACAGCTCTGAGGGCATTAAATGTGCGGCCCCACGCAAACCTACCGCTTCTAGCTTCATCATCACGAGTGTATGGATAATGGCCTCGGGATAACCGCTGTGCTCACGCAGTGCAAACGCCACATTATCGAACACCGACATGCCAGTAAAAAGTGCACCACTTTGAAAAAGCATGCCCATGCGCTGGCGTTGTTCGTATAAACGCGCTCGGCCCATCTTAGGGATCGACTGACCATCAAATAAGATTTCCCCGCTGCTGGGTTTAATCTGGCCGCCAATCAGACGCAGCATAGTGGTTTTACCTATGCCGCTCGGCCCCATAATGGCGGTAATTTTACCTTTAGGGATCTGCAGATTGATGCCATCGTATAAGGTTCGATCACCATGGCTAAAGCAGAGATCCCTTATTTCAACAAGGTTCTGGCTCAAACGGATTCCCCAACGAAAAAAAGGGATTGTATGGTTTCCCCGATAGATGGGCAACCAAGACGCAAGGTAAAGCCTTGGTGATGCGCCATTTAATGACCTAAGCGGCCAGCAACCATGAAGAATTTAGGGCAAAACACCTTATTATTCGCCGTCCACTGGTGCGGTACACGCCTTACATTAAACCAAAGCGAGATTGGCAGTCGCTAAACGCCACCGGCTTTTCTATAATGGCAGCGCCTTAAGTGTGGAGAGCACAATGACAGTTAAATTTGATTACCAAAAAACGGCCCAACGCGTACTGGATATTGAAAAGGCGGCCATAGACGGCCTTTATCAATATCTGGATGACGCCTTTACCCAAGCTTGCCAATTGATGTTTGACTGCCAAGGCAAAATTATCGTCACCGGCATGGGCAAGTCGGGCCACATCGCCCATAAGATTTCCGCCACCTTAGCCAGCACCGGCTCGCCGGCATTTTTTATGCACCCAGGGGAAGCCAGTCATGGCGACTTGGGCATGATAGGTAAGCAAGACGTGGTGGTAGCCTTGTCTAATTCTGGCGAAAGCAGTGAAATTATTTCACTGCTGCCGGTATTGAAGCGTCGCGCCATCCCGTTGATTTGTTTAACCGGTAATCCCGACTCCACCATGGCCCGCGAAGCAAATATACATTTGTGTACCCGAGTCGAACAAGAGGCCTGCCCACTGGGTCTTGCCCCCACCGCCAGCACCACGGCGGCCTTAGTGATGGGTGACGCCCTTGCGGTGTCTTTATTAGAAGCACGCGGCTTTACCGCCAACGACTTTGCCCTCAGCCACCCAGGTGGCGCCTTGGGCAAGCGGCTGCTATTACGCGTCAGCGACTTAATGCATAAAGAGCAGCGGGTACCGAAAGTGGGCCTTAACACCTTGATTATTGATGCCTTGCTAGAGATTGGCCGCAGTGGCTTAGGCTTTACCGCCGTCGTGGATGAGGAGCAAAAACTGGCCGGCGTTTACACAGACGGTGATTTGCGCCGCACGCTCGATCAAAAAATTGACGTACATAGCACCCCTATCTATCAGGTAATGAGCCGCAAGTGCACCACGGTACACGCCAATATGCTGGCCGCAGAAGCGGTACAGTTAATGGAAGAAAAGAAAATTAGTGGCCTGTTAGTGCTTGATGAGCAGCAAAGACCCATAGGCGCTTTTAATATGCACGACCTCTTACTGGCAGGAGTTATCTAATGGAACAATCCGCACTTTATGGCCCGATAGCCAGCAGCGTTTGGCAGAAATTGTCACAAATCCAGCTGCTAATTTGTGACGTAGACGGCGTCCTATCCGATGGCCTGATCTATTTAGGTAACCAAGGCGAAGAATTCAAAACCTTTAATACCAAAGACGGTTTTGGCATGAAAGCGCTAATGAATGCAGGCATAGACGTCGCAGTGATCACGGGCCGTGATTCAAAAATAGTAACTGACCGCATGGCCGCCCTCGGCGTAACCCATGTCTACCAAGGCCAAAGCGATAAACGCATCAGCTTTAACGTCCTGCTCAAGGACTTAAACCTTAAACCTGAGCAAGTGGCTTATATCGGCGATGACGTGGTCGACTTATCGGTCATGGAATTATGTGGCTTAGGCGTGGCGGTCCATGATGCTCATCCCCTAGTGCGCCAGCGTGCAGATTACACAACTCAGTTAGCCGGTGGCCGCGGCTGTGTGCGCGAGCTGTGTGACTTAATGCTGGAGGCGCGCGGTGTTTTGCACCTTGCTCAAGGTATGAGCGTATGAGCCGTCAAACACTCATTTTTGGCGGCCTGTTTGTGTTGGCACTGATTTGCTGGCAGTGGTTTGAACCTGCCCAAGACCAAGCGGTCAATCAGCAAAACTATCAACCAGATTTTATTGCTAAGCAACTACAAAGCGTACAATACAATCAACTCGGATTACCCTATCGCGGCTTAACTGCCGAGTATGCAGAGCACTACGAGCCGCTGACCATGACCCTAATGGAAAAACCTGTTATCTTGCTCTATTCGCCCGACGGCCAGCCACAGTGGCAGCTCAGTGGTGATGAGGGCATGGTCAACACAGGTGACAATGCCATCTTAAACGGCGATGTGGTAGGCAAGGGACTGCAAGCGGATGCAGCCATCAAAACGCTGAACACCGAATATCTGGAACTGGATTTTATTAATAATCAGCTACGCTCTAACCGAGCGGTACAACTGAGTGGCCCCAATTATCAGGCTAATGGTCTGGGTTTACTGGGAAAGATCGATCAACAAACGGTGGAACTACTGCATGATACTCAGGCAAGCTACACGACTCCTTAGTCTATCCGGATTATGTCTGACCAGCCTTTTAGCGCTGGGCATAAACCTAGCTCAGGCTAAAGAATCGGATTATAAGGAGCCTGTAACCATAGACTCAGGCAGCCAACTGGTAGAGCTGGCCGACAATAAGGTGACCTTTACCGATAATGTAGTCGTCAAACAAGGTACGCTCGACGTGCGCGCCAGTAAATTAGTGGTCACGCGTAACGACGAGGGCCTGCAGACTATGACGGCCTACGGCTCACCCGCCACCTACTATCAGGTGCTCGACAGTGGCCAACCGATTAATGCCAAGGCCAAGCAGATCACCTACGACATTAAAACCCGTACTATTACCCTGCTTGACAATGCCGAGCTCAAGCAAAACGACAACATAGTTACCGGCTATCGCATTCGCTACTTTATTGATAAAGAACAAATGGAAGCAGAAGGCCAAGGCAGCAACGGACGCGTAAAAACGATCTTCTTGCCTGAACAGCTGCAGAACATGAATAAAAAAGAGGCTAAACCCTAATCATGGCGACCCTGAACGCACGCGGACTGCAGAAAAGTTACAAGGGCCGTCAAGTAGTGGCCGATGTAAGCATCACCGTAAAAACTGGCCAAATCGTCGGTTTACTGGGCCCAAACGGTGCTGGTAAAACCACGTCTTTTTATATGATAGTAGGCTTGGTACAGCGTGATGCGGGCAGCATTACCATAGATGACCAAGATATTAGTCATCAGCCGATGCATGTTCGCGCTCGCGCCGGTATCGGCTACTTACCCCAAGAAGCCTCCATTTTTCGACGACTTAGCGTGGCCAACAACATTATGGCCGTGCTAGAAACACGTAAAGAGCTCAATGCCGTAGCGCGCATCGAAAAAATGGAGCAGTTGCTCGAAGAATTTAATATTGGCCATATTCGTGACAGCATGGGCATGAGCTTATCCGGTGGTGAGCGCCGCCGTGTCGAAATAGCCCGCGCCTTGGCCGCAGAGCCGCGCTTTATTTTATTGGATGAGCCCTTTGCCGGCGTCGACCCTATTTCGGTGTTAGATATTAAAAAAATCATCTTGCACCTGCGAGATCGCGGCCTAGGCGTACTGATCACCGATCATAACGTGCGCGAAACGCTGGATGTGTGCGAGCGAGCCTATATCGTGAGCCACGGCCATGGTATTGCCGCCGGCACCCCCGCCGAGATTTTGGCCAACGAACAGGTGAAAAAAGTCTATTTGGGTGAGCAATTTAGTCTTTAATAGACTAATAAATCGCGCGGCTATCATAGTTAGCTGCGCAACGGCCCGGCTATTTTGCAGCGCAACTTAAATGAATTTAAGTGAAGCCAAAACTCAGCCAGACCGTAACGTAAAGAGTAATACCGCCTCCTCTGCTGTTGATAAAGAAGGACTTTTGGTTGCTATGAAAGGATTTTTACAACTATGAAGCCAACTCTTCAATTACGTATGGGACAGCAGCTAACCATGACTCCCCAGTTGCAACAGGCCATTCGCCTGCTGCAACTATCGAGCCTAGAGCTGCAGCAAGAAATTCAACTGGCACTCGAAAATAATCCCCTGCTCGAGCAAGAAGAAGCCGACGAGTATGGCAACGACGATGAACTCGTACCGCAGCCAGCTGCCAAAGATGAGCAAATGGCTACCGACAAGGCCATGGAGCAACATCAGTTGTCTGATGAGATGCCCATGGACACTCAGTGGGATGATATTTATACCGCCTCCGCCGGCACCAGCGGCACAGGTGGCCTGCCAGACGGGCTAGAAGAGACCGTCTATCAAGGCGAGACCACAGAGACCCTGCAAGATTATCTGTTGTGGCAGATGCAGCTCACGCCCTTTAGTGAAACCGATCAGGCTATCGCCTTAGCTATTATTGATGCCATAGACGAAGCCGGTTATCTCAGCCTAGACATTGAGGGTATTCTGGCCTCGGTTATCGGCGGCGAGCAGCACATAGAAGCTGATGAAGTGGAGGCGGTGCTAAAGCGTATTCAGCACTTCGACCCTTTAGGCGTAGCCGCGCGCAGCGTGCAAGAATGCTTAGCTATTCAACTGAATGCCCTGCCTGCCAACACCCCTTGGCTCTCACAAGCTCAACGGCTGATCGCCGCGCACATGGATTTGCTGGCCACGCGCGATTATCGCAGCCTGCAGCGACTCACAGGCCTGAAAGAAGATGAGCTCAGAGACGTGTTGGCGTTAATTCAGCAACTCGAGCCAAGGCCTGGCAATAACCTGCTGCAACACAACTCAGAGTATGTGATCCCCGATGTGGTGGTCACTAAGCTGCAAGGGGTGTGGAAAGCCGAACTTAATCCCGAGGCCTTACCTAAGGTGCGCTTAAACCAAACCTATGCGGCCATGGGCCAAGGCCAGCAAGGCAGTGATGGCCAGTTTATTCGCCAGCACACTCAAGATGCCAAATGGTTTATCAAGAGCTTAGAAAGCAGAAATGAGACCTTGCTCAAGGTTGCTAATTGTATTGTCGATCAACAACAGGCATTCTTTGAGCATGGAGCCGAGGCAATGAAGCCCATGGTCCTGAATCAGGTAGCAGAAGTGGTAGAGATGCATGAATCGACGATTTCTCGTGTCACCACCCAAAAATTTTTACACTCACCCAAAGGGGTTTTTGAGTTAAAATATTTTTTCTCCAGCCATGTAGCTACCGAAAGTGGCGGCGAATGTTCTTCTACGGCCATTCGCGCCTTTATTAAGAAATTAGTCGCGGCAGAAAACCCGGTTAAGCCATTGAGCGACAGCAAAATCGCGCAATTACTGGACGAACAGGGGATACAGGTAGCCAGACGGACCATAGCCAAGTATCGTGAGTCACTGGCCATCCCCCCTTCCAATCAGCGTAAGCGCCTATTGTAGGCGGACTTAGAAGGAAGACTTTATGCAAATAAATCTGACTGGACACCATGTAGACATCACTGACTCCCTGCGTGACTATGTGAATAGCAAGTTTGCTAAGCTAGAGCGCCATTTCGATAATATCACCATAGTGCATGTAGTGCTGACGCTTGAAAAATTACAGCAAATTGCTGAAGCCAAAATTAACCTCAGCGGCGGTGAAATCTTTGCCACTTGTGAGCAAGATGATATGTACGCAGCCATCGACGGTTTGTTCGACAAACTCGATCGCCAAGTGATTAAACACAAAGAGAAGCTCAAGCAAAAATAACTATGGAAGTCGCCGATATACTAAGCAGGGACTGCACGCGTAGTGCCGTCCCTTGCACGAGCAAGAAAAGGGCGCTGGAAATCATCAGCGAGCTCGCAGCAGCACACCTCAACATCAACAGTCAGCAATTGTTTGACTGCCTTCTAGCACGGGAAAAAATGGGCAGCACCGGTATAGGTAACGGTATTGCCATTCCTCACGGCCGTATTAGCAATAACAATCAAGCCACCGCCGTACTGCTCACCTTTGCTGAGCCTGTGGAGTTTGATGCCATCGATAACCAGCCGGTGAGTTTGGTCTTTGCATTGCTGGTGCCAGAGCAAGAGTGTAAGCAGCACCTTAAAACCCTATCCTTGATCGCCGAAAAACTCAGTGACAAACAGATCTGTAAGCAATTACGTCAAGCCACTAGCGATGACGAGCTCTATCAAATCATGATTTCTTCTTAAGGAGTAAGTATGCAGCTGGTGATCGTCAGTGGTCGTTCTGGTTCGGGCAAAACCGTCGCATTGCGGGTACTCGAGGATTTGGGCTATTACTGCGTTGATAACCTGCCAGTAGAACTGCTGCCGAGTCTGGTTAAGATGCGCCGTGACAAACCAGGCGAAGTGGCGGTAAGCATAGATGTGCGCAACTTGCCTGACAATCCGGATAAAATGGAAGCTCTCCTTGCGGAGGTGCGTGCCATGGAAGACGTGAGTTTATCCAGTATCTTTATTGATGCAGATAATGCCGCTCTTATTCGCCGTTTCGGGGATACCCGCCGCTTACACCCCTTATCACGCTTGAGTTTGACGCTGGATGAAGCCATCCGCGAAGAAACCAACATGCTGGCGCCGCTATCGTCAGAAGCAGACTTGCGCATCGATACTTCTGACTTAAGTATTCATGATTTAAGTGAAATTATTCGTGCCCGCATCTTGGGTAAGAAAGAGCGCGAGCTAAATTGGGTATTTGAATCTTTTGGCTACAAGTATGGTATTTCACAAGATGCGGATTTTGTGTTCGATGCCCGCTTCTTGCCTAATCCCCATTGGATAGCCGAGCTCAGACCCTTTAACGGCCGCGATGAGCCGGTAGCGACCTACCTAAACAGCCAACTCGAAGTGACTAAGTACCTGTGGCAGATTGAAAATTTGCTGGTGACTTGGATGCCGCATTTAGAGCGCAATAACCGCAGCTACGTCACGGTCGCCATCGGCTGCACCGGTGGTAAACACAGATCCGTATATTTAGTCGAGCAACTGGCTCAAGCCTTTAAAACCATGGGCAAGAGCGTACAAGTACGCCACCGTACGCTGGAAAAAGAGCATGCAAAAAATTGAACGCGACTTAAAAATCGTCAATAAGCTCGGCTTACACGCCAGAGCCGCAGTACAACTGGTACAAGTCACGCAACAATTTTCCGCCACCGTGACTGTGTGCAGTCAAGGCAAGCAAGCCCCCGCCAACAGCGTGATGGGCCTGCTAATGCTAGAAACAGCACAAGGCAGCGCCATCCGCGTGGTCGCCGAAGGCACTGATGCCGCCGCCGCTATGGACGCCGTGGCCGAGCTAGTCGCGGCACGATTTAATGAAGCGGAATAACAGATAGCGGGAAGCTTGAAGCTGAGAGCCGGAAGCTAAGAACTGGCATAAAAATTCGAACCAACAAAAAGCCCTGCATCTTCTGATGCAGGGCTTTGTTTTTACTGCTCGCTTTCCGCTTTCCGCTTTCCGCTTTCCGCTTTCCGCTTTCCGCTTCTAGCTTCTAGCTTCTAGCTTCTAGCTTCTAGCTTCTAGCTTTCAGTTACTGCCCTGCTATCTTCATTTCATCAATCAACACTGAGCCGGTTTTTAGACTAGAGCGCAGCTCGGTATCTGTGCCTACCGCTTGAATGCCTTGGTACATGTCTCTGAGATTACCGGCTATGGTGATCTCTTCCACTGGATAAGCGATTTCGCCATTTTCTACCCAAAAGCCGGCAGCACCGCGCGAGTAATCGCCGGTCACTATGTTCACCCCTTGACCCATCATTTCCGTTACCAGCAGGCCTGTGCCCAGCATCTTTAATAACTGCTCAAAGCTTTGGCCGGTGTTGGCAATATTCCAGTTATGAATACCTCCCGCGTGGCCGGTTAAGGCCATGTCGAGCTTGCGCGCCGAGTAGCTGGTCAGCAGATAAGTTTGCAGCTTACCTTGCTCGATAATACGACGCTCGACGGTGCGCACGCCTTCGTTATCAAAGGGTGAGCTGGCTAAGCCTTTCGCGAGGTGAGGTTGTTCATGAATATCAAACCAGTCGGGAAAGATTTGCTCGCCCAGTGAGTCGAGCAAGAAAGATGACTCACGGTATAAGTTGCCGCCACTAATACCCATCACCAAGTGGCCAAACAGGCTGGCCGCCACATCCGGATGAAACAATACAGGTGCGCGCTGGGTGTCAATTTTACGGGCCCCTAAACGGCCTAAGGTGCGGCTCACGGCTTCATCTGCTACCTGCTCAGGCGTCCACAGATCACCTAAGCTGCGCGCCGAGGTATAGCCGTATTCACGCTGCATATCGCCGTCTTGCTCGCCAATTAGCACACAACTGATGCCAAAACGGCTAGCGGCGTAACCTTTCACGAAACCATGGCTGTTACCGTAAACTTTAATGCCCAGATTACTGGAGAAGCTGGCGCCGTCTGACTGCTTAATGCGCGGGTCACGATGCAGCGCATGCTGCTCACAACGCAGTGCCAGCGCGATGCCATCTGCCGGCTCTAACTGCTCAGGAAAGCACAACTCTAAACTGGGCGCGTCCCAAGCAAGATCGTCCGCGGGGGCTAAGCCTGAATAAGGATCTGGGTTGGTATAACGCGAAATATCGAGGGCAGCCGCTACGGTGCGCGCTATGGCCTCGGGGCGTAAATCAGAAGTAGAAGCCGAGCCTTTGCGACCATCACGGTACACGGCTATGCCTAATGCGCCGTCTTTGTTGAATTCAATATTTTCTAGCTCGCCATTGCGCGTATTCACCGATAAACCGGTTTGGCGGCTAATTGAGACTTCTGCGCTGTCTGCACCGAGGCGTTTAGCGCTCTCGATTGCTTGCTCTACCGCCAGCTCAAGCTGGCGCTGTTCTGTTTGAATATCTGCTGGGGTCATAATAATTTCATTGGCTCAGTTTGCAGTTAGCATAACAGACCCCTGCGCGCCTTGGGAGAAGCTGGTAATATATATGTCAGTGTACATTAATATGGAAAAGCCTATGCGCCGCCAAGACGATGCCCCAGAACAAGATGAAGAAATCGAATGGGTTAGTAAGAGTGAAATGAAGCGAGAGAGCTTAGCCTTGCGCAAGCTGGGTGACACGCTAGTGAAATTAGAGCCCTTTGAGTTGGCTAAGGTGCCGCTCGATGAAGACTTAGCAGAAGCCGTAGAGCTGGCTCATAGACTGCACGGTAAGCACGAAGGCTTACGCCGACACATGTCTTATCTGGGTAAATTGCTGCGCTTGCGCGATGTGACCGAGATTCAAAAAGCCTTAGCCGGCTTCGAACACAAAACCACGGTCGCCGATGTTAAATTCCATAAACTGGAATTATGGCGTGATCGATTGATCAAAGAAGGCGATAAAGGCGTGAACGCCATTATGTCTGAATACCGCCAACTGGATCGCCAAAAACTGCGCCAGCTCGCCCGCATCGCTCGCAAAGAGATGGCCGCCGGCCTGCCTCCTGCTTCTTTTCGCGAATTGTTTCAGTATTTGAAAGCGAACATTAAAGAAGAAGAATAAAGGAAAGCGGTCAGCCTGAAGCTGAGAGCTGGAAGAAAAACACCGCCCTACAAAAAAGGCACCCTATCCTCTGATGGGGTGCCTTTTTTACTTTTAGCTTCCAGCTATGAGTTACTGCGTTCCACCCACAGTTAACTGGTCGAGCTTCAAGGTCGGTTGGCCCACGCCGACCGGTACGCTTTGGCCTTCTTTACCGCACACGCCCACGCCCGCATCCAACGCTAAATCATTGCCCACCATAGACACCTGACTCATTGCCTCTGGACCGTTGCCGATTAAGGTGGCGCCTTTTATCGGAGCCGTGATCTTGCCGTCTTCAATCAAGTAAGCTTCAGAGGCCGAGAACACGAAGCGGCCCGAGGTAATGTCCACCTGACCGCCACCGAAGTTAGGCGCATAAATGCCCTTCTTCACGCTCTTGATGATGTCTTCAGGGGAAGACTCACCCGCCAGCATATAAGTATTGGTCATGCGTGGCATGGGCAAGTGTGCATAAGACTCGCGACGACCGTTGCCGGTAGGCGCCATGCCCATTAAGCGCGCGTTCAGCTTGTCTTGCATATAACCTTTGAGAATGCCGTTTTCGATCAGCACGTTGTAAGCGCCGGGCGTGCCTTCATCATCGATAGAAATCGAGCCGCGACGATCCATCAAGGTGCCATCATCCACTATGGTGCACAGACTAGACGCGACCTTTTCACCGATGCGACCAGCATAGGCAGATGAGCCTTTACGGTTAAAGTCGCCTTCCAGACCGTGGCCAACCGCTTCGTGCAGCAGCACGCCCGGCCAACCCGCACCTAACACCACCGGCATAGTGCCGGCCGGTGCATCTATGGCTTCTAGGTTTACTAAGGCTTGGCGCACCGCTTCTTTCACATAGCTCATGGCTCTAGGCTGGCCGTCGACTATATCTAAGAAATATTCATAACCGGTACGACCGCCGCCGCCACTGCCGCCGCGCTCACGGCGACCGTTACGCTCCACCAGTACCGAGCAGTTGAGGCGCACTAAGGGGCGCAAGTCGGTGGCCAAAGTGCCATCGGTGGCCAGCACTAACATTTCTTCATAAACGCCAGAAATTGAGACAATCACTTGGCTGACTGCGGAGTCTAAGCTGCGACCGAAAGCGTCCATCTGTTGCAGCAATTCAATTTTTTGCTCGCGCGTTAGGCTGTCCAGTGGATTTACGCCCATGTAGCGCGGCGTAATAATCTGGCTCTTGCCCACTTTAAAACGGCCATCACCGCCTTTTTCGGCGATACCGCGCGCCGCACTCACCGCTTGGTCTAGCGCACTGGCGGTCAGCTCATCAGAATAGGCAAAGCCGGTTTTCTCGCCGCTCACGGCGCGCACGCCCACGCCTTGCTCTATGTTGTAGCTGCCGTCTTTCACTATGCCGTCTTCTAATACCCAAGACTCATGTACGCTGTTTTGAAAATACAGATCGGCAAAGTCTATCTGGTGGCGACTCAGGCGCGCTAATTGCGCGTCAAGCAACGCCATATCTAATTGGTTGGGCACCAATATGCTGCGGTTAATTTGTTCAATACTCATTACTTTCTCCAAACCGCGCTTAAGCGCGCATGTTGTGCCACCGGCATTTGACGACGAATCGCTGCCAACTGTTCTGTATCTAGGGCCGCAGACACCAGCCCCTCGCCTGTGGCTAAGCAGGCTTTAATTTCACCCCAAGGGTCGATAATCACCGAATGCCCCCAAGTCTGGCGCGCACCCGTTTCGCCGTAGAGGCCAGCCGCCACCACGTAACATTGATTTTCGATGGCGCGGGCCTGCAATAAAGGTAACCAATGGGCTTGGCCCGTGACCCGAGTAAAGGCCGCTGGCACCAATAAAATATCGGCGCCACGCTCACGCAGCGCACCGTATAAAGATGAAAAGCGCAAATCATAACAGATAGACAAGCCTAAACGCCCGAAAGGACTGTCCACCACGCTAAGTTCATCACCCGGAGCAAAGCTGTCTGACTCCCGATAGCTGCCCTGAGCATCCGCTACCGTTACATCAAATAAGTGCAGCTTATGATAATGGCTAATCTGTTGCCCTTGGTCGTTGTATACCAAGCTGCTGGCATGAAAGCGTGCACTGTGCTCGATGCGGGTCGGCATAGAGCCCACCACCAGCCAAATACCGTACTTTTTCGCCCATTGGCTAAACTGCGCCTGAATCGGCCCCTCGTTTAAGGTTTCCGCATTATTTAATAGCGCATCACGGCAGCCGAACACCACCGCATTTTCCGGCAGCAACGCCAATAATGGCCGCTGACTCGGCAGTTGATCCAATAAACGATTAATGGTCGCCCGATTGGTCGACCAATCGGCAGTCGCCGTCATTTGTAGGGCCACTAACTCCATGAGCTGCTCCTTTTTTGTGTGAGGAGTGAAGAGTGAGGCGTGAGGAGTAAGGCGAAAGACTCGCGTTTGCAAGTTGGGCCATCACTAAAAGTACTGCGCGCCCTTTAGCGCTTCACTTTTTAACCCTTCACTCTTCACACCTCACCGTCCTTATTCTGCCACCTTGATGCGTTTTTTATCTCGGCCCTGCTCCGTCACTTTGGGCGCGTTAATAGATCCTGTTACCTGATAACGAATGCGGGTAAACACATCGACTACCGGCCCTAATACCTTAGACAGCGCCAGCACATATAACCCCGCCACCGGTGCCACGGCAAAGGCGGCTAACACGGGTAAATTTCCGGTTAGATTCGGGGTGAGCTCCACATTATAGTTAAGCTGCTCGGTTGCAAAATTTAGCTCACCCTTACCCCGTAAATCACCGGCGGCGCCTTTTATCAATAAGTCTTTATTGGTTAATACCCCAGCTTGCAATTGACCGCTGGCCGCTATGCTGTCGAAGTAAAAACCTTGGGCAAACACATCCCTAAAGTCTAAGCGCAGGCGGCGCATCACAGACTCGAGACTGAGCACCGACAATAATCCCGCACCCTTGGTCTTCAGCTCGCGCAGCACACCCGACCCGGTTTTTACCGCCAGCTCGCCATTCATACTGGCAAGCTGTGGCTGCCAAGGCGGGCTTAACCAACGCAACTTACCGCTTAGCTGAGCCGAGGTGTCGCTAAAGGGGGATTCTTTGCCGAAGGCTTGCCATAAATGTTGCAACGAAGGACTGCTGCTTTGCCATTCTAAACGACTGAGATCCACATGGCCTTGCTGCAGCCATTGACCGCTGGCCTTAGCCTGCAATAAGGGGCCGTCTATCACCAATTGGCTCAATTGCACGCCATTTTCTTTGGCCAGCGGCTGTAAATTAAACGCCACTTGACCGAAACCGACCTGCTGCCAACGGCAATCTTCACATTGAAAATGCAGGGCGGGCACGTCACTTGGCGTGAGTTCAATGGCGGCACTGAGTGGCTTAGCAGCCGCGTTAGCAGCAAGTGGTGGTGCCTGTTTATTCCCCAACCATAGCCGCTTAAAATTCGCCTGGATCGGTTTAGTGCCACCAAAGGTCAGCTTACCGTCAGCCTGCTCGGCCTTGATCACTAATTGCGAGCGCCCTTGGTTATCGGGCGTGATCACTAAGTTCAGTTGATGCAAGGGCTGTTGCCATAATTGCGCACGGCTGGCATGCATCGCCACCCGATAATGCTCTGGCCAGCTTAAGCCTGACGCGCTGGCTTTGCCGATATTCTTGGCTGGTTGAGCGAGACTGGGCAAGTCACCGAGCAGGGATAACCAAGCATCAAGCGCCAACTCAGGTACGCGTAATGCAATATCCAGCGGCGGGCGCGGCAAGCTAACATTCACTCCGGCCCCCGCCGCCAACCAGAGTTGCTCTATGCTAGCCCCTTGCTTGGTAACGCTCAGCTGTGCATCGCCGCGTATATGCTCGCCAACTTGCAGTGCGACCTTGGCGTAGTCGGCTCCACCATTTACGCTCAGCTTGCTATTGAATGACTGTTGGCGAGTTTTATTAAAGGGCGCAGGCAAACCACTGGTTAAACCGATTAAGGTGGAGTCGGCGTTAAAGGCATAATGCAGCCCACCTTGATGAGGCAAGGTGAGCTGCAACTGGCCGCGCCAATCGGCGTTACCGCTCAAGGGTTTAACTGCCGGATGTAAATGCTGCAGCTTTTCTGGCAGCACTTTACCCTTAATGCCCAGCTCCACCTCATAGCCCTTAGCCGCTTCTTTACCCAGATAAGACAATTGCATGGGCTGGTCGAGCCAACTCGCGCTGAGGTTAGTAAACTCTGTGTGGTGTTCATCAAACAGTAAGTGGCCACTTACTTTATTTAAGGGCAAGTCCAGCGGCTTGACCCGCACGCCGTTGTTGGCAAAGTCCACTTGGCCCTTCACGGCCACGGCGCTACCACCTTTTAAGGGAATACTCAGCGCCAGCTGCGCATTTAAGGGGCCACTGACTTGCACTTGCTCCAGCGTTACGCCGACCGAAGAGGCCAGAGGCGAATCTTGTAAATACTCACTAACGGCGCCACCCTCGCCGTTAATTTTTGCCGTCAGCTCCAGCTTAGACGTCTCATGCAGCGGCGCTATGTCGGCGGTAATATCGGTGGCGTTCACCTTACCTAAGCGGCCTTTCTTACCGGTCATATAAAGACCATCATTTTCAAATAACAGATCCAGACTCAAGTCAGTGAGCGGCAACCAGTGAGGGTCAAAGCGAAACTCAGCTTGGCGCAGAGGCACGCGAGCTTGAAAAATGCCACTCTGATCTTTATAGGGAAAACCATTTAAGCGGCCATACCAAAGCACTTCCGCGCCTTTGGCCTGCCCCGCCACTATGGCGCCTTGCAGATAATCCACTAAGGCCGCGCCCATCACGGGCTCAGGAAAGTAACGATAGGCTTGCCCCGCACGCAACACGTCCACCCGTGCCGAGGCGCTGAGCAGCGGAGCCGCATCTGTGGGCAGCAAGAGGCTAAACCAGCCTTCTAAGGCCAAATCTTGGGTATCCACAGCCAATGTTTCGCTCCACAGCAACCAGTTTTTGGAGGCTTGCTGTTGCCATTTGATCTCGGCATTCACTTGCTCAAGCGGCCAAGGGCCACGAAACGCCTTATCAAACTCCCAATCCCCGGCCTTGGCTTGTTGTACGCTGAGCTCACCGCTGTCTGGGGCCAGCACAAAGTGTCCGTTTAAGCCTTGCGTGGCCGGTGCCCAACCAAAGGCTTGGGTGCTAACCCGATCTAGATTGCCTTGCCAATACCAGTCTTTACCGCTGGGCTCGGCGCTAAAATACAGGTCGGTTAATTGGCCGCGCGGTGCTATGCCCGCTAGTTGCTTGGCGGTGTTGGGGAGAAAACTTTCTCCCCATTCGGCGAGCAGGGCCACGTCGGTAAAGGTCAGTCGGTCTAAGGTGCCTTGTAGCCGCTCCCCTTGGCGATCCACTTGTAGGTGCCAAATGGGCCAAGCTTCGTTGTCGACACTAATGTCGACCTTATTACTGGCCAACTGCCAACCATTGGGTGTGGGTTGCCATTGTACCCGCCCACCATTAATGGCCACTTGATGCTGATCGCCCCAGCCGAAGCGGTTTTCACCTAGTGCTAAAATGCCTGCCATAAGCTGGCCTTGCTGCCATTCTAGCCAGAATTCAAAGTTGAGCTCGGCGCTCACTAATGAATCGTCAGGGCGAATTTGTTTCAAGATATCCGAGGCATTCACGCCATCGGCACTGATATAAAGCTGGCCATCTAGGCGGTCGAGTTCACCGCTAAACTGACTGCGCACTTGCAGTTGCTGCTGGGCTTGCTCACTAAAGGCCAAGCTGCCTTGGCCTTGGTGTTCATCGGGCGCATTGCGCCAATGCCAGTCGGGTAGATGCAATTGAAACAGTGGCTGCTCGCCGTGACTCAGTAATAACTCGGCATCTTGCAGGGAGAATTGCTCAACGCCTTCTAACACCAAATGGCGTAGCCCTTGCCAATCGAAGGGTGCGCGGGGGCTTGCGGGGTCTTTATCATCCAGTGCTATGGGTAGCCGTAAGCCTTCCAGCGTTAGCTCATTGAGCACTGGCCGCCATTGACGCAGGCTCTGCCACAGCTGAACACCGACGAGTGCGCGGCGCAGTGTAATAGTGGGCGCGTCTGCGCGGCGCAAGGTGACATCGTTGAGCGCCAGTATGGGGCCATAATCTTGCCAGCTTAAGCCCAAACCACCTATCTGCAATTCGATGTGATGCTCACTAAGCCAACCGTCTAGCCATTGCTGCTGGGCTTGAGCCAACCAAGGCGCGCCAAAACGCAGCATGGTAACCAGCACGGCTAACAGCACCGCGATGGCGGCCACACTGAGCCAGGCCCAATTTAAGCTGCGCTTGAACATCACAGACACTACATCATCACCACATCAAATTGTTCTTGGTTATACAAAGGCTCGCTGTTTACTTTAACTTCTTTACCGATAAAGACTTCCAGCTCCGCCAGCATATGCGCATTATCTTCTTCTAAGGCTAACGCCACCGCCAGTGACGCATACACCACAAATTTGTCGGCTTTATAGGCTTTATTGACGCGGGTAATTTCACGCAATATTTCATAGCAGACGCTATCGACGGTTTTCACCCGCGCCCGACCGTTACACTCGGGGCAAACGCCGCACAAGATGTGCTCTAGGCTTTCGCGGGTGCGTTTGCGCGTCATTTCGACCAAACCCAATTGCGAGAAACCATTAACATTAGTTTTAACACGGTCTTTGGCTAACGCCGCCTCTAGGCTGTGCAGCACACGCCGCTTATGATCTTCGTCATGCATATCGATAAAGTCGATAATGATGATGCCGCCTAGGTTGCGCAGCCGTAATTGGCGGGCAATGGCTTGCGTGGCTTCGGTATTAGTATTGAAGATGGTTTCTTCGAGATTGCGGTGCCCGACGAAGGCGCCAGTATTGATGTCGACTGTGGTCATGGCTTCGGTTTGATCGATGATCAAATAGCCGCCAGATTTAAGCTCCACTTTACGATTGAGTGCGCGCTGAATTTCGTTTTCCACATCATACAAGTCGAAAATCGGCGACTCGCCTTGGTAATACTCAATTTTGCCGGTTAACTCGGGCACGAACTCATCCACAAACTCGCGCAATACCTCGCAGCTGCTGCCGGAGTCGACCCGAATACGGTCTAGCTCGGCGCCCACAAAATCGCGCACTATGCGACAGCTCAAGCCCAAGTCTTGGTACAAGATGGCGCAGGCCGACGATTTGATGCGTCTTTCTTGAATTTTGCGCCATAAGCGATTTAAAAACGCCGCATCTTGCGCTAACTCTGTCGCACCCACGCCTTCGGCGGCGGTGCGAATAATATAGCCGCCTTGCTCATCAACGTAAGCGCCAACTATGGCTTTTAACCGCTCACGCTCAAGCTCGGAGTCAATACGTTGCGACACGCCCACGTAAGCGCTGCCCGGCATAAACACCAGATAACGGGATGGCAGCGTAATGTCGGTGGTGAGGCGCGCACCTTTAGTGCCCAAGGGGTCTTTCACCACTTGCACCACTATGTCTTGGCCTTGGCGCACTAATTCACCAATGTTACCCACCTGAAAATTAGCCTGCTCTTTGCTAGCCACGCATTCGGTGTGCGGCACTATATCGGAGGCATGTAAAAAGGCGGCACGCTCGCCGCCAATATCAACAAAGGCGGCCTGCATGCCGGGTAATACTCGGCTGACTTTACCTTTGTAAATATTGCCGACAATACCGCGGCGCGCTTGGCGCTCCACGTGTACTTCCTGCAAAATCCCGTTTTCAACCAAGGCGACGCGGGTTTCTGCAGGGGTCACATTAATAATGAGTTCTGCCGACATGGATACTGTCCCTAGTAGAAGTAAATGATGACTAAACTAGCATAGATTGACGGCAAAATAGGCGTCAGTTGGGTAAAAGTCCGGCCGCTTGCAACAGATAGTGAGTTTCGACTAATGGCAAGCCCACAACGGCGCTGTAACTGCCATTGATACGTGCCACAAAACTGCCCGCCAAGCCTTGAATACCATAACCACCGGCTTTGTCGGCGGGCTCACCGCTGGCCCAATAGCGCGCGATATCTGCATCATTTAAGACTCTAAAAGTCACCTCGGTAGCAACTAGCACCTCGCTCACTTGGCCTGCCTTCGTCAGCGCCATGGCAGTCAGCACCTGATGGCTACGCCCAGATAAGCGGCGCAACATATTCATGCCATCTGCTTGATCGCGGGGTTTTTCTAGTACCTCACCATCCAGCACCACTATCGTATCCCCACCGAGCACGGGCAGCGCTTGTCGTTCGCTAATCACTGCCAGAGCTGCACCGGCTAGCGCCTTGTCTCTGGCCAAACGTTGTACGTATTGCTCAGCCGTCTCCCCCGCTTGTTGGCATTCCACCACTTGAGGCAATACTAATTCAAAGGGCACATTAAGCTGTGCCAGCAATTCGCGGCGGCGCGGCGAGCCAGACGCCAGATACATGAGTGGGGACATTGAAAATTCCGTGCAGAGTGAGGTGATTCATAGAAAAACGCCCAGCGCCAAGAACAACAATGCTTATGGTTAGCTGGGCGCAGGGCGCTTGGTGCTCGGCGCTACTCTTGCATTTAAGTAATGGCGAACTGGCGGCGCGTTTTACGCAATAGCAAGAATACCCAAGGCCAAAACACCATGCTGCTGACGATGGACCAAAAATAATGGTAATCCAGTTGGATATCGCGGTTCATATACGCAGCCCAAAAAATCAGGAGTTTATTTAAGATAGCGAGGGACGCCACCACAAACGCCTGCTGCCACACCGAATAGTTACGCATACGTTGAAATTGCGATGCAGCCAGATATACGGGTATCACCAAGGCTAAAGCATTTACGCCCAGTACTGAGCCGAGCAGTATGTCGTACAACAAGCCGACACAGAATGCCGCCCCTACGTTCGCTCTATGAGGCAGCGCAATTGACCAGTAAATTAAGCTCAACAACACCCAATCTGGGCGAAAGGGCATAATTAAATCCGGTAAGGGCAACACGGATAAAATCAGCGCCAGCAATAAACTCAGCGCAATAACTAACCGCCCTTTTAAAGAAAAACTTCTCATTCAGCTACCTCTGCCACCGCCGACGAACCAAGGCTCGCCGCATCAGACTTAGCTGCAGACGTTGCATCAATAGCAGGCTCAGCCTCTGTGGCCTGTTCGACATCATCTGTCTCGCTCAGCTTGGGATCGGGCCACAACAGCAACAAATACCGCACCCTATCCAAGGCGGCAAAGGGTTGCACGCGAATATCGGCAAAAGGTTGGCCGATTTCATAGCCGACATGACTGACACGCCCCACCGGATACCCTTCAGGAAAGCGCCCCGCAAGCCCAGAGCTCAGCAGCACGTCGCCTTCTTGAATATCGGTATTGCGGGTGATGTTATGCAGCAATAAACGATCCAGCTGACCACTGCCGCTGGCAATGGCTCTCATACCATTACGCGCCACGCGCACCGGAATACCATGGCTGGTGTCCGTGATCAGCAACACGCGGCTGGTATTTTTGCCGACCGAAATCACTTGTCCCACCACCCCTTGTTCATTGAGTATCGGCTGGCCTTCAAACGCGCCCACCAGGGCACCTTTATCAATCACCACCTGATGAGAAAAAGGATCCGTGTCTACGGCTAAAATTTCCGCCACCATGCGCCGCGTATCGCGGCGCACCGGCGAGCCTAATAAATCACGTAATCGCTTATTTTCTTGCTCCAAATGATTCAGGCGCAATAAATCATCACGCAATAAAAACAGCTCATTTTCGAGCCGTTTAGATTGCGCGAGCAAGGTTTGATTAGACATCAATTGATTAGAGGCGGAGTCCAGCATCCAACGTGGACTGTTGGCCAGATATTGCAGTGGACTCACTAAGGTATTGAGGTACAACTTAGCATCGGTGAAGCTGTGATAGCGGCCATCGGCAACGATCAGCGACAGCGAGGCCACCACGGCAATTGCTAAGCGGATAGGGAGTGCAGGACCTCGACCAAAAATAGTATTCATGGTGCAGATTTAGCGCGTAAAAGAGAGGCCGAGAAACTCGGCCTGTTGATTAGTCGTAATGGAACAAGTCTCCACCATGCATATCAATCATCTCTAATGCCTTGCCGCCACCGAGTGCGACACAGGTCAGCGGTTCGTCAGCCACCACTACCGGAATACCGGTTTCTTCCATTAACAAGCGATCCAAGTCGCGCAACAAGGCACCACCGCCGGTTAAGACCATGCCGCGCTCGGCAATGTCGGATGCCAGCTCAGGCGGAGACTGCTCGAGTGCCACCATCACAGCACTCACTATGCCGCTCAATGGTTCTTGCAGCGCTTCTAAAATTTCGTTGGAGTTAAGGGTAAAGCTGCGTGGCACGCCCTCGGCCAAGTTACGACCGCGCACTTCAATTTCCAGCACTTCGTCACCGGGGTAAGCAGAGCCCACTTCGTGCTTAATGCGCTCGGCGGTGGCTTCACCTATCAGTGAGCCGTAGTTACGGCGTACATAATTAATGATGGCTTCATCGAAACGGTCACCACCAATGCGCACCGACTGCGAATATACAACGCCATTTAGAGAGATGATGGCGACTTCGGTAGTACCACCACCAATATCAACCACCATGGAGCCTGTGGCTTCCGATACCGGTAAACCGGCCCCAATAGCGGCAGCCATCGGCTCATCAATTAAATACACTTCACGCGCGCCAGCACCCAAGGCGGACTCTTTAATGGCACGACGTTCCACTTGCGTAGAACCGCAGGGTACACAGATCAAGACGCGTGGGCTGGGGCGGAAGAAATTAGTGTCGTGCACTTGTTTAATAAAATGCTGTAACATTTTTTCGGTAACATAGAAGTCAGCAATCACGCCGTCTTTCATCGGTCTAATCGCCGCTATATTGCCCGGCGTACGACCCAGCATCTGTTTTGCGGCTTGCCCCACGGCGGCAACTTCGTGCTTTTGGCCTGATTTATCTTGGCGCAGAGCGACAACTGAAGGTTCGTTAAGAACAATACCTTGATCTTTAACGTAGATGAGAGTGTTGGCCGTGCCCAAATCGATCGATAGATCGTTGGAAAACATGCCTCTTAGCTTTTTAAACATATGCTGAACGAGACCTTGGATTAAGAAAGCGTGAAAGTGCGGCTCACTTTATCAATGCAGCTTACCACTGGCAAGAAACATGCACGGCTAAATACGCACTAGAGCGGTTATGAGTTTCAATAAAACAATAAGTTCCCTAAACTTACGCTCTAATCCCTTTTAATTTTAATTTTGTGGCCTCTCTTAACTCTTGGCAGCAATTATACTCAACTGCCTCCCCCTCACCATTACAGCCACTCGTGCACCCATTACTCGAACGACATAAGATCAGGTTGTGGGCGAAGCGTGACGATGTTTTGCATGGCACCATCTCTGGCAATAAATGGCGCAAGCTAAAATACCCAGTGCGCCACGCCATTAAACAAGAGGCCAAGGGACTACTCAGCTTTGGCGGCGCCTATTCCAATCATTTGCATGCCTTGGCCGCCATAGGACAACAACTGGCGCTACCCACCCTTGGCATAGTGCGCGGCGAAGCCAGTAGCCAGCACAATCCTACGTTAAGTGATGTCCAACGCTGGGGCATGGCGCTGAAATTTGTCGATCGCCAGCTATATAGGCGGCGCCAAGACGCCCATTGGCTCAATGAGCTGGCCGACCGCTATCCGGGCTATTACTTCATACCCGAAGGCGGCAGCTCTGCGCGCGCCTTGCCCGGAGTGGCGGAGCTGTGGGCGGAGCTGGCGTCGCAATTAGCCTCACCGCCTGCTATTGCACTCCCCATACCATTCTCGGCATCAGTACCCACACCACTCTCGACACAACTCTTTGCAACACTCCCCAGTGCTATCGATCAGCTGATCTTGCCGGTGGCCAGTGGTGGTACCTTAGCCGGCTTAATTTCGGCGCGCCCAGCACACAGCCAGCTCACCGCTTATGCGGTCTTAAAAGGCGCGGCTTGGTTACAAAATGAAGTTTGTGCTTTATATCCGCCAGCCGCACAAGATAATGGCTGGCAATTAAGGCTGGAACATCATGGCGGCGGCTATGCAAAATGCACCGCATCCGATAAGGCGGAGATAGCACTATTAAGCCAACAACTTAACCTGCCGCTCGAGCCCATTTACAGCGGCAAAGCCTTACTGGGGTTATTTCGCGATATTGCCGCCGGCTACTATGCCCCCAACAGCCAATTGGTGTTCTTACACACGGGCGGACTGCAAGGTGCGCGCTAGTGGCGAACGCTGCAGGCCGTGACTCAGTGCGCAGAAGCTAAAGGTTAATGGCGGCGGCTTATCAAAACGCCAGCCTCCTTATTAGCGGAGGACTCTGGATAAGCAAAGAAATAGCCCTGCCCCGCATATACTCCCAGCTGTGATAAACACTGCCACTCAGCTCGGGTTTCTACGCCCATGGCGATCACCTTCGTCTGACTGCCCTCGCTGTTACCAATTAAACTACTGACCGCCATTTGGTTAACGGCTTTGGTATCAATGTCGCGCACTAAGCTTGGATGTATCTTCAGATAATCCAACTGGTAATCTTGCACATATTGAGTACTCACCACATCTTGTCCCGCGTGATCCACCGCCAGCTGGCAACCTAAGGCCTTTAAGGCACGCAGCGGTGTGATCAGTGATTGTGCATGCCGACTGACTTGGGCCTCAGAGAGATCAATCACCAACTTATTAACTTGTGCCTTAGGCAGTTGCAGTAACTCCAAGACCAGCCAATTTTGAAACTGGCGCTGCAATAAACTGGTCGCCGACACGTTAACCGCTAAGCTAGCACCCGGCTCAATACTCGGTAACAGCGCCAATGCCTGAGCAATAATATTACGGTCGAGCTGATTGAGCAGGCCACATTTTTCAGCCATTGGTAAAAACTGCCCAGCCGACAACTCACGGCCTTGCTCATCTTGGATCCGCGCCAGTAGTTCATACATAACAGGCGCCTGATTAAGGCCCACATAAATACCTTGCCGATCTAGCTGAATGGTTTGTTGCGCCAACACACGTTCCAACAATGCTCGCCAGCGTACAGTCCCCTTACCCATACTCTCTTCGGTCACGCCCTTATAATAAATAAAATAGCCTTCGCCCCCTTGCAGCTCGGCACTGCGCAATGCCAGCTCGGCTTCTTCGTGTATTTGCAATAAGGGCTCACCAATTCGAAAACAAACACCACCAATATAAATAGCCGGATCCGTGATTTCTTCCGGCCAGTTAAGACGACGTAATAACTTCATTACCTGACGCGCGGCCTCTTTGGCTTCGTTCTCCACCGTATTAGGCAATAACAAGGCGAAGGTCGTGCCGGTATAACGCGCCTGTAATGCACCCGGTTTACCGCGCACAAAATGGCTCATATAAATAGAGGCAGACGTTAATAATTCATCACCACATTCATAACCAAAGTGATAATTAATTTGTGCCAAATCCTGTAATTCTACTAGCAAGAGGGCCCCACCATGACAAGCGGGATCATTTAGCGCCGCCTCTAGACGGTTATCAAAAAAGACTCGGTTACCAATGCCCATTTTTTTATCAAAAAACACATTAGCCCGCATAAAAGAGTCAAAGCGACTGCGCTCTTTGCTCGCATCTTTCAATGCCAGCAATAATTTATCCAGCGCTTGACTAGTATGATGAGGCCATTCCAGTAAAGGGTCATGAGCTAATGAACTTAGCTTATCTTGCAGTATGTATTGACTACGAATATTTAATAGCTCTAAGCCACGAAATTGGCGTCGCAGCCAGCGCAACATAAATAATAAACCTATAAATACCAAGACTAAGGAGCCTAAGATACCCGACAAAGCGGTAAAGGAATGATCGATATTATAAAAAGGAGGCCGCAACACTAAATGTGCCGATAAGTTAGGCTCTGCTTCGAGTACCGCCGAGTATTCCATCGTAAACACATCACCGACGGTCGCCGCCGCATCAATACGAGAAGAATTATAAACCGGGCTGTCACCCCGCAACACGGTAAAGTCGATAATACCGTTCACTTCCAAGATATGGGGCAGCCAAGCATTCATCTTATCGGGTCTGGCGCCACTGGCTTGCCAACCTTCATCGACCAGCCGAAAAACTGTGTTCACTTGGCGTTGCTGATATAAAGCCCCAATCTGATAAAAACTGATTCCGGAGCCAATCAGCACTATCACTACTGCCGTTAGCACACAGAGGCTAAGAGTGGTAATAAGCTGGTTTGTAAATTTCATACCCATCCTTGCGTTACGCTCGTTGGCGCACGCTAACTTCCCTAAATTGCCGCTCGCTACGGCTATCCTGAGTACCCTCAGGCCTGCCTGAAACCCGCGCATTATGTTAGCTTAACAAAAAATATTGACTGAATTATTTGCACTTAAAAAGCGCAGCTTACGCCAGCAAAAATGAACCTTAACAAGGCTTAGTTACAGTCGTAGGTATCATTTCAATATTTTGCAGATTACTGTCTTGCCCAAGCGATGGTCAAGCGCTAGCCGCAACACAGCAGATTGACCCAAAGGGCACCCTATTTTACGTCTAATCGACTTTTCATGTACCATGCGCTAGCGCTAGCTACGCCCAAGAGAGTGCCGCAAGCACACACCACTCAGCCTTAATGGCCATTTATGTTCATTCTGCACCCGTTCAACAGAGGTCTAATCAATCCCCATGAACATTTGGAAAAAATATAACGACACCTCTTTGGTCATCAAAATGTCGGCCGGCTTTGTGTTGGGAATTTTAGTGGCGATTCTGTTTCGCGAACACGCCGTCGTGCTCCGCCCTTTAGGCACTGTCTTTATCCGCTTATTAAGCCTGATCGCTACGCCTGTTATCTTCTTAACGGTGGCACTGGCCATTGGCCGCATGAACCTACGCCAGATGGGACGGCTCGGTGGCAAACTTATCCTCTATTATGCCGCCACCACCGCCATGGCAGTGTGCATTGGCGTATCTTTGGCGCTATTTTTTAACCCAGGTTTACAGCTGTCGCTGCCAGATACCCTAGTGCAAAAACCGCACCTGCCGCACGCCGCAGACATGCTGCTAAAAATAGTGCCAGATAACTTATTTGCCGCCTTTGCCGCCGGCGATTTAATGGCCATCTTATTTATTGCCATTATTATCGGCATGGCCATGTCGGGGATGACTTATTCAGTCGATAACAGCATGCAAGACCATGGCTTACTTCTAGAGCGACTATTTAGTGCCTTTAATGAATTATTTTATAAAATACTGGCCGGCATTCTGCTGTATGCACCCATAGGTGTATTCGCCATTAGCGCCGCTACCTTTGGCGCCCAAGGCTGGCTTACCTTTAAGTCTTTACTGCTATTTACCCTCACATTTTACTTAGGCCTAGCGCTATTATGGGCTTTGGTTTATACCTCATGTTTGAAACTAGCAGGTTTTAAGGTAATAGCTTTTTTTATCGATATTAAAGAAGCTTATGCCACCGCCTTTTTTACCACTAGTAGTCTCGCCAGCTTACCCATTGCTATTCAAGCGGCGAAAAAAGCCGGCGTTTCAGAAAAAACGGCCCACTTCGCCTTGCCGCTCGGTGCCATCTTTAACTCAGATGGCGGCGCCTTGCGCATGGGCGTATCTTTGGTGTTTGCCTCCAATATCATGGGCTTAGATCTGGCCTGGACCGACATGCTAACCATAGTGGTTATCGGCACCCTGCTCTCTATTGGCACCGCAGGCGTGCCCGCCGCCGGCTTAGTCACCTTGTCGGCGGTATTAAGCTTATTTGGTTTACCGCTGGAAATAGTGGCGTTAATAGCCGGCGTGGATGCCATTCTCAGCATGGGCGGCACCGCCTCTAACGTCACCGGCGACATCATAGGCGCCGCCGTGATCGATGAAAAAGAAAGCGCACACAGCGCTTAGCTTTGACTGTGCATCGTAAAATAGCCGAGCCCGCATTATTGCGGGCCATAGTATTGATAACGGCTCGCTTTATAATGTGCTAAGTAGAACGGCATAACAGATGTGGAGTCGAAAAAGATATTTTTTGCCACGGAAGAAGACGGAACGCAGTTCACGTGCGACAAGAGCTAAAAAGCCTTTGATGGGGGTAAGAGCCCCTCTATGACGGTTTGGCTCTTATCCAGAAAAATCACATTCAGATTTGATCACTATTTTTCCGTGGATTCAGTGCTTCTCGTAAACAAAGAGGCGTGGCAAAAGATCTTTAGTTTTTTAAGGGGCAAGCAGACTGAAAACTCCACAGAAGTTATGAGTTATTACTTAATCGCCGGTAACCATCAGCTAATGCGCGAACTAGCCGTCATAGTCTTCAGCACCGCACTGCCTACACCCGACGTTCCTCGACACAAAAGATACCAGCACATCATTAAAACCAAGAGCATTTAAGGAGATAAGCAGCGTGCTTAGAAGCCTGAACTGGCGGTATCTTTATCAAGCCTGATATAAATATTGCTGAAAACCAATAAACGTTTCGCGAATCGCCGCCATTGAGCCAAGCTCGCTGGCGGCATCACTAATGGTGTTATATTTCAGCTCTATTAGACTGCGCATTTTTTGCGCTGCTAACTCATTTACGCCATCGGCTACATACTTATCCAGAATAAAGTCCACAAACTCATGTTGCTTATAGTTGGCGAAGGCCTTTCTGATCAAAGGTTTGGCTCGCTGAGCACGCTCGTTTCGGGTACGAGTTTCCGCCGTGTAAGCAACATACGCAAGCACGTCATACACATCACTGTCTTTGGCATCAATCAGCTCTTTCATGCTATCCAGTTTTTCATCGTCATAACCGGCTTCCGCTAAGTCCTCTAACAGCTTTTCGCGTGTCGTAGGATCGCTCCATATTGCCCGCAACTGATCTTCATCGGTAAAGAACTGTGGCAGGTCGCCAAACATGCGCTCAATAAACTCTTTCGCGGTAATGGGCTTACCGTCAGGGCTCCAATACATTGCCGACGAGATATGCTGGATTTGTCTTGCTTTACCGTCACTCAATTGAATAATAATTTTTTCTTCACGCCCGCACTCACATGGCTGCATACCGCATTCAGAGCAAGGCTCTTGCACACATACACAAGGTAATTCGCCGCACATCTGACAAACCTCGGCCTCGCACTCACACGGCTCAGCATTGCATACAGGGCAAAGTTTAGGGCAACTGCACGGGTGAAACCCACACTGTTCACAAGGCTCTTTCGGGCAGCTGCACGGCGTGTTATTACACACCTCACACACTTCAGGCCCTATTGGTTCGCCATCCCACTCTGGATCGGCAAAGTTGTAATGCGCTTTTACAAAGTCATAAACAGTGAAGTAATCTTTACCGTCATACATGCGCGTGCCACGGCCAATGATCTGCTTGAACTCAATCATATTGTTACACGGGCGCATCAACACGATATTGCGCACGTTGCGCGCATCAACACCGGTGGAGAGCTTGCGTGATGTGGTCAGAATCGTCGGGATAGTTTTCTCGTTATCCTGAAAAGTCTTGAGATCATTATCACCGGCTGCGCCATCATTGGCGGTAACACGCACGCAGTAGTTGCTGTTAGTCGTCCAGCCCTTTTCAACGGCATATTGATTTACAACATCACGCACCATGCCTGCATGTTCTTGTGTAGCGCAAAAGACAATGGTTTTCTCTTTGGGGTTAAACATATCCATCCAATAACGCACCCGCTTCTCTTCGCGTGCGGGGATGGTAATAATGCGGTTAAAGTCGCCCTCTTTATAGACACGGCCAGGCTCTGGATCGCCCTTAATCACTTCGCCATCGCCTGGCGTATAAACGTACTCATCCATAGTGCCAACAATGGGTATCAACTTAAACGGTGTCAAAAAACCATCGTTAATCCCTTCTTTGAGGGTATAGCTGTATACCGGCTCACCGAAATAATTGTAAGTATCGGTGTTGCCTTTGCGCTTAGGCGTAGCCGTTAAGCCCAGCTGTACCGCAGGTGCAAAGTAATCAAGAATATCGCGCCACGAACTTTCATCATTAGCGCCCCCCCGGTGACACTCATCAATAATAATCAGGTCAAAAAAGTCTTGAGGATAATCACCAAAATACGGCGTATCTTTGCCTGCTTCGTCTTGCCCGCCGCTCATAAAGGTTTGGAAGATGGTAAAAAACACGCTGGCGTTTTTGGGCACTGTGCCTTTCTTTTTAATTTCACTGGGATCAATACGCACCAGCGCATCTTCGCCAAAGGCACTGAAATCATTAAAGGCTTGATTGGCTAAAATATTGCGGTCAGCCAGAAATAAAATACGGGGGCGTTTTTGTGCGGCATCGGGGGCTTTTTGTGCGTTCAAACTCCAGCGGCTATTAAACAATTTCCAAGCGGTCTGAAAAGCAATGCAGGTTTTACCTGTGCCTGTGGCCAAAGTAAGTAAGATACGTTGCTTGCCCTGCGCAATGGCTTCAAGGGTGTTGCGAATGGCATTTTCTTGATAGTAACGCGGCTGCCAATCACCTTTGACTTCAAACGGGATCTTAGCAAAACGCTCGCGCCATACCGCGGTGTAATCCGGTGTTTGAGTATCTAACTCAGCAAACGTCAGCTGCCACAAGGCTTCAGGGCTAAGAAACTGCGCAACCAGTTCTTCTTTGCCGCTCACCATATCCACTTGGTAAATCAGATGACCATTGGTTGCGTAACCGATACGGCACTGTAAGCGACTGGCGTAGTCCTTGGCTTGGCGCACGCCTTCGGTGTAGCTGAGGCTTTCTTTTTTGGCTTCTACAGCCGCCAGCTTATGGCCTTTGTACTCCAACACATAATCGCTGATAACCGGGCTGCTACGCTTACCGCCACCAATAATACGCCCTTGAGTAATCTTGACCTCACGGCGAATAAAACTTCCCTCAACCTGCCCCCAGCCTGCCGCAACCAGCTTGGGATCAATTAAATTAGCACGCGTATCGGCTTCGTTCATGGCCATTTAATTCATCCTTTATTTAAAAATAGTGGCAGCACCAAGCTGTATATTAAATCTCATATGAGACTCTATATCGGAGAGCAGTAGCAAGCTAGCTAGATGCAAAAAATTAAAATAAAACCATGTACGACGATGGTCACTAAAAATTAGACATAGAAAGCCATGTGTAAGATAACTACCCTCTACCTTACACACAGAAAACCATGTGTAAGGTAACTACCCTCTTCCTTACACACAGAAACCCATGTGTAAGGTAACTACCCTCTGCCTTACATACAGAAACTCATGTGTAAGGTAACTACTCTCTTCCTTACACACAGAAACCCATGTGTAAGGTAACTACCCTCTGCCTTACATACAGAAACCCATGTGTAAGGTAACTACCCTTTGCCTTACATACAGAAATCCATGTGTAGATAACTACCCTCTGCCTTACACATAAGAGCCCTTAACTACTTTAATCTATAAAAAGTGTTAAATAGCGATTAAAAAAGAAAATTCTATTTCGCTGATAGCCAGTAACCTCATCGAGCACATTATCCTCAACCATTTTATTTAAAAGTGCAGATGCGGCTTGATGGCTTATACCTAGCAATTCAGCTGCATCATTAGCTGAAATAGATGGTCGGCTATATAGTCTTTTTAGTAAGACTTGTGCATTTTCAGCCCTCTTACCATAGCCAAATATCAAAGTGTCCATCTCTTGTCGTAAAGCTAAGATACTTTGGAAAGTTTCTTTCCCTTTACCGGCAGTTTCTATTACTGCCGAAAGAAAAAATTTCACCCAATGTATAATATCGTTAGATTCTCTAACTTTGGTCAGTGCATCATAGTAACTATTTCTATTTCGCTCAAAAAAGTCAGATAGGTAAAGAGAAGGTTTTCGTAACAATCCTTTATTCACTAGATATAACGTAATTAATAATCGCCCGATACGACCATTACCATCTAAAAACGGATGAATAGTTTCAAATTGATAATGACTAAGCGCAATACGAATAAGCTCAGGAACATTAATTTCTTCATTATGCCAAAACTGCTCTAAATCACTCATCAAGTCTAATACTTGGTCATGATGCGGAGGCACAAATGCGGCATCTTTTAAGCTACTACCACCAATCCAGTTTTGACTCGTGCGAAAATCACCCGGCGATTTATTTTCACCACGAACACCCTGCATTAATATTTCATGAGTATGCTTTAATAACCGATTAGATAGTGGAAGCCTTTCAAGCTCTACTATTGCCTCGTTAATAGCCTGCATATAATTATGCACTTCTGTCCAATCATCGCGCTTCTCTGGTGATAGCTGAGATGCCTCCATCACGGCTTCATCCATTTGCGTCTGCGTACCTTCAATACGCGAAGAGGTATTCGCCTCTTTGGTAATATGCATCTGAATGAATAAATCAACATCTGGCACGATTAACGTAAAAGCATCTAGTTCAGCTAATGACCGAGAAGCTTTTTCCAACAATGTATTAATTACCGGATCTTGCCAAAGCCATTCACGGTTTATTTTAGTTGGCTCAAAACTTTTATACTGATACTGCTGCGCCCATTGGCCAGAGCTAAACTCTTCAAATTTAATTGGTTCTTGATTTGGCATTAGGCAACCGCTCCTTTGCTTTCTTTTTTACTCAGCTCGCCAGAGAAGGCTTTTTGTAGGATGGATTGTTTGAGTTCGTCGATAGTGTTCAATTTATTCGCGTAAACCCTTTCAAGCGCTTGTGATTCAATCTCAACCTTCTCAATAGCATCTACAAGCTGCATCTGTTTATCAAAATGAGGAAAGGCCACTGGCAAGCTCGTTAGAATCTTCTGATTTAGATTACTAATATTTGCACCCCCACCTGAATTTATTAATAGCTCATGAACAGTTGAAGACTTGAGATAATAAGCTAAGAATTTTGGAAAAACATCCTTGCTCTCCAACCTGATTCTGATTGTGAAACCTGAGTAAGATGTTTTTTCACCTACTTCTCCCACCAACAAGCACCTGCCAATAAGCCTTTTGTTACCATTAGATCTCACAGTAATAATGTCATTTTCTTTTAACTCGTAGGCTTCTGACAAATCACCATCTATCTGTATGGTGTCCAGTTGTTCGAAAGGAACCATGAAATTGGACTTAAAATCTTTAACACCTACAACTTTTAATTTTTCTCCTTTGCTGCTCTGTGAAAAATTCAAGCCATTCTTGAAAGCTGCCACAGTCCCTAAATTAGTTTCAACCCACCCCTCACCACGCAGGCTGAATACTTGCTGCAAGTAGCTTTCAAACAGCTCGCGGGCGTTTTTTAGGTTTTGTTCAGTTTTGGCGCGGGCTTGTTCGATATCGGCAAAGGCTTCATCCAGGATGGCGACAATGCGTTTTTGTTCGAGAATGCAAGGATAGCTAACTTCATACTCTTTAAAGTTTCCAATTTTTAAATAGTTTGTTGCTGAACCATATTGTTTGTCTAAATTCCTTTCTCTCCAGAAACATTTCATATGATAAAAAAGAAACTTAGGAAATATTTTAATATTACTTACGATATATGTTCTCTGATATGCATCAAACTCACCAGAATAATAAAACACCTCGCCAACGTTCGCGCCATTCCCTGGTAATATTAAACATTCGCCATCGAATCGTTTGGTATCACATAAGAAGGCTTCATACGCACATGTGAAAAACTTATATGCGCCATCTTCTGTTGCATGATTTGCATCCCACTTGCCAGTTTGTACTTGCGAAATATCTGTAAGGTTACTGATCTTCCACTCCATCACAACAACTCCTGAATACTATCCAGAATTGCCGCGCTTTCTAAATCCAGTGCGATGATTTCAGCAATAATCTCAGACGGTTCACGCAGTGCAGCTGCTTCTGGTGCGTTGGCATTTTTAACCGATAAATCCCACGTTTTTTGGTCGATATCTGCCACATTAATGGACCAAGATTTTTCGGACTCCGCAAAGGTTTTCTGTAGTTCAACAAACTCTTTTAAGTCGTTGTCGTTTAGCGCATTGGTTTTGCCTAAGCTGCGACCGGGATCAAGCTGGTAGAACCAAACCTTTTGCGTGGGTTCGCCTTTGGTAAAAAACAGCACTACGGTTTTCACACCCGCGCCTAAGAAGGTTTTAGCCGGGCAATCCAAGACAGTATGCAGGTTAAAGTTTTCTAGCAGCTCTTTACGCAGCGCCACCGAGGCGTTATCGGTATTACTTAAAAAGGTGTTCTTAATCACGATGGCGGCACGGCCACCGGGTTTGAGCATTTTCATAAAGTGCTGCATAAACAAGAAGGCGGTTTCACCGGTTTTAATCGGGAAATTCTGCTGCACTTCTTTGCGCTCTTTGCCACCAAACGGCGGGTTAGCCAGAATAATGTCGTGCTGATTGCTGGGGGTAATATCTTGCAGGCTTTCCGCCAGCGTGTTGGTGTGCATCACATTGGGCGCTTCAATACCATGCAAAATCATATTCATAATGGCAATCACATAGGCCAGTGATTTTTTTTCTTTGGCGTAGAAGGTCTTTTCTTGCAGGGTTTTTAAGTCGCTGGTAGACAGCTGTTTTTTCCCCTCGATGCCAAGACGGCCCCCTTGACGCAAATAATCATAGGCTTCACATAAGAAACCCGCCGAGCCCGCGGCGCCGTCATATACGGTTTCACCAATCTTGGGCTGCAATACATCGATCATGGCGCGGATCAACGGCCGTGGTGTGTAATATTCGCCACCGTTACGCCCCGCATTACCCATGTTTTTAATGCGTGTTTCGTACAGATGCGACAGCTCATGCTTTTCTGCTTGGGAGCGAAAACGCAGCTCATCAATTTTATCTAGCGCATCACGCAGTGAGTAACCGCTTTGGATCTTATTTCTTAGCTCACTGAAGATCTGACCAATCTTATATTCGATGGTATCCGGCCGATCAGCCTTTTCTTTGAAAGACTTAAGATAAGGAAAAAGCTTAAAATCAACGAAGTCGATCAAATCGTCGCCAGTAAGCGCATTATTATAATCCGGCTTGCCGTCAGCATCTTTGGGCGCGGCCCACGCGCTCCAACGATATCTTTCGTCAATAATGTAGTGGTATTGCTCACCCATCAGTTCTGCTGCAAGGGATTTTTCGTATTCTAAGTCATCAAGATACTTAAGAAACAGCAGCCAAGAACTTTGCTCCGCATAATCCAGCTCACTGGAACAGCCCGCATCTTTGTGAAAGATATCGTCGATATTTTTAAAGGTTTGTTCAAACATGCTGATTTGATGTTTCCTAACTGATAGTGAAAATGATAATGAGGGCCGTATATTGAAGAGCGTGGATTATTTAATACCCATCTTTTTCTTAAGTGACGAGTGATCGGGGAGTGGGACTGGGGACGAGAGCACAGCGTTTATCTGTCAGTTACTATTCCCTAATCACGGCCTGCCAATTCCCTATTCACCAATCCCTAGTTCCCTGTTCAATGGATTGCCACGGCGCTCTCTGGCTTTACCACTTAGGTCTATTTTCGTGTATTCCGTGACAAGTCGCTCATCTTTAGCGTTGAAAAAGCCCCTGTATTAACAGAGGCCTAATTGCAGTATTTATCTTTCAGATAAGACTCTAAAGAGTCCTAGAATGGGATATCGTCATCGAAGTCCATCGGTGGTTCGTTATAGGTAGGCGCTGGTGCTGGCTGGCTTTGCGGGGCGGCAGGTTTATTCTGCTGACCGTAAGCGGGCTGACCTTGGGGTGCAGACTGCTGCTGGCCGCCTTGTGGGCCACCCCAGTTGTCTTGTCCGCCTTGCTGAGGAGCCGCTTGCTGGCTGCCCCAATTGCCTTGACCGCCGCCCTGCTGCTGGCCGCCTTGTTGACCACCCTGTTGTTGGCCACCCCAGCCACCTTGACCGCCCTGTGGGGCGCCGCCTTGGCCACCGCCGCCTTGCGTGCGACCGCCCAACATTTGCATGCTGCCGCCCACATCGACCACGATTTCTGTGGTGTATCTGTCTTGGCCGTCTTGGCCTTGCCATTTACGGGTTTGTAAGCGGCCTTCTACGTAGACTTGTGAGCCTTTACGCAGATATTCGCCGACGATCTCCGCCAACTTGCCGAAGAACACCACGCGATGCCACTCGGTTTTCTCTTTCTGCTCGCCAGACTGCTTGTCACGCCAGGTTTCACTGGTGGCCAAGGTAATATTGGCTACCGCATTGCCATTTGGCATATAACGTATTTCAGGATCCTGACCCAAATGGCCGATCAGGATAACTTTATTGATGCCTCTATTGGCCATAACTCGCTCCGCACTTACAGATTAATTACAATTTTTGCTTGGTCTAATTCAAAAGTATTGCCGTCTACCTTGAGGTAAGCCGATCCCTCTTCAGGGATGATCAAGGCCTCAAGCACGCCAGGCAAAGCTAACAGCTGTGCCAGCAGATGCTCTCGACGTTCAGTGGTTTCTATACTAACACCTATGGGCAAGATATGAGATCTAACCTTGCTCACATTACTCATGCCTAAGGCGACCCAAAACCATAAACCCATGGCCACCGCCACCAGTAAAAATACGCCTACGCCGCCCAAATACTGGAACAAGACGCCACCCAAGACGCCGCCTAAGAAGGCACCAAAAAACTGACTGGTGGAATAAATGCCCATGGCGGTGCCTTTGGCGCCGGCCGGTGCCAGCATAGATAAAAAAGCCGGCAATGAGGCTTCCATAAAGTTAAAGGCGGTGAAATACAGCAACATGGCCAGCGCCAGCAGGCCGATATGACCTTTGCCCAGCGCCATTAACACTAAAGCCGCCATCATTACCAAAATAGAAGCCTGAAAAAACTGCTTATTCAGGTTGCGGCGAGCACCAATAATCAATACCGGCACTATCAATACAAACGACATCAGCAATACCGGCAGGTATAACCACCAGTGCTGTTCGGCGGCCAAGCCCGCATCGAGCAAGGTCAGCGGAAACGCCACAAATACCGCAGTGAGCGTTAAGTGCAACAGCATGATGCCAAAGTCGAGGCGCAGTAATTGTTTGTCTTTCAGTAAGCGGCCAAACAACTCAGGCGCGGCAGTTACATCACGTATTTGGCCCTTATGCACCGGATCCGGCAACATAAAACGCACCATGATCATGCCAATCACCGCCAAGATAGCCGTGGCCCAAAACACGCCCGACAAACCAAAGAAGGACGCCAATACTGGCCCCAACACCATGGCTATCGCAAACGACAGCCCAATGCAGACGCCAATAATGGCCATGGCCTTGGTGCGGCTTTCTTCGCGAGTAATATCGGCGGCCAGCGCCAAAATAGCACCGGCAATGGCGCCAGAGCCTTGGATCACTCGACCTATGGCCACGCCGTACACCGACTCAGACATAGCGGCGATCACAGATCCGAGAGCAAACAGCGTTAAGCCCGCGTAGATCACCGGCTTGCGCCCGATACGATCCGATAGCCAACCGGCGGGAATTTGCAGCACCGCTTGGGTAAGCCCGTACACGCCAATGACGATACCTACCCAGATAGGCGAGAAGCCGATCAAGTCTTTACCGTATAAGGCAAATACCGGCATTATCATAAACAAGCCGAGCATTCGCATGCCAAAAATACCCGCTAGGGTAAAGGACGCCCGCCGTTCGCGGGGACTAAAACCTTGCTCGTCGCTCATGGATCCTCTTGTGCCATCAAATAACATGAAAGTGACTTAGTTTAGCACGGAGGGACTGTCAAGATTAATGCTTATTCACACTTGGCGGGCTTATGATCCAGTGCCATACTAGCCGATCGAATTTACAGTTAGGTGCAATTGCAGATGAAAAAGATCGAAGTACGCGGAGCCCGAACCCATAACCTAAAAAATATCAGCTTGGATTTACCAAGAGACAAACTGATAGTGATCACCGGCTTATCGGGTTCAGGCAAGTCTTCCCTCGCCTTCGATACTCTCTATGCAGAAGGCCAGCGCCGCTATGTGGAATCCTTGTCGGCCTATGCACGGCAGTTTCTGTCCTTGATGGAAAAACCCGATGTGGATCATATTGAAGGCTTATCGCCGGCGATTTCCATCGAGCAAAAGTCCACCTCTCATAATCCGCGCTCCACAGTGGGCACCATTACCGAAATTTACGATTATCTGCGCCTGCTGTTTGCTCGCGTGGGTGAGCCGCGCTGCCCCACGCACTCGCTGCCATTAACGGCGCAAACCGTCAGCCAGATGGTGGATAAGGTACTAGAGCAGCCTGAAGGCGAAAAGCTGATGCTGCTGGCTCCCGTAGTGCGGGATCGTAAAGGCGAGCACATTAAGCTGCTCGAAGGCTTAGCGGCACAGGGGTTTATTCGCGCGCGGATCGACGGCGAAGTGTGCGATCTGTCGGATCCACCCACACTCGAGCTGCAAAAAAAGCACACCATAGAAGTGGTGGTAGATCGCTTTAAGGTGCGCGACGATCTGCAACTACGCTTAGCTGAGTCCTTTGAAACCGCACTCGAGCTCTCGGGTGGTATCGCCTCTGTGGTCTCCATGGACGGAGACAGCAATACCGAGCTGGTATTTTCTGCCAACTTCGCCTGCCCGCAATGTGGTTATTCCATTGCCGAGCTTGAGCCGCGCATCTTCTCCTTTAATAACCCGGCCGGTGCCTGTGATACCTGTGATGGCTTAGGCGTGCAGCAGATAGTCGATCCAGAAAAAGTGATCAGTAATCCAGAATTAAGTTTATCGGGCGGGGCTATTCGAGGCTGGGATAAGCGCAGCTATTACTATTACCAAATGCTGAAATCCTTGGCCGAACATTATCAGTTCGATTTAGAAGTGCCCTATCAAGACTTGCCGCAAGAGATACAACAAGCTGTGCTCTATGGCTCGGGTCGTACCAGCATCGACTTTAAATACATGAACGATCGCGGCGATGTGCTGGTGCGCAAGCACCCCTTCGAGGGCATATTGCACAATATGGATCGCCGTTATCGCGAAACTGAGTCCAACTCGGTACGCGATGAACTGGGTAAATACCAAAGCAACCGCGCCTGCCCAACGTGCAGCGGTGCCCGCTTAAAAGAAGGCCCGCGTAACGTGTTTGTGGCGGATCACACCTTGCCGCAAGTGGCGGACATGGCCATAGGTGATGCCCACGCCTTCTTTAGCAACATGGAGCTCACCGGCCAAAAGGCACAAATTGCCGAGAAGATTTTCAAGGAAATTTGCGCCCGCCTCGGCTTCTTGGTGAACGTGGGCCTGAATTACCTGACGCTTTCGCGCAGCGCCGATACCCTGTCGGGCGGTGAAGCCCAGCGTATTCGCTTGGCTAGCCAAATTGGCGCCGGTCTGGTGGGCGTTATGTATGTATTAGACGAGCCCAGTATTGGCCTGCACCAGCGGGATAATGAACGCTTACTGACTACCTTGGTGCACCTGCGCGACATCGGCAATACAGTAATAGTGGTGGAGCATGACGAAGACGCCATTCTCGCCGCCGACTATGTGTTGGACATTGGCCCCGGTGCCGGTGTACACGGCGGTTATATAGTGGCAGAGGGTACGCCCGCCGAGGTGATGGCTAATCCCGACTCTTTAACCGGCGCTTATTTGTCGGGCAGAAAGTGCATTGCCATCCCAGAGCAGCGCACGCCAGCAGGTGAGCACTGGCTAACCTTGAAAGGCGCCACCGGCAACAACTTACAAAATGTCGATTTATCCATACCGCTGGGCTTAATGACCTGTGTTACCGGCGTGTCCGGCTCGGGTAAATCCACGCTAATCAACAACACTTTGTTCCCGATTGCCCATCGCGAGTTGAACAAGGCCACCATCAGTCAGCCCGCGCCCTATCGCACCATAGAAGGCATGGACAAGTTAGACAAGGTGGTGGATATCGACCAAAGCCCGATTGGCCGTACGCCACGTTCTAACCCCGCCACCTATACCGGTATTTTTACACCCATTCGCGAGCTGTTTGCCGCCACCCATGAGGCGCGCTCGCGCGGTTATAAGCCGGGTCGGTTCTCGTTTAACGTAAAAGGCGGCCGTTGTGAGGCTTGCCAAGGCGATGGTCTTATCAAGGTGGAAATGCACTTCTTGCCCGATGTGTATGTGCCCTGCGATGTGTGTAAGCGCAAACGCTATAACCGCGAAACCTTAGAGATAAAGTACAAAAATTTAAGCATTCACGAAGTGTTGGATATGACGGTAGAAGAAGCCTGCGAGTTTTTTGCCCCGGTACCGGCCATTCACCGCAAGCTGCAAACCCTGATGGATGTGGGTTTGTCTTATATTCGCCTCGGCCAGTCCGCCACTACTTTATCTGGCGGTGAAGCCCAGCGCGTAAAATTGGCCAAAGAATTGTCGAAGCGCGATACCGGCCAAACCCTGTATATCTTAGATGAGCCGACCACAGGCCTGCATTTTCAAGATATTCAATTATTGCTTACGGTACTGCATCGCCTGCGCGATCACGGTAATACGGTGGTGATCATAGAGCACAACCTAGACGTGGTAAAAACCGCCGACTGGATAGTAGACATGGGCCCCGAAGGCGGCAGCGGCGGCGGCCAAATATTAGTCACCGGCACGCCAGAAGAAGTGGCCGCTCACTCTACCTCCCACACCGCCCGCTTCTTGCGGCCTATGTTGGAAAAACAGAGCAAAAAGTAAAGCTAGAAGCTAGAAGCTAGAAGCTAGAAGCTAGAGGCTAGAAAATTAAACCCCGAGCCTGTGAGTTCGGGGTTTTCTTTTCTGCCTAGTGCGCAGTTCCTCAGGGTGTTCTTCAGCCTTTTCTTATCGCTCTCAGCTTCAAGCTTCCGGCTATTTTTTCTGCCATTGCACCTTAAAGATCTTCGGCCACAGCTTGCCAGTTACGTAAAACACGTCGGTCTGCTCGTCATACGTAATGCCATTAAGCACGGCTTCGGGATCTGGGCTGCGACCACTGGCGGCAATAAGCGCGCTGGCGTCAATTTCGGCGTCGACTTGGCCGGTGCTTTTGTTAATGCGCACGATTCTGTGATCGTGCCAAATATTGGCATAAATGTGCTCGCCCACGCAGGCCAGCTCGTTGAGTTGGCTTAACGGTTCGCCGTTCAGCGTGATGGAAATCTTACTTTGTAGCGAAAAGTTCTTAGCATCACGTTTTTGCAATTGATGAGAGCCATCACTCATCCATAACCGTTCACCATCAAAACACAGGCCCCAGCCTTGGCCTTGATAGTGAAACACCTGCTGCAGGCTAAAACTTTTAAGATCATAAACTAAGGCTTGCCCTGCTTGCCAAGTAAGCTGGATCAGCTGCTGGTCCACCAGCGCCAGTCCTTCACCAAAATAACGATCGTCCAGCTTACGAAGTCGCACCAGCTCGCCGCTGCCGGCATCGATTTTACGCAGGCTGCTCTGACCATATAAGCCTGTGCTTTCGTAAAAGTAGCCCTTATGTAACAGGAGCCCTTGGGTAAAGGCGGCGGCGTCATGTGGCAACTCGGCGAGCACTTTTACGCCTAACTGCTCAACTGTGCTATTAATTTGATTAGCTTGAGCTTGGTTGGCTTGGTTGGCTTGAGTGGCTTGAGTGGCTTGAGTGGCCGTACAGCTTAAACACAACAGCAAAACGCACCGCCATTTCTTGCTAAGGCCCGCTGCTAATCGTCGACGAGCCGAGCTAAGGTAAGGAGTCTGATGCACGCTTTAGCGCCTTATATTGTTGTTTGTCATGGCCGTAGGTCCTTGCATGTCGAGTGTTGTCGCAACTCGCGTTGCTAGTTAATAACGCTTCAGATGAAGCTAAGCTATTGATGAATAAAGGCTAGTCAGCGTTAATCGCGCCTGCCGCCTAATGGTAAATGGAGAAAGTCACTTGCTATCTCACTTATTTAAATAGAAATTCAGTATGATGACGCGACTCAAAATAACGCGCTTTAGCAGTAAGCCAAAATAATAAGTCATATAAAGTGCTAGCCCATGCTATGCGGACTAGCGCCCCCATGTATATTCAGGAGCACAAAAATGAAGAAGCTATTCCGAGTCCTTAACCCTTTGCTCATTTTATCTCTGCTGATGGGTACCATGCCCGTTATGGTACAGGCGCAACCGAGCCAATTAGTGTCTACCGAAAGCGCACTGGATGCCGTACAAATTAGTGCCGAGCGTGAGCGCATTGGCAACTTGTTAGCACGAGCCGACGTCCAAGAGCAGCTGGTTAACTACGGTGTAGAAATGAACGAAGTTGAAGCCCGTGTAGCCGCGCTGTCTGATCAAGAAGTAATGCAAATGGCCGACCAACTGGACAACATGCCAGCCGGTGCCAACGCCGTGATCGGTGCCTTGCTGACCGTATTCATTATTCTGTTAGTCACCGATCTGCTGGGCTTAACTAACGTTTTCCCCTTCACACGCTAATGGCTCATTTTAGCCGCCTAAAAAACGTCCGCCTAACGGGCGTTTTTTTATTACTGTCGTTAAGTCTATTAAGCGGTTGTGCCGCCACGCCTCAGCTGTCGGCTGCGGCAAAAGCCCAACTGCCTAAGCAGTCTTATATCCCTAACGTGCCCTTTTACAGCCAACGCGATTACCAGTGCGGCCCCGCTTCTCTGGCCATGGCGCTCGGCGCCAGCGGCCAACAGGTGAGCGTTGATACACTGATCCCGCAAGTATTCTTGCCCGGCCGCGAAGGCAGTGTGCAGCCCGAAATGCTGGCTGCGGTGCGCCGCCATCAGCGGATTAGTTATCCGCTCAACGGCAGCTTCGATGCACTATTAAGCGAAGTAAATGCTGGGCATCCGGTGGTGGTGCTGCAAAATCTGTCCTTGGCGTTTTACCCCCTGTGGCACTACGCGGTGGTGATAGGCTATGACCAAGAAGCACAGCAATTACGACTGCACAGCGGCGAGCAAGCCCATAGTGTAATCAGCAGCAGTCGTTTTAATGCCACTTGGGCGCGCAGCAATCACTGGGCCATGGTGGCATTGAAACCAGGCCAATTGCCGGTGAGCGTAAGTAATACTGCCGCAGCCGATAGCATAGCCGCCTTCGAGAAAGTAGCCGGAGCCAAAGCGGCGCTGCCCGCTTGGCAGGCAGTAACTGAACGTTGGCCTGATTACGCCTTAGGCTGGTTTGCGCTGGGTAATGCGTTGCACGGCGATGGCAAGCCGGATGCGGCGGCCGATGCCTTTAAACAGGCCACGCAGGCCGATGCGACCTTGGCCGCCGCTTGGCTGAACTTAGGGTTAACCCAACAAGGTTTAGGTGAGCGGCAAGCCGCCCGCACCAGTTTACAAAAAGCCGCCGCCTTGCCCGGCAAGTGGCAAGCACAAGCCAAACAGGCATTAGCTGACCACCCGCAGTAAGTGATTCGCTGCCTATAAAAAACCCGCCACTGACTAAGCTCAGTGGCGGGTTTTCTTTTTTAGCTCAGCAATAACGGTTTACCGAGCTGGCATCGCCAGCACCCACTCTAATAACTGTTGGCTCAGGCGAGCTTGCGCGACACCAAAGGCGGCCACCACCGCAGGCACATTGCTATTGGCGGCAGGCTCAGTCACGTCAAAGCGGCGGCTGGCCAATAGGGTTCGGCTATTGGGATCTAGCCACTGGGCATCAAACTGGATCACTACCCTAGGCTGACCTTGTCGATATTCACTCTGAAAGGCATTTAGACTGCCGGTCAGCTCACGGTCTGCGCTCAATGATTGGCTGTCATTGATCACATGGGCAATCAGCCCGCTTTGCCGCCAAGCATCCAATACTTGGTCACGAAATAACACAGGCACGCTGGTGGCCCAGCGCGCGCCTTGATAGGCACTGAGTTGGTTGGTGGTCGGGATCACGGCAATACGATTGCCGGCTAACAGACCGTTGCTATCGGGTTGTTTAATGCGCACCGTTAAGGCTAAAGGCCGCGCCGTGGCTGATCTAATTACCTCTGCGCTTGGTAAGCGATAAAAAGTCACCGGCTCGGTTTTGGGTAAAATACTGCAGGCCGTTAAGCCGATAAATATTAAGGCAGCCAAGGCGCCGCGCAAGCCAATATTCAGCTTAAATCTTGCCGTTCTGTGCTCTGTGCTCATGGCTTAAATTCCTTAATTCGTTCACCGCCTAACAAGAAGTCACTCGGATCTTGCTCTAATTTACGCGACACCTCACCTAAGGCCTTTAAGGTAGCACGCAGCTCTAACAGTGCCGGCTCTAGCTCGCCTAGGCTGTGCAAACCTGAGGCTAATGCGGGCTGATTATCTTTTAACAGCCGCTCTAATCGTTGACTGCTGTTGGCCAGTGCCGCCAAGCTGGCATCCGCATTGCGAAATAAACGCTCGCCGTTCTCATTAAACTGGCCCTCTAGCTGGCCTAATAAGCGCGCTGCGTGCTCCATGGTCTGCTTCATTTGCTGGCTAGCGGCGGCAAGGTCTTGAATGCCTTGGCCGAGTTCGGTCTTTTGATCGGCAATCACGCCGGTCGTGGTTTCTAGGTTAAGTAGTACTTGGTTAAAGTGCTGGCTATTTTCCTTTGAAAACATGGCATTGGCATTTTCGACTAGATTTTTAAAATCGGTGAGTATTTCTTCACTGTTAAGGCGCAGCTTAGCAAACGGCGACGGCTTAGCCACTATTACCGGCACCTGTTCATCGTCACTCAACAGGGGTGGGCTGCTGGGCGAGCCTTCGCTAAGCTGGATGTTAGAGGCACCGGTAATATTGGCTAACGCCAGCTGCGCTTGGGTGTCGGTTTTGATGGGCGTGCCCAGTGCAATGCGCACTCGAGCCCACACTTGGCGAGGGTCTTTTGCATCCAGCCACAAGCGCTCTACTTCACCGACGCGAATGCCGCTGTATTCTACGGCGCTGCCGACACTTAAGCCGCTCACCGCTTCACGAAAGACGATGTCATATAAACTCGAGTCCTTCTGGCTGCCCGCTTTCACCAACCAAAGACTAAACAATAAGATGCTAGCGACGATCGCTAGGGTAAAAACACCGATCAAGACATGATGGGCTCGGATTTCCATTATTTGCTCCTAGGCTCAAGTTCAGCTGCTTGTTGCGCGGCGCGCCCGCGGGGGCCATGAAAATAATCTTGGATCCAACTATCATCGGTAGCCGCCACGGCGGCCAGTGTATCCGCGACCAGCACTCGTTTTTGCGACAACACGGCCACCCGATCACAACAGGCATATAAGGTATCTAGATCATGGGTGACCAAAAATACCGTTAATTTCAGGGCATCACGCAAGGTCAGCAGTAATTTATCAAACGCCGCCGCCGAAATAGGATCTAGACCGGCGGTTGGTTCATCTAAAAATAAAATATCCGGATCCAGCGCCAAGGCGCGGGCCAAGGCGGCGCGCTTGATCATGCCACCCGACAGTTCAGACGGATATTTGTCCGCCGCCGAGCGCGGTAAACCCACCAGCGCTAATTTAAGCTCAGCCAAGCGTGTAGCCTCGCTACGCGATAAGCCTGCTTGCTCGATTAAGGCCAAGGCCACGTTTTCGGCCAAGGTCAGTGAGGAATACAGTGCGCCCTTTTGGAATAACACGCCCATACGCCGTTGCAATGGCTCGCGCTCAGTGTCGGAAAGTGCCAAAAAATCTTGGCCAAATACCTCGACTGAGCCCTCACTCGGGCGCAGCAAACCGACAATCGAGCGCAGCAATACCGACTTGCCGGTGCCAGAGCCGCCCACTACACCTAAGATTTCTCCTTGGTAAACATCTAAGTCCAACTGCTCGTGCACCGCATGACTGCCAAAGCGGTTGACCAAGTTTTGCACCTGGATCACCACGTCGGTGCTCTGCGTACTCTCAACACGCTCAGTGATGGGCTCTGGGCTTGCCGGCTGCGTGATTGCCACTTGGTTTACCATCCCATCTCCATCAGAAACAGTGCGGCGATCGCATCAAGCAAGATCACCACAAAAATAGACTGTACCACGCTTGAGGTGGTGTGCTCGCCCACCGATTGGGCGCTGCCTGCCACCTTAAAGCCTTCTAAGCAGCCGATCAGGGCAATCAAGAAGGCAAAAATCGGCGCCTTGCCGAGTCCCACCAGCAAATGCTGTACCGGCACTTTCTGCAAGATAGCCACATATTGTACAAGTGAGATATCCAGCGCCAGTAAACACACTAAGGCACCACCAAACAAGCCCGATAACATACCGACGAAGGTCAGCAAGGGCAGCGAGATAACTAAGGCCAGTAAGCGCGGCAGCACCAATAATGTCATGGGATCTAAGCCCTGCGTGCGCAGCGCATCCAGTTCTTCATTCACTTTCATGGCGCCCAGTTGTGCGGTAAAGGCGCTGGCGGTGCGCCCGGCTAATAAAATCGCACTGAGCAAGACGCCGAATTCTCGTAAAAACGAATAGGCGACTAAGTCCACCGTGTAAATGGTGGCACCAAAGTTTTCCAGTACAGTCGCACCCAAAAACGCCACCACGGCGCCCACTAAGAAGGTAAGTAAGGCCACTATCGGCACCGCATTTAAACCGCATTGCTGAATTTGTGCCACCAAAGCCGTGACTCGCCATTGGCTAGGCACTAAGGCGGTACGAGCAAACGCACTTAAGGTCAGCCCCATAAAGCCCAGTAACTGCACAAACTGTTGCCAGCCACTGATGACGCTTTCACCTAAGTTGGCAAGCTTATCGGTCCAACCTGGTGCCGGCTTAGGCTCTGCTTGTTCTTGCTGCACGGCCTCACAGACCGCCTGCAATAAGGCGCGGCGCTCGGGCGAGATGCCGGTGGCGTTAGCGAACAATTCGGCGAACGGCTCAGGGCCTAGTCGCTCAATCAGTAAAGCCGCGCCCACCGTATCAAGCGCAGTTAACTGGCTGGCATTCAGTTGGCTTAGCTTATGCTGCTGAACCTGCGTACTGAGAATGTGTTTAAGCTCGCTATAAAAAGCCAGCGTCCAACTACCCTCAATATGTAGACAATTAGCTTGCACCTTTAGGCTGGGTGGTGGGCCAAGGCGTGAGGTTTGCATAAAGAGGCCCTTATAAAAATAACGCATACCGATTCGACATTGTCTGGCATCGGGGGCATAACCACAACAAATAGGCGGTTTTATGCTAGGATCTCGCCACTTTTAGTCATGAGATGAGAAACCGACACCATGTCCATAGAACAACAATTATTAGCCCGTAGCGAGCACAGCTGTGAATTATGTAAAGCCACCGCAAATTTAGACCTGCACGCAGTGGCCCCCTATGCTGCAGATAGTGCCGAACATTGCGCACTATTGTGCACCACCTGCCAACAAGAGTTGACTGATCCTACTGATCACAACCACTGGCGTTGCTTAAACGACAGCATGTGGAGCACAGAGCCGGCGGTGCAAGTGTTGGCCTGGCGTACGCTAAAAAAATTGTCAACTGACCAAACCTGGGCTCAAGACTTGTTAGATATGCTCTACTTAGAGCCTGGCGTACAAGAATGGGCCGAAATTGGCCAAGCCGAGGATGCCGCTGACGACGGCGAAATCTTGCTCGACAGCAATGGCGTGCGTTTAGCAGCCGGTGATACGGTTACTATCATTAAAGACTTAGATGTAAAAGGCGCCGGCTTTACCGCCAAGCGCGGCACTACGGTGAAGAATATCAGCCTCAATGCCAGCCTAGCAGGTCACATAGGTGGACGCGTTAACGGCGTGCAAATTCAGTTAGCCGTGCAGTATTTAAAGAAAGTGTAACAAACCTCCGTGAGGGGTTAGGGGTTAAGATAAGACGTTATCTAGCACGCCGACTCTACAGATTTGGTATTTACCCCTCACACTTAACGCCTCTCACCTCTCATTAAGTTGAGGTCTCCTATGTATAAGTTCGTCTTTTTCGTGCCTGAATCGCATCTTGAATCCGTTAAGGCGGCGGTATTTGCCACCGGTGCCGGCAAGATTGGCGATTATGAGCAATGCTGCTTTGAAACCCGAGGCACGGGCCAATTTAAGCCGCTCAATGCCGCGAATCCTTTTATCGGTGAGGTAGGCCAACTGGAGCAGGTCGCCGAGGTACGCGTCGAGTTAGTCTGTGACGATACCTTGATCCGTTCCGCCATCACGGCCTTACGCGCCGCCCATCCTTATGAAGAACCCGCCTTTGATGTCTGGCAGCTGAGTGATCTTATATTCAGCGAAGAGTAAGGTGTGAAGGGTAAAGAGGTCATCCCTTACTCTCTACTCATTACCCTTCATTCTTCACCCATCACATTCTACACAGGAGCCTGCGATGCCGACCTTTTGCACTCACGCCTGCCCGCTCGGTTGGATAACCTTAGCAACCAGCACGGATGCCAACCAGCAAGAAGTGATCACGGCGCTGCATTTTAGTGATGAAATCGAGCAAGCTATCGCGCCTGCCACGCCCTTGCAGCAAGCGGCCTGCCGCCAGTTGGAGGAGTACTTCGCCGGACAGCGACTACAATTTAGTTTGCGCTTGGCCCCACAAGGTACCGCCTTTCAACAGCAAGTGTGGCAAGCACTGCTGACTATTCCCCATGGCGAGCATCGCAGCTATAAAGACATAGCCCTGAGTATTGATAATCCCAAGGCGATGCGCGCCGTGGGGCTGGCGAACAGCCGCAATCCTATCGCCTTGATCATTCCTTGCCATAGAGTGATTGGCGCCAGCGGCAAGTTGGTCGGTTATGCCGGCGGCATCACGCGCAAGGCTTGGCTGCTCGAACACGAGAAAAAAACGCTGCCACAGCCTATCGATTAGGTTTTCAGCGTATGGCTCTGTGCGAGATCTCGCAAAGAAAAAGCGGCAGAAGCGCTTTCTGGTTCAGAAACAAAGCCTAGATAGTATTATTTAATCTTTAAAATCAATAGATTAAGTTAAATTATCTTAGTGTGAAGTGACATATCCATGCGCAAGCGCCCGAATTTATTCTGGTCAGCGGGTTATTATGTTTTGGCAAGGAGCAAAGCGCTAATCAGGATGATAAGCCGCCAAGATGGCAAGGACTTCACAGGCAGTGATGCGGCCCCCTCAAGGATCATGAGGTAGACTCGATAAGGAATATCGGGCGTCAGGATGACAGCAAGGACAGCCTGAGGGATCGGGAAAAGGAAAGCGAACAAGGACATCGCGCGTCAAGGATTGCAGGGAGCAAACGGGTTTACGGATAAACCACACAGACGTTCAAGAAAAGGGGCAACTTAGGTTGCCCCTTTTTATTGCCTGTAAAAATAACACCCGCCAAAAAATCTAGGCCCGCCCAATAAAAAACGCCATCCTGATATTTGCAGAATGACGCTCTGTTAACTTTTACGATAGTTTTTAGTTGGCAGCTTAGCGGTTAAGACGCATAGTTAGCCGCTTACATTTTAACTACTAGGCAGTCCATATTTTGCCTGGTCAGCTGTGCACAGGACTGTTTGGCTTCATCTTGATGTAAGCCCACCAACTGCGCGCGATATAAGGTCTGCCCACCCACATTGGCGGGATTAACCGCTATCTTAGCTTGCTGGGTATTGCCGAGGCGGCGCGCGGCTTCTGCGGCTCGTTCTTTAGCTTGGTCTACGGCTCTAAATGAACCAACCTGTATGGCCCAGGCTTGCTCGGCGGTAAAGGTAGGAGCCGCAGCGGATTGGATAACATTAGCGCTCGCAGTCCTTTGAATCGGCGCCTGCTGAATAGGTGCGGGCTTAACTTGCACAGGTGGCGGATTTATCTTAGCCGCCTGAGTATGCTGAGCGGCTTCTTGACGCGAGACTTGGCGCACAGTTTCGCTGCTTACCACCAGCTTACTGGTCGGAGATGCCGCCTGTCGGGCTTGTTGCGCGGCCTTAGGAGATAATTTAGCTAGCTGCTCGGCACGAATAAAGGCTTTATCCATTAACGCCACCATGGCGGCATCCCGTGATTGCGCCGTGCGCCCACCCATGACGACGCCGATTAACCTGTGATTGCCTTTCTTAGTGGAGGTTGCCACGTTAAAACCCGAGGCATTAATGTAGCCAGTTTTCATGCCGTCCGTACCGGGGTAGTTTTTCACCAAGCGGTTATGACTGTAGTAAGTACGGCCTGCATAAGTAAAAGATGGCGTCGAAAAATAATGATAATACTTGGCGTGATCTTTCATCAGGCGCGTCGCCAAAATAGACAAATCGCGGGCCGTGGTCTGCTGGCCGCTATTGGGTAAACCCGAGGCATTGCGAAAGGTAGTCGAATTCATCTTCAAGGCTTTGGCTTTGCGGGTCATCATCTGCGCAAACTGACCCTCGGTGCGGCCCAAGGCTTCTGCTACCACCACCGCCACATCGTTAGCCGAGCGTACCACCAGCGCCGGAATGGCATCACTTACTCGCAGCCTGTCACCCTTGCGTAAGGAAAGGTTGGTTTGTGGCATAGAGGCCGCATGGGCCGAGACCGGCATGGCGGTATCCAGTTTTAATAACTTGTTATCCATGGCCTCAAACAATAAGTATAACGTCATCATCTTAGTTAATGAGGCAGGATAACGAGTGGCGTCGGCATTCTCGGCATGTAGCACTTCGCCGCTATGAGCATCGAGTATAATGGCGGCATAACGCGGATTCGCCTGCGCCTGGGCAGAGACAATAATGGAGCACAGCAATACTGCAGATAGCAATACCATGGTCAGTAGCCATCTGACTGTTTCACTACTTTTTGCAACTAACATGGCAACTAACATCGCAGGCTCCCTAAAGATGGTATAAATGGCGCAGAAAGTACGTGATTGATAGAATACTGTCCAGTAATTCAGCTCTGCGCGCTTAAAATTATCGATTGTATGCCGCCGGTAGCCGATCTGGCTGATAAACCGACGGAACTTAATGCGCAGCTGTCATTTAATTACTGTACTACTAAATCGTTACGCCTGATTTTTGCTGCACACTTTTGCAACACACATGGGCCGAACGAATAAAAAGGCGCCCAAGGCGCCTTTTTTACTCATGAAGTCTGGGTAAAGCGAGCCATCACTGTGGTTTAACTGCGATAGCTCGGCTATTTAAGCACTTAAGCACTTAAGTTAGGTGCCAGCCATTTTTCAGCTTGTTCACGCGTCATACCTTTACGGGCGGCATAATCAAGCAACTGATCTTCTTGAATTTGCGCCACCGCAAAGTAACGAGTATCTGGGTAGGAGAAATAGAAACCCGCTACCGCCGCACCCGGCCACATAGCATAGGATTCCGTTAGCTTCATACCAATGCGCTGCTCAACGTCTAACCAATCCCACAGCGTACCTTTTTCCGTGTGTTCAGGACAGGCCGGATAACCGGGTGCCGGACGAATGCCCACGTATTTTTCACGCACTAATTCGTCGCAGCTCAACTGCTCGTCCGCCGCATACCCCCAGTATTCACGGCGCACTAACAGGTGTAAATACTCGGCAAAGGCTTCTGCTAAACGGTCCGCGACCGAACCGGCCAAGATGGCGTTATAGTCATCTTCATCCTCTTTATAACGACGAATGATGTCTTCTTCGCCAATACCGCCGGTCACCGCAAAGCCACCCACGTAATCGGACTGAGTACCTTTAGGCGCCACATAATCCGCTAAACAGTAGTTAGGGAAGCCGTCTTTTTTCTCGGTTTGCTGACGTAAAAAGCGCAGTGTTTCCAATACCTGAGTACGAGACTCATCGGCGTAAATTTCTACGTCATCACCCACGCTATTAGCAGGGAATAAGCCAATAACACCGGCGCAGCGCAAGGTGCCATCTTTTTCGAGTTTATCGAGCATGGCTTGTGCATCGGCAAACAACTTAGTGGCTTCTACACCCACTACTTCGTCTTCTAAGATGCGCGGAAATTTACCGGCTAAGCCCCAAGTCATGAAGAAGGGAGACCAGTCGATGTATTCGCGTACCACAGAGATTGGCGTGTTATGAAACTCATGCACGCCCATCTTGGCTGGCACCGGCGGCACATAGTTTGCCCAATCGATGTCGACCTTATTAGCGCGTGCTTCGGCCAGTGTTACCGGCTTAGTGCGCGGCTTCTTACGAGCATGCTGGTCGCGCACCACTTCGTATTCTTTATCCAGTCGCTCAACGAAGGCCGGCTTATTCATGGCGCTGAGCAGCGTTTGCACTACGCCCACGGCACGGGAGGCATTAGAGACATACACCACTGGCTGGTCGTAGTTTTGCTCAATCTTAACGGCGGTATGCGCCTTAGACGTAGTAGCGCCCCCTATCAGCAAGGGAATGGTAAAGCCTTGGCGTTGCATCTCTTTGGCCACGTGCACCATTTCATCTAATGAGGGCGTGATCAAGCCAGACAAACCAATCATGTCGGCATTGGTGTCGCGGGCGGCTTGCAAGATTTTCTCACAAGACACCATAACGCCTAAGTCGATGACTTCGAAGTTATTACACTGCAGCACCACGCCCACGATATTTTTACCGATATCGTGTACGTCGCCCTTCACGGTCGCCATCACTACCTTACCGTTGGTTTGGCCGATTTCTTTGCTGGCTTCAATGTAGGGGTTTAAATACGCCACGGCGCGCTTCATCACCCGAGCCGATTTTACCACCTGCGGCAAGAACATCTTGCCCTCACCAAACAAGTCGCCAACCACGTTCATGCCGTCCATTAGCGGCCCTTCAATCACGTCAAGGGGGCGTGCCGAGGCCAAACGCGCGGCTTCGGTATCTTCTTCAATAAAATCCGTTAAGCCTTTCACCAAAGAATGCGCCAAACGCTCATTCACGTCCCAAGTGCGCCACTCTAAATCCCGCGGATCTACCGCTTCGCCACCACTATTACGGTAGCGCTCGGCGATTTCTAACAAGGCTTCGGTGGCACCGTCATTTTCGTTAAGCACCACGGCGATCACTTTTTCTTTTAGCTCAGGATCAATATCTTCATAGATGGCTAGCTGACCGGCGTTAACAATACCCATGTCCATGCCGTTACGCACCGCGTGGTATAAGAACACCGAGTGAATGGCTTCACGCACCACTTCGTTGCCACGAAATGAAAACGACACGTTAGACACGCCGCCCGAGATCATGGCGTGCGGAAGATTGGCCTTAATGTCTTTTACTACTTCGATGAATTCCACCGCGTAGTTGTTGTGCTCTTCAATACCGGTCGCTACGGCAAAGATATTGGGATCGAAGATAATGTCTTCCGGCGGGAAACCCACTTCATCGACCAAGATGCGATAGGCACGTTCACATATTTCATATTTGCGTTGACGAGTATCTGCTTGCCCCTCTTCATCGAAGGCCATCACGATCACGGCGGCACCGTAGCGGCGCACCAGTTTGGCGTGATGGATAAACTGCTCGACGCCTTCTTTCATGGAAATCGAGTTAACTATGCCCTTGCCTTGAATGCATTTTAGGCCAGCTTCAATCACGTCCCACTTCGAGGAGTCGATCATAATGGGCACGCGCGAAATATCCGGCTCACCGGCAATCAGGTTTAAGAAGCGCGTCATACAAGCCTTCGAATCCAACATGCCTTCATCCATGTTGATATCGATAATTTGCGCGCCGCTTTCTACCTGCTGCAGTGCCACTTGCAAGGCTTCGTCGTATAATTCTTCTTTGATCAGCCGCTTAAACTTGGCAGAGCCGGTGACGTTGGTCCGCTCACCCACGTTGACAAACATGGTGTCGGAAAAAATATTAAAGGGCTCTAAACCAGATAAACGACAGCCGGGCTTAATTTGTGGCAATACCCGCGGCTTAAGGCCGGCTACAGCCTTCGCCATCACCCGAATATGCTCAGGGGTGGAGCCACAGCAACCGCCCACTAGGTTTAAGAAGCCACTTTCGGCCCATTCGCGAATATGCTCGGCCATCTCTTCGGCTTCAAGGTCATACTCACCAAAGGCGTTTGGCAAGCCGGCGTTGGGGTGCGCAGACACATAGGTTTCACTGATGCGTGATAACTCAGCGACATATTCGCGCAGCTCTTTCGGGCCCAGTGCACAGTTCAAGCCAAAGGAAATCGGGTTAGCATGGCGTAACGAATGATAGAAAGCTTCGGTCGTTTGGCCGGTCAGCGTACGGCCTGAGGCATCTGTGATGGTGCCGGAGATCATCACCGGAATACGCATGCCAAGCTTATCGAACAGGGTTTCGATAGCGAACACCGCCGCCTTGGCGTTCAACGTATCGAAGATAGTTTCGATCATGATCAGGTGAGCGCCACCGTCGATCAGCGCTTGCGTGGCTTCGGTATAGGCCGCCACTAACTGATCGAAAGACACGTTGCGATAACCCGCATCGTTTACATCTGGCGAGATAGAAGCGGTGCGGTTGGTCGGGCCTAATACACCGGCCACGAAGCGCGGCTTATGGGGCTCTTTGGCCGTCCATTCATCTGCCACTTTGCGCGCCAATTTCGCCGCTTCATAGTTCATCTCAACCGCCAGCGATTCCATTTGGTAATCGGCCATGGCGATATGAGTCGCGTTAAAGGTGTTGGTTTCAATGATGTCGGCGCCGGCGGCAAAGTAATCGCTGTGAATTTTCGCGATCAATTCAGGTTGGCTCAGCACCAATAAGTCGTTATTACCCTTGAGATCGGACGGCCAATCGGCAAAACGTGCGCCACGATAGGCGGCTTCGTCCAGTCTGTGTGACTGGATCATGGTGCCCATGCCCCCATCTATAATGAGAATACGTTCGGCAAGCGCCTGTTCGAGCTGGGAAAAAACGGGGGATCTGGACACTGTTTACTCCTGTTACAACCTGATTCCTTAAGCGGTCGCCATACTAGCATAAAATGGCAAACTAGAAATCCAGACATCTACAGTGCAGCGCAGAAAAAAACGTCTAGCATTGACAAAGTCGACGGTATTTAGCCTCGTTTTTATTAGAGAACAAACCTCGATTAAGGCACACTATGCGCCACGGGCGAAGACCCGCTAACTTAGCTTGCAACTATAATAAAATATCAAATCGGAACTGTCTAAATGAGCGTCTATTACACTTTGTGTTTTTTGGCGGCTACGGCGATCACCATTGCCTTCGTCAATCAATACATAATGAAAATTCAAACCACCATCGCCATTACCTTTGGCGCCCTGATTATCTCCATCCTGATGTTAGTGCTCGGTAAAACTACTTGGCCGGAACTGCAACAACATGCCGTCACCACCCTTGAAACCGTCGATTTTGGCGAATTCCTATTACAGGGTATTCTCGGTTTCTTACTGTTTGCAGGAGGATTAGGCATTAATTTGCCAGCCATGAAGAGCCAAAAATGGGAAATTTTCATACTGGTGATTTTTGGCGTCTTGATCTCCACCGCCGTGGTCGCCGTGGGCCTCTGGTTACTGGCTCAAGTCGCAGGCATACCGCTATCTTTTGTTTACTGCCTATTATTTGGCGCGCTGATCTCGCCGACCGACCCGATTGCCGTGTTAGCCATAGTGAAAAAACTGGGTGCGCCCGAGCAGATTGCCATTCAGATCGAAGGCGAGTCCTTATTTAACGACGGTATCGGCTTGGTGATTTTCTTAACCATTTTTGCGGTGGCCTTTAGTGGCACAGAAGCCACCTTTGGCTCAGTAGTGGCGTTGTTCACCCACGAAGCCATAGGCGGCATCGTATTTGGTGCCGTGCTCGGCTTAATGGCGCACCTCATGATCAGCGCCACTGACGATGGCTCCATGGAATTGCTTATGACGCTGTGTATTCCTACCGCCGGCTTTGCCTTGGCTAATATGCTGGGCGTATCTGGTGCACTGGCCATGGTCGTGACCGGCATCATGATCGGCAACTGGACCCGCTACACAGGTTTTTCTGAGCAGAGTGAGAAATACTTAGACGAGTTTTGGCACCTGTTAGATGAGTTTTTAAACGCACTGTTATTCTTGTTGATTGGTTTGGCCATGTTATTGGTGGAGTTCCATTGGCAGGCGTGGGTATTAGTGCTGGGCGCCGTACCTTTGGTGCTGGCAGGCCGCTTTATCAGTGTCGCCCTGCCGTACGTGGGCTTTCGTCGCTTTCGTAGTTATAACAAATACTCGATTCGTATACTTACTTGGGGCGGGCTGCGCGGTGGCTTATCGCTGGCCATGGCGCTATCCATTCCGGCTGGTATCAAACTCGGAGCCAATGCACAGATTGAGTTGCGCGACGTTATCTTAATGATGACCTACGCCATAGTGCTGTTCTCGATTATCGTGCAAGGCATGACCATAACGCCCATTATCAACAAAGCCAAGGCCGCAGAAAAAGCCGGTTTTCCGATTGATTAATGCGGTGAGGCGTGAGGCGTGAGGCGTGAGGAGTAAAATGTGAAAGGTAAACATAAGTCAGCCTCTTTATAGCCAAGATACTGGTTTATCCTTTAGCTTCTTTACTCGATAAAAAAGCCCTTCACGATGTGAAGGGCTTTTTCTTGGCTCGTAACCACCAATTAATAAGTAAGTGTTATCTGTATTAGACCAGTGCAGTTGGCTGTTAGCGTCTTTCCCCTCACGCTTTCCCCCCTCGCGTTCAATCTCTGGTCAATGCCTCACCGGTGGCACTTAAGGTATTTAAATCGTAAGGCGTCAACTGATACACATGATAATTCAGCCAGTTAGCAAACAGCAAATGGCCATGGCTGCGCCAAGTAGCACGGGGAGTCTTAGCTGCATCGTCTTCTGGATAATAGTTTTCTGGCATCTGCGGCGCTATGCCGACCTCAAGATCGCGCTGGTATTCATTATCCAAGGTATGAGGGTCGTACTCCGGATGGCCGGTTACAAACACTTGCCGACCGTCTGGGCTGGCCGCCAAATAGACGCCCACTTTATCGGACGCCGCCAAGATTTTTAGATCGGTTTTTTCCCGCAACAGTTCGACCGGAAAATCCGCATAACGAGAATGAGGCGCTAAAAATACATCATCGAAACCGCGCACTAAGGGGTCGTATTTCCCTAAGTTCTGGTGCTCATAAACGCCGGATAACTTTTCTAAACGCGTGCGTTTATCTAAACCATATAAAATCTTTAGACCTGCCTGCGCCGCCCAACATAAAAATAGTGTTGAGGTCACATGACTCTTCGCCCATGCCACTATTTGCTCTATTTTTTCCCAATACACCACATCACAAAAATCGGTCAAGCCTAAGGGCGCACCCGTAATAATTAGACCGTCGTAGAACTGATCTTTGATCTGTTCGAAGTCATGATAGAAGCTCTCCAGATGCGACTGCGGCGTATTCTTGGAGGGTCTATCATCGATGCGCAGCAAGTCGACGTTAATTTGTAACGGCGAATTAGATAGCATGCGCAGCAGCTGATTTTCAGTTTCTATTTTCTTGGGCATTAAATTAAGCAGCAACACCCGCATTGGGCGAATTTCCTGATTAACTGCGCGAGTCTCCGTCATCACGAAGATATTTTCCTGAGACAGGACATTAGCCGCTGGCAGGCGATCGGGAATTCTAATGGGCATGAGCTTACTCCAGTACGATGGAACTAAGAAAGTCTAGACATCTAGAACTCTACAACAAAGTGGCCAATCTTGTCATCCTCAACGTGTGCCAAAGGCGCAAGATACGTTAATATCGGGGCAACATCTTTAAAGGAAAGACTATTATGGAACCTGTTATTGAACTGGTGAGCACGGGCGATGAGGTATTGACCGGCTTAATCACAGATACCAATGCCGGTTGGCTGTCTCAAATACTGCTTGAGCAAGGCTGGCAAGTGCGCCGTCGCTTCACCGTCGGTGACGACAAGGCCGATTTAGTCGAGTTATTCGAGCAACGCAGTCATCAGGCAGACATAGTGATCGTCAACGGCGGGCTCGGACCTACCTCAGATGATATAAGTGCAGAGGCCATGGCCGATGCCGCTGGTGTACCCCTTGAGCTCAATCAACACTGGCTTGATGTGATGCAGCAAAAATATGCCAGCCGTAACCGCAAAATGCCCAAGAGCAACAGCAAGCAAGCCATGCTGCCTCAAGGCGCCGAGTTAGTTGATAATCCGGTTGGTACCGCTTGTGGTTTCGCCGTTAAGCTTAATCGTGCCACCTTTTTCTTTACTCCAGGCGTGCCTTCCGAACTTAAGGTGATGATGGCTGAGGAAATACTGCCTCGGTTGCGTCATCAACTGGGCCAAAACGGCCGCAGCCAAGTGCGACGCTTCTTTCTGTTTGGCCTCTCTGAGTCTGGCTTAAGCGATAAGTTAGACGCCCTCACTTGGCCTGCGGGTATCGCCTTAGGCTATCGCGCGAATCTGCCGACCATAGAAGTGAAGCTTATCATCGACACTGTGAATGCCGAGGCCATAGCGCAAGCCGAAGCTCAATTGCTCGCGCAAGTTGGTACGCATTTGATTGCCCGAGATCACATGGACTTTACCGCCAGCCTAGGGCCCATGTTAGTCGATAAAGACTTAATGATTTTTGAAGATGCCAGCGGTGGTCGCCTAACTGATACCATCAGCACCATCACCCGCGAGTTTGAAGGCCACTATCTTGCCGGTCTGCCAGACGAAGCCGAAGACTTAGCACTCTGGCTACAAGCCTCGGCCCGACCGCTGACCTTAGCTATAGGATCTGCCGGCTCTAAAGGCGTGCCCGTAGCATTAAAAACGGCCTCAGGCTGCTACGTGCAAACCTTACAAATGCACTTTCGTGATCCATTATCACAGCGCCGCTTACTGGCCTTCACCGCCTTAGATATGCTACGTCGTCATCTAATGAATGAAACGGTAATGATCGACTACGATATATTGCCTTGTAGCGAGCGTTTTACGCTGCCTGCTTAAGGTAATAAAAAGGGCGACATGAATGTCGCCCTTAGGATGTTTTTTTGCTGACAGCTGCCCGCAGGGCTTAGCCTTGTAATCGCCACTTGGTAAGCAACTTCTCCACGGGTGTCACCATAGCCTCAGTAAAGCGCTCCGCCAACGGCGTATGAAATAACCAAGCACCGGTAATCAAAGCCAAGGGAACTGAGCCGCAAATAAAATCGGTAAACCAATGAGCCCCCGACATGACTCTTGGCATGGCGAGTAAAAAGACTAACGGCGCCACCACGTATAAGTAACGTCGCGGAAAACGATAGCAAGCGAATAACAAGAAAGTCGCAAAGCCAATACCATGATCGCTAGGAAAAGAAGCCCCAGACGCATCTTTGGCTTTGATTTCAGGCACTAATAAACTGACTCGCTCCGCTTGCTCATACACCACCGTAGGGCTAGCTCTCTCAATGGAAAGAGCCTTGCCCGCCGCGGCTTGTAGAGAAAAACAGCCCGCCATCAATAACAATAAACAGCCCATCTTGGCCCGATCACGACCCTTCAGCTGCCACGCATGAGTAAACACAAAGCCTGCCATTAATAGTGCAACAGCACCATCAATCCAGCGTTGGTTAACTACTGCCACCATATGGGCAAAACCTGGCACCGTCACCAGCCGATTGTTAAACCACCAAAAAATGCCTTCATCTAGGCTTTGCCAATAACCAAAATACCAAGTAAAAAATAGAGCTAAGGCGAGCAATTGCAGTGCCAACCAGCCTTTAATATCCCAGCGCATATTTGTATCTTTTATCTAAAAAAATGAGTTCTTTTATACCAAATTACTCAATAAATTTCAGCCTACAGCTTAAATAATACCAATCGGATTAAACATTAGATCAGTTTTGTCCAGCTTCGATTACATAGTGATTTCACTCGATCCACGTC
>NZ_JBGQOP010000014.1:0-88098 GCF_052119705.1 Oceanisphaera sp. W20_SRM_FM3 | reverse complement strand
TGCCGACGTGGATCGAGTGAAATCACTATGTAATCGAAGCTGGACAAAACTGATCTAATGTTTAATCCGATTGGTATAACGCAATCGTATCCTCTTTACCTAAAATAGAGATCCTATAAGTTGTCTCTGTCGGCAGTTTCTCGCTTCTTCAGATGCACAAACGACTACATCTATTTTGTCTTGGGCTAACCTTAGAATCGAGGATAAGTGATACTAAAAGATTACTTATGTATAGAAACGGAAAAATTTAGCCAAGGAAATAAGTATGTTAGATGAGAAACGGATTTATACGTTACGTAATGGTGATAGTCAGGTAATCATAACTATTCATCCTTGCAACACCATAGAAGTTGATATTCCTGAACAGCATCGGCATCTTGTTGGCGAGTTAGAAAAAGTGCATTTCAAGCTAAATGACTTAGGTGTGCTTTTAGTCTGCAACGAAAAAGGCTGTTCTCAGATTGAAGATGTATCTTTACAATTATCACGTAGAGATACTTTTGATCTGTATGCCGTAGTGAGTGAGGTTATAGAAGAATACGAAAGATTAATGTCCGATCTATAACATGTTGATCCTATTCGTAGCTTGATGGTTGGTGAATAATAATTAAAATCCTTGCTCATTTGTATACGGCTTTGTCATTTTGATCGCTAGCTGCTGCCTAACTTTAGCTCTGGGTGTTACTTTATACCAATCTGGAAAACTAACTGATCTATTTAGCTATCTTGTAAAGGTCGAACGAAGGGGCTACTTCACCGACACGCCTTAATAATGCCACTCATCATTTCAGCCCACTGCGAACATTCACTGGATGTTCGCTCAGACTGAAATGATTCGTCTCGGCGAGACAAGCTCGCCCCATGCACGCTCAGCACATGACGTCCGACCGCCAAGGATGGCGGGAGTCTCAGCATTGCAGGAGCCTTTGCTGACCTGTCATGTGATGGTCGCTTGAGTAGAGCCCTTCATCCGCCCCTGTGCTGCGGCGTCGCCTGTGGGAACGCTCTGCAGACAACTCGGTGCTTAAGGAGAGGCAACAGAGTTCGGCTCCCACGACCGTGAAATGCCAAGGAAGGCATTTCCCGAGCCCCCATGGATGGTTTATGGCGTGTCGCGGGAGGTGATTCTGTTGCCTTTCGTTCCGAGCTTTAAAATCGATCATATTTTTACTTAGATTGGTATTAGTTGTGTTTTTCAGCGGGCGTTGAGCCTTATAGATTTGACTAAGTTCGGCTTTTTTAATGTAATGGCCAGTCATTTTAATAATCAAAGACGTAAAGGAAATTTTCATGCCAATTTTAAATATTGCGTTAATTGAAGGTCGCTCTAATGAGCAGAAAGAAGCTTTGATCAAAGAAGTGACAGATGCCTGTGTACGAGCACTCGATGTTAAACCTGAGACAGTGCGTATTTTGCTGCAAGATATCGCGATCCAAGACTTTGGCGTGGCGGGTGAGTCGGTGAAGGCGAAGCGTGAACGCTTGGCTTAATATTTAAACCGCATTGGCAGGGTAAATATTTTGCCCTGCTAAAAATGGTATCCATCACCCTTAACCACACTTTTAATTGACCCTGCGTATTTTTCACTCATGTCTTCACTTATCTAGCCGAGCTCAGGGCAATGACGGTGGGTTTTATCATTCGTCAGGCGTACACTAAAACTCCCGTTTAGACGCTAATTATTTGAGTCACAAATGAAAGCTTTGTTATTTATCGCGATCGGTGGTGCTTGTGGTTCTAGCTTGCGTTTTGGTGTGACCGAACTTATGGCGCTGCTACTGGGTCGTTCATTTCCATTTGGTACATTAACAGTGAACTTACTGGGTTCACTGTTAATGGGCTGCATGTTCATTTTAGTGCAACAGGATATATTAAGTCATCATAGCTGGCGGCCATTTGTGATGGTGGGTTTGCTAGGGGCGCTCACCACTTTTTCTTCTTTTTCCCTCGATAGCTTGTTATTAATTGAACAAGGTCAATGGCTTAAAGCGATGTTGAATGTGTCCCTCAATGTGGTTTGTTGTATTATGTTAACTTACTTAGGCATGCTGCTAACGACTCATCTGCTAGCTTCGCGTTAGTCTAGGATACGTATTTGCAGTACACTCACTTACTTTGATTTTATAGGTGCCTCCAGCATGTCAGAACAAGACAAGTCGACCACTCACTTCGGTTACAAGACGGTAGAAGCCAACGAAAAAGAGCAAATGGTAGCAAGTGTCTTTCATTCGGTGGCAGCTAAATATGACATCATGAACGATTTGATGTCATTTGGTATTCATCGCTTGTGGAAGCGCTTCACCATAGATTGTTCAGGGGTGCGTAAAGGACAAAGAGTACTGGACTTAGCTGGCGGCACTGGCGACTTGACCGCGAAATTTTCGCGCATTGTCGGTGAAACGGGTCAGGTGGTACTGGCAGATATCAACGACTCCATGCTTAAAGTCGGTCGCGATAAGCTGCGTAATAAGGGGCTAGGCAACAACATCTCTTATGTGCAAGCCAACGCCGAAGCACTGCCATTTCCAGATAATCACTTTGATTTAATTACTATCGCCTTCGGTTTGCGCAACGTGACCGATAAAGACAAAGCGCTCGCCTCTATGCAGCGCGTGTTAAAGCCGGGCGGGCGCTTGTTGGTGTTAGAGTTTTCTAAGCCGCAGCATGAAATCATGAATAAGCTTTATGACTTCTACTCTTTTAATATCTTGCCTAAAGTCGGCAGCTTGGTGGCCAAAGACGGCGACAGCTATAAGTACTTAGCCGAGTCAATTCGTATGCATCCGGATCAAGACACCCTTAAGGGTATGATGGAGCAAGCGGGTCTGGAGCAGGTTGAGTACTTCAATCTCACCGACGGCATAGTCGCCTTGCATCGCGGGTTTAAATTCTGATGCGCTCCTTGTTACTTCCTTTATTGAATGGCTCATTAGAAACGGCGTTTAATCGCTTGTTGCTCAATGATGCCGAGCGCTTAAAAAAAGCGGCGCCCTTACAAGGAAAAACACTGCAACTCACCATCACTGGTGTATTGAGTCTGTATTTGCTGTTCTGCGACCACAAAGTGGTGGTATTGCAAACCTTTGAAGGCGTAGCAGATAGCCACTTGAGCCTTTCGCTCAGTGCCATCGGCCTGCTAAAAGACAAAGGCTTGTTGATGCAATATATACGAGATGGCAGTATCGACTTGCAAGGCGATCCGACGCTTTGGCAGGCCTTTTCAGAACTGCTGAAAGCTCCCAATGTTGATATTGAAGCTTGGCTAGCTCCTTATACGGGGGATGCCTTGGCCCATCTTATGGTTCGTCATTCCAGTGAGCTGGCTCGCTCGATGCAGGTGAGAGGGCAAGCGTTAGGGGTACAGTTAGGTGATTATGTGCGCGAAGAGGCGCGTTTAGCCGTAGGTCCCCTTGAGTTCGCCGACTTTAGTGATCAGGTGGCGGAACTACATAAGCAGAGCTTACAGCTAGCCATACGTTTGGCGACCTTAACGGATAATATTAGGCATTCATGAAAAAGCTCCGTGAACTAGCACGACTCTATCAGATAGGTAAGACGCTGTTCGAATACGGCTTAGACGAGCTGATCCCGGCCCGTTTACAGATTTGGCCGGCGCGTATTGCCAGAAAAAGTATCTTTTGGCTGAAGAATCGCTATCCCGACCTGTCTCGCGGGGAGCGTATTCGGTTGGCGTTCGAGCACTTGGGGCCTGTGTTTATTAAGTTTGGTCAAATGCTCTCCACGCGTCGTGACTTATTAGCGCCAGACATAGCCGAAGAGCTGGCCTTATTGCAAGACAGAGTGCCGTCTTTTGATGGCGCTTTAGCGCAGCAACTTATTGAAACTAGCCTAGGTGCACCCATTGCTGAGTTATTTGACGGCTTTGAAGTGCGGCCTTTGGCGTCGGCCTCTATTGCTCAAGTACACACGGCTCGCCTAAAAACGGGCCAAGAAATCGTGATCAAGGTGATACGGCCAGATATAGAGAAAACGATTGCAGCCGATGTGAGTTTAATGCACACCTTGGCCTACCTAGTGGCAAAGTTTGCACCTGAGCGCACCCAGCGTTTACGACCGGTTGCCGTGGTGGAAGAATACCGCAAGACGTTATTCGATGAACTTAACCTATTGCGTGAAGCCGCTAATGCCATTCAATTGCGCCGCAACTTTGAAGGCTCAGGCACCCTGTATGTGCCGGAGATCTATTCCGATTACTGCCGTGAAAATGTGCTGGTGATGGAGCGAATCTACGGTATTCCAGTGTCGGATATAGCGGCACTGAAAGCCAATGGTACCAATATGCAATTGCTCGCAGAGCGGGGCGTAGAGGTTTTTTTCACACAGGTGTTTCGTGACAGTTTCTTTCATGCGGATATGCACCCAGGTAATATCTTCGTCTCTTATGAACATCCCCAAGACCCGCAGTGGATTGGTATTGACTGCGGCATAGTCGGAACCCTGAACAAAGACGATAAGCGCTATTTGGCCGATAACTTTTTGGCCTTCTTTAATCGCGATTATCGTAAGGTGGCCGAGCTACACGTTGAATCTGGCTGGGTGCCAGCAGATACTAAGATAGAAGAATTTGAGTCGGCGATTCGTACCGTGCTGGAGCCTATCTTTGAGAAACCGTTGTCGGAGATTTCTTTCGGCCATGTGCTACTCAATCTATTTAATACCGCCCGTCGTTTTGATATGGCGGTACAGCCCCAGCTGGTCTTGCTACAAAAGACGCTTTTATATGTCGAAGGTGTGGGCCGACAGCTATATCCGCAGCTTGATTTATGGAAGACCGCCAAGCCCTTTTTAGAAGAGTGGATGCAGCAGCAAGTGGGTTACAAGGCGGTGATTAATGCGGTCAAAGAAAAAGCACCATTTTGGGCCGAAAAATTGCCAGAGTTGCCCGAATTAATTTATGACGCGTTGCGCCAAGCCAAGCTACAGCAGCGCCAAGTACAGGGTTTGTATAACCAGTTTGCGGTGCATGATAAAGATCAGAGTAAAGGGCGCTTCTTGCTCGCCATGGGCGCGACGCTATTGCTGGCCAGCACTTTGCTGTTGGCCATGGATAAAAATCAGTGGGCTATGTCGGGTTTGGTGTTGACGTTGGTAGTTTGGTTGCAGGGTTGGCGGAAAATCGCACGCTAATGTGATCGAGTATCAAGGTATTGTCATCAAGCTCGGTTATGATGTGGTTTTATTTTAGATAGGAAAAACGATTATGGGTGGAATCAGTCCAGTTCAGTTGCTAATTGTGTTGCTAATTGTGGTGTTATTGTTCGGCACTAAAAAATTACGCGGTATGGGTAGTGACTTAGGCTCTGCGGTAAAAGGCTTTAAGAAGGCGATAAGCGACGACGAGAAAAATGCGGCGAAAGACAAGCAAGATGCGGACTTTGAACAAGAAGCATTGTTTGATAAGAAGGATCAAGCAGAAACGCTGAGCCCTAAAGATCAAGAAAAAACCAAAGATAATGATCGAGTATAAGCATGTTTGATATCGGTTTCTGGGAGCTAGTGGTGATTGGCGTGGTCGGACTGTTAGTGCTGGGCCCCGAGCGATTGCCGGTGGCGATCAGAACCGTATCACGCTTATTTAAAACCGTGCGTGATACTGCCAATGCGGTGAAAACTGAGCTCAGCCAAGAGCTGCGGATGGAAGAGTTGCATCGGGATCTCAAAAAGGCCGAGCAGCTCGACATTAAGCACTTGAGTCCGGAGCTTAAAGAGTCGGTTGACCAGTTAAGAGACGCTGCGGCATCGGTGACGCGTCCTTACGAAAAGAAGGCGTCAGCAGAATCATCACCAGCGCCACAGACCTCGTCTACACAGCCGCCAATTGTGCCAGACGCCGCTGCTAATAAAACAGACGTTACGGTTGACTCATCATCGGCTTCTCAGGATAAATCTTAAATGAATCAAATACATCAGCCTTTGTTCAGCCATCTAGTGGAGCTGAGAGGGCGCATTTTGCGTGCCTTCGCCGCTATATTGTTGGTGTTTGTGGCTTTGGTGTATTTTGCTAACGATATTTATAGCATCTTGGCCGAACCCTTACTGCGCCAATTACCCGAGGGCGGCACCATGATTGCCACTGGGGTGGCGACGCCATTTTTAACGCCGATGAAGCTAACCTTAATTGTGTCCTTCTTTCTGGCTATCCCTTATGTGCTGTATCAGGTGTGGGCTTTTGTGGCACCTGGCCTGTATAAGCATGAAAAACGTTTAATTGCCCCCTTAGTCTTTTCCAGTGCGCTGCTGTTTTATGCCGGCGCGGCTTTCGCCTACTACGTAGTGTTTCCCCTGGCTTTTGGTTTCTTCACCAAGATGGCGCCGGAAGGGGTGACCATAGCCACCGACATCGCCAGTTATTTAGATTTTGTATTAGGGCTGTTTATCGCCTTTGGCATCGCCTTTGAGATCCCGATTGCCACCATCTTGATCTGTTGGACCGGCATGATGACGCCTAAAGAGCTGGCCAGTAAGCGCCCGTACGTGATTGTGATTGTATTTGTGGTGGGCATGCTACTCACGCCGCCAGATGTTATCTCGCAGACGCTGCTGGCGATTCCCATGTGGATGCTGTTTGAAGTGGGCGTGTTCTTCGCGCGTTTCTATGTACGAAAAGATACCGACGCAGAACAAGAGCAGGACTCGGCTTCATGATAGATATAGGTGTTAACCTCACCGACCGGCAATTTGATGCCGACCGAAATGAGGTGATAGCACGCGCCAAGGCTGCAGATGTATCTGCCTTGATCTTGACCGGCACTAACCTCACCGCCAGCCAGATTGCCGCCGACTATGCAGCCAGCCAGCCGAACTTTTGCTATGCCACCGCCGGCATTCACCCTCACGAAGCCAAAAGCTTCGATGAGCACAGCCTAAGCGCATTGCGTACCTTGGCGCTGCGCCCAGAAGTGGTGGCTGTGGGTGAATGTGGGCTGGATTTTAATCGCGACTTTTCGCCGCGCCCCCAGCAAGAAGCCGTGTTTGAGGCGCAACTGGCCTTGGCTGCCGAGCTGCAACTGCCGGTGTTTATGCACTGTCGCGATGCCCATCAGCGCTTTATGGACATATTAACGCCGTGGCGCAATAAATTGCCGGCGGCCGTATTGCATTGCTTTACCGGCAGCCAAGATGAGCTGAAAGATTGCCTCGACCTTGACTTACATATCGGCATCACCGGCTGGGTTTGCGATGAGCGCCGAGGCCAAAGTCTGCAGCAGCTGGTGTCGCTAATCCCTGCCAATCGTTTAATGATAGAAACAGACAGCCCTTATCTGTTACCGCGTGATTTAGCGGTGAAGCCTAAAAGTCGGCGTAATGAACCCGCTTACTTAGGCCACATCGCACACCGTATTGCCGCCTGTCGGGGCGAAAATCCCGACCAGCTGATTGCCGATACCTCGGCGACCAGTCGTGCCTTTTTCCGTATTTAGTTCTTTGCTTGGAGCAGTCATGACTCAACAGATATTTGGTAATTTTCAATCTCGTCGTTTACGCCGCACTCGTAATCAAAATTTTAGCCGTCGCTTAGTGCGCGAAAATACGCTTACGGTAGACGATCTTATTTATCCGATGTTTGTCTTGCCGGGTGTGGGCCGTCGCGAAGCCGTAACCTCTATGCCGGGCATAGACCGCTTATCGATTGACTTACTGTTAGTGGAAGCCGGAGAGTTGGTGAAGTTAGGCGTGCCTTTAATTGCCTTATTTCCGGTGGTGGATGCCAGCCAGAAAAGCTTAATGGCAGAAGAAGCCTACAACCCCCAAGGCTTGGCTCAAGAAGCAGTTCGGGCGTTAAAAGCCGCTTATCCCGAGCTTGGCGTAATGACAGATGTGGCGCTGGATCCGTTTACCGTGCACGGTCAAGACGGCATCTTGGATGATAACGCTTATGTGCTAAACGATATCACCACTGAGGTGCTGGTGAAGCAGGCGCTGAGCCAAGCCGAGGCCGGTGCCGATATAGTGGCGCCCTCTGACATGATGGATGGCCGTATCGGTGCTATTCGTCAAGCACTCGAAGCCGCCGGTTTTATTAACACCCAGATCATGGCGTATTCCGCCAAATATGCCTCTAACTATTACGGTCCTTTTAGAGATGCAGTCGGCTCGGCCGCCAACTTGAAAGGTGCCAACAAATCGACTTATCAGATGGATCCGGCCAATAGCGACGAAGCGCTACAAGAAGTGGCCTTCGATATTGAAGAGGGTGCCGACAGCGTTATGGTGAAGCCGGGCATGCCTTATCTGGATGTGGTGCGCCGCGTGAAAGATCAGTTTGGGGTGCCGACTTTCGCCTATCAGGTAAGCGGTGAATACGCCATGCACATGGCCGCCATTCAAAACGGCTGGTTGAAAGAGCGTGAAACCGTGTTGGAGTCCTTGATGTGCTTTAAGCGCGCCGGTGCTGATGGCATTCTCACTTACTTCGCCAAACGCGTGGCTACTTGGCTGAAAGAAGAGCAATTAGCCAAATATGCTGATAAAGAGTAGAAATAAAGAAGGCGCCGCAAGGCGCCTTTTTTCAACACAAAACCATTTTTGCCACGGAAGTAGAGCAAAAGAACAAGAGCGAGACAGATACTTTTTGTAAGGTCTATCCAATAGAACCGTCTTGTTCCCTAGTGTTTTGTCCGTGTTCTTCCGTGTATTCCGTGGCGAGAAAGTCTTAAGCTCTTGTTTTTCTTTGGCCCCTCACACTTTACCTCTTACTCTTCACGGTGTTTTATAACCAAGGGCCAACCCAACTCGGTTTGGCGTTGTGCTTCTTGCTGTAGTTCACTGGCACGCAGATGGTGCGTTTGGCTCCAGTTAGTCGGTAGTGTCAGCGTGAGCTGTGAGCCTTGCGCACGGATCTGAAACTCCGGCACAGTACCGCGAGTGCGGCGCAGGCAAAGAATAATGCTGATGCGTAACAAACGAGCCAGTAACACGGCCTGCTCGGTACTGATGGCACTTTGCTGTTCGAGTGCATCAAATTGAAAGTCATCGCGCTGATTAAGCAGTAGCGCAGCCAACAACTGCTTTTGCGCACCGGTAAAACCGGGCAAGTCGATGTGACTGATAATATAAGCCCCATGTTCTGGTGCTCGCTTATATTCGATACACAAACCCAGCTCATACAAGAGCGCCGCCCAGCCCAACATGGCGCTGGCCGAGTCGTCTAGCTCTAACTCTTGTTCGGTAGCTTGTGCGGCTAACTGGTTCAAGGCATTGAGCGCCGTGTTGCGCACACGTTCGGCTTGGGTGCGATCGAGCTGATAGCGGCTGATCACACTATTGGCGCTGCGCTCACGGGCATCGCAGTCTTGGCCTTGGCCTAACATGCCGTACATCAGTCCTTCGCGTAGCGCGCCACCGGCCAACACCATGTCATCTATGGCCAGCATATCGAACAAGGCAATTAAAATAGCGAGGCCTGAAGGAAACACGCTGGCGCGGTCGGCGTGTAATCCGGATAGGCTCAGCTTATCTAATTGCTGGCAGGCGATGGCTTGCTGCTTTAGCACCTGTAGCTTGGCCAAGGTAATGCGTTCGTCTTCACCTTGGCTGACCATAATTTCTTGAATGGCTTGTATGGTGCCTGAGGCGCCGATACAGCCTTGCCAGCCTAGTTTAAGATAAGCACCGGCCACGGGGGTTAGCACGTGGCGTGCGGCCGCTATGGCCTGTGCAAAATTGCTTTCTGATAACAAACCATCGGCAAAGTAGCGTTTCAGCCAAGTGACGCAGCCCATGTTTAAGCTGTTCAGCAGCAGCGCCGAGGTGCCTTCGCCAATGACCAGCTCGGTACTGGCGCCGCCGATATCGATGGCCAAGCGTCGGCCTGTGCCCGAGGAAGTCCAAGCCACACCTTCATAAATCAGCGCCGCTTCTTCTTCGCCGGAAATCACGCGAATGGGATGGCCCAAAATGGCTTGGGCAGTTTCTAAAAAAGCGTTGATATTGCTTGCGATACGCAAAGTGGCGGTGCCGACGATACGAATATGCTCTGCGGGAATATCTTGCAGCTGCTCGGCGAACAGCTGCAAACAATCCCAACCTCTTTGCATGGCAGCCTGATCAAGACTGCCGTCTGCTTGAAGGCCGGCGGCCAAGCGTACCTTGCGCTTAATTTTAGCAAGCGTACGGCTGGCTCCTGCTACCTCATGCACCACCAACATATGAAAGCTGTTTGAGCCTAAGTCGATGGCGGCGTACAGGGCGCTATTTTTCACACCATTAGTCACACCAGTGCTCACACCATTACTCCTGGTTAGCTACGACGACGGTGTGGCGCGCTGGGGCGGCGTTGACCGTCATTAGGTTTGCGATTAGAGCTAGCTCTATGATGATGAATACGCAATGGTGGCGTCACATCATCGAGCAAGGCGGCTTTATCGTAATCCGTTACCGGGATTGGGTGCTCGATATAGGTTTCTATCGCCGGTAAATTAAATACATATTCTTCACAGGCAAAACTAATCGAACAACCACTGGCGCCGGCACGACCGGTACGGCCAATGCGATGCACATAGTCTTCTGCATCATCAGGCAAGTCGTAGTTAAAAACATGGCTCACATCCGGAATATGTAGCCCGCGTGCTGCCACATCCGTGGCCACTAAAATATCCAGTGCGCCACTAGTAAAGTCTTCCAAAATGGTCATGCGTTTACGCTGGGGAACATCGCCGGTGAGCAGGCCAACTCTATGACCGTCGGCTTCCAGCCAGCCATGAACTTTTTCACAGCTGTGCTTGGTATTAGCAAACACGATAGCCTTCTCGGGCCATTCGCTTTCCATCAAGGTCAACAGTAATAACAGCTTGTCTTCTTGGGCCGGATAAAACAGCTCTTCTTTGATACGGATGCCCGTTTTACGCTCAGGCTCAATAGTGACTTGCTCTGGACTGTTCATGTGTTCGTAGGCCAGCTCTTGCACTCGTAGCGAAAGCGTGGCCGAAAACAGCATATTTATCCGCTGGTTCGCCGGCGGCATGCGACGGAATAAAAAGCGAATATCTTTGATAAAGCCCAGATCAAACATGCGATCCGCTTCGTCGAGCACCACTACTTGAATGGCGCCCATGTCGATCACTTGTTTTTTTAAGAAGTCGATAATGCGACCGGTAGTGCCGATTAAAATATCCACACCGGCGTTAAACACGGCAGTTTGTTCTTCATACCCTTCACCGCCATAAGCTAGGCCCAACTTGAGACCCGTATTGGCACTGAGGGTGTCCGCATCATTATGGATTTGTACCGCAAGCTCTCGGGTCGGTGCCATAATAATGGCTCTGGGCTGATTAAGCTGGCGATGTTCTGGAATGGGCGTGGTTAAGAGATGATTAAAGGTGGCGGCGAGAAAGGCGATGGTTTTGCCGGTACCGGTTTGGGCTTGCCCTGCTATATCCTTGCCTGCAATTAAATGGGGTAACGACAACGCCTGTATTGGCGTGCAGTTGTGAAATCCTTTTGCGTCCAGTCCGGCGACAACTTGATGTTGTAGACCTAATTGGGCAAATTTTACGTCAGTTAAGTGTGTTTTGCTCATAACGTTCAGAATATCAGGTTAGGCTTGCAATAATAAACAGGATCGTTTGGAATAGACCAACTAAATTCTACATTGTCTCGACATTTGCTGTTGAGTGATAAAAAAACTGACTGGAGTTGGAGATGAGTGACAAAATTGTGCAGCTGACCGATGCCAGCTTCGAAGCGGACGTGCTTAAAGCTAGTGGTCCCGTATTAGTCGATTTTTGGGCTGAATGGTGTGGTCCTTGTAAAATGATTGCCCCAATTTTGGCTGAAGTGGCCGAAGAGTACGAAGGCAAGATAACTATCGGTAAATTGAATATCGACCAAAACGCCGATACCCCACCTAAGTTTGGTATTCGCGGTATTCCTACCTTGCTGTTGTTTAAAAACGGCGAAGTAGCCGCGACTAAAGTAGGCGCGCTGTCTAAGTCTCAGTTAAAAGAGTTCCTAGACGCTAACCTGTAATAGCGAGATTGAACAAGGGATGCGCAAAGCATCCCTTGTTGTTTTTATAGACTGTCGGCCTTTTTAGTGTTAATTTACTGATCGTTTGCTAACCTACATTTGTGCCAGCTTATAACGGCCCTGCATTTTTAAGTCTCATCCCAGCAGACTTTTTCCTTACTATTTTACATATCCTGGTTGATAGAAACCCACCACTATGAATCTGACTGAACTCAAGAATACCCCCGTCTCTGAGCTAGTGAAGCTTGGCGAGACCATGGGCTTGGAAAACCTAGCCCGTTTACGTAAGCAAGACATTATATTTGCAATCCTGAAGGCACATGCCAAAGGCGGCGCGGATATTTTTGGCGATGGCGTGTTGGAAATCTTGCAAGATGGCTTCGGCTTTCTACGCAGTGCCGACTCTTCCTATTTGGCTGGACCCGACGATATCTATGTCTCTCCCAGTCAGATCCGTCGTTTCAACTTGCGCACCGGCGACACCATAGCCGGTAAAATACGACCACCTAAAGAAGGTGAGCGTTATTTTGCGTTGCTTAAAATTAACGAAGTTAACTACGACCGCCCCGAAAACGCCCGTAATAAGATTTTGTTTGAGAACTTAACGCCATTACATGCCAACGAGCGCATGAGAATGGAACGCGGCAATGGCTCAACCGAAGATATTACGGCGCGCGTACTCGACTTGGCCTCGCCAATCGGTAAAGGTCAGCGTGGTTTAATAGTGGCACCGCCAAAAGCCGGTAAAACTATGCTGTTGCAAAACATCGCGCAAAGCATCGCTTACAACCATCCAGAATGTGTGTTGATCGTATTATTGATCGACGAACGTCCGGAAGAAGTGACCGAAATGCAACGCATGGTGAAAGGTGAAGTGATTGCTTCTACCTTCGATGAACCGGCACAGCGTCATGTGCAAGTGGCTGATATGGTAATTGAAAAAGCCAAGCGTCTGGTTGAACACAAGAAAGACGTGGTGATCTTACTCGACTCCATCACACGACTTGCCCGCGCTTATAACACCGTTATCCCTTCTTCTGGCAAGGTATTGACCGGTGGTTTGGACGCCAACGCCTTGCACCGTCCTAAGCGTTTCTTTGGTGCGGCTCGTAATGTAGAAGAGGGCGGCAGCCTGACTATCATCGCCACCGCGCTGGTCGAAACCGGCTCTAAGATGGATGATGTTATCTACGAAGAGTTTAAAGGTACAGGTAACATGGAGCTGCACTTGTCGCGCAAAATTGCCGAGAAGCGCGTCTATCCTGCTATCGACATTACTCGCTCTGGTACTCGCCGCGAAGAATTGCTGACCACGCCGGATGAACTGCAAAAGATGTGGATCTTGCGCAAAATTGTCCACCCTATGGGTGAGAGTGATGCGGTCGAGTTCTTGATCGACAAGTTGGCCATGACCAAGACCAACGATGAATTCTTTGATGCCATGAAACGCCAGCAAAAATAAGCGTTTGATGCTCAACAAAACCGCGGCTGGTCCGCGGTTTTTTATTGCCCATGACTTTTTTTATTGGCCATTACAAGGCAAAGCTAACAGGCTATAATCGTTAGCCTTTGTCGATGCACTTGGAATAAACCTATGAAATATAAGGACTTGCGCGACTTTATTACGCAACTCGAAGCTCAGGGCGAACTCAAGCGTATCAAGCATGAAATCGATCCCTATCTAGAAATGACCGAAATTTGTGATCGCACGCTCAAGGCGGGCGGTCCGGCGCTGTTGTTTGAAAATCCCAAAGGCTTCGATATGCCGGTGTTAGGCAACTTGTTTGGCACTCCCAAACGGGTGGCCATGGGCATGGGCCAAGCAGATGTGGGAGCCTTGCGTGAAGTAGGCCGCTGGCTGTCGTATTTAAAAGAGCCAGAGCCACCTAAAGGCTTGAAAGAGCTGATGGAAAAACTGCCCATCTTTAAGCAAGTGCTCAATATGCCGACCAAACGGCTGAAGAAAGCCCCCTGCCAAGAAGTTGTCTTGGAGGGCGAGCAAGTGGATCTTACCCAATTGCCGATTCAGCATTGCTGGCCTGGAGATGTGGCGCCGCTGGTTACTTGGGGTTTAACCATCACTCGAGGGCCTTATAAGAAACGGCAAAATCTCGGTATTTATCGCCAGCAGTTACTCGGCAAAAATAAGCTGGTCATGCGCTGGCTCAGCCACCGTGGCGGCGCGCTGGACTTTAAAGAATGGCAAGAAGCCAATCCCGGCCAGCCTTATCCCGTTGCGGTGGCCTTAGGTGCGGATCCTGCCACTATCTTGGGCGCCGTGACGCCTGTGCCCGACACCTTATCTGAATACGCCTTTGCCGGGCTATTGCGTGGCAGCCGTACCGAAGTGGTGAAGTGTATCGGCAGTGATTTAGAAGTACCCGCCAGCGCCGAAATTGTCTTGGAAGGCTTTATTTATCCGAATGAGATGGCGCCCGAAGGGCCGTACGGCGATCACACGGGTTATTACAACGAAGTGGACGAGTTTCCGGTATTCACAGTGGAGCGGATCACCCGTCGTCATGATGCGATTTACCATTCAACTTATACCGGTCGGCCACCGGATGAGCCGGCGATTTTAGGCGTGGCGCTCAATGAAGTGTTTGTGCCTATCTTACAAAAACAGTTCCCAGAAATTGTGGACTTCTACTTGCCGCCCGAAGGCTGCTCTTATCGGATGGCGGTGGTGACCATTAAAAAGCGCTATCCGGGTCATGCCAAAAGTGTCATGCTCGGCGTTTGGTCGTATTTACGTCAATTTATGTACACTAAGTTCGTGATCGTCTGTGACGATGACATTAATGCCAGAAATTGGAACGATGTGATCTGGGCCATTACCACGCGCATGGATCCGGCCCGCGATACGACGCTCATTGAACATACGCCCATCGATTATTTAGACTTTGCTTCGCCGGTGTCTGGCCTTGGCTCAAAAATGGGGATGGACGCCACCAATAAATGGCCGGGTGAAACCGACCGTGAATGGGGCGTGCCGATAGAGATGCCAGCACAAGTGAAACAAAAGGTAGACAGCTTATGGGACGAGCTGGGGATCTTCGATTCCCCTATCAAATAGAGCGCTAAATAGATCGTCAAGTCGAGTGTTAAACAGATCGCCAAATAGCGCGTCAAACAGAATAAACTCAAAGGATAGTCATGCAGAAAGTAACATGTAGTGTAGAAGCCCTAGAAGAGATGGCCGATACCCTGTGGTATGTACGCTTAAAGCCAGAAATACCGGTGGATTTTCTGGCTGGTCAATATCTATTGGTGGTGATGGCCGAAGATGATAAACGTCCGTTTTCGATAGCCAATACCATGAGTGACGAAGGTCTGTTGGAAATGCACATAGGTGCCACAACCGATAATACCTATGCCATGCAAGTGCTCAAGCGCATGCAAGACCAAGGGCAGATTGATGTGCAGTTGCCCGCGGGTAAGGCGCATTTACGCGCCGACTCCCATCATCCTGTGATCTTGATGGCGGGGGGCACTGGCTTTTCTTATACCCGCTCTATCTTGCAGCAGATGATCGCCGACGGCCTGCGCCAACCGGTATTTTTATATTGGGGTGTGCGTTTTGCTCAGCATTTGTATGCGGATCAAGAAATGAAAGCTTGGGCGGCTGAACACCCACAGCTTACCTATATTCCCGTGATCCAAAACGAGGAAGAGCAGTGGCACGGTCGTACCGGTTTAGTGCACGAAGCTATCATGGAAGACTTCTTAAGTTTGCACGACTACGACGTGTATATAGCTGGGCGCTTTGAAATGGCCGGTGTGGCGCGTGAAGCCTTTAAAGAAAAAGGCGTGATCAGCGAGCAGTTATTTGGCGATGCTTTCGAATTTATTTAAGACTTAACTTAAATAGCGCTAAAGCGCGCACAAAAAAATAAGCCAGTAGCGATTGATTCGCTACTGGCTTATGTGTTTTTAGCATACGGCTGACAAACATGCCGCTCTCACTTGCTGGGCTAACGCTTGTTCAGTCTTGCTGTTTAGCATCGACTACTTGACCAGCCGTTAATTTCTGCTCGAGCAGTGCAAGCTTAGCTTCCATGTCATTGAGCTTTTCACGTGTACGCAGCAACACCTTGGTTTGCACATCAAACTCTTCGCGGGTCACCATATCCAGCTTGCCCAATTGGGCTTGCAGCACGGCACGAATGCGTTTTTCTGCTTCTTCGCCCATATTTTTGATGCCGCTGGGTAGGCTATTTTGGATCTGGCGAGCTATGTCTTCTAATTTTTTAGGGTCTAACATGATGATCTCCTTAGGCTATAGCGCATTTTAGCCTTAATTCATCTGCGGCGTCAGCCTTTCGGGCAGCTATAAGCTCGAAGCTGAGAGCTTGAAGAAAGACCGAGTCTGTAGGTTTGATGTTTAGTTTTAACTGACCGCTTCTAGCTTATCGCTTCCAGCTACCTTTAAACCGGCTCTAACGCCGTTTGTTGGAAGGCTTGGATCAGTGGGTCATCGAGACGTTTCTTCAATAAACACACCCCCACTTCAATGGATTTTAACGCCGGCGTGGCAGATAGCACCCGCACCTTGTCGCCCATAGGGCTGTGATCGATAACCACACGCGGCACCACACCTATACCAAAACCTAACGCCACCATACCGATAATGGCCTCGTTGCCTGCCACTTCAGCATAAATATTAGGGCTGATGCCTTTACTCTTAAACCATTGATTAGCGCGCTTTCTGGCTACACCTTGCTCGGATAAGATCACCGGCAAGCGCTGCCAGTCCAGCGGCTTTTGTTCTAATAGCTCGCTGACGGGGCCGGCCGTGGTCGGCGCGATAAACACCATGGGCACGGTTTGTAAATTAATAAAATGCACCTTAGCGGGCAGCGCATCGGGGCGAGCGGCTATGGCCAGCTCGCTTTCATCGTCGAGAATTTTATCGATGGCCAAGGCTGGGTCACCGGTTTCTAGACGAATTTCAAGGCGCGGATAACGGCTGCGAAAGCGCTCTAAAATACTGGGCAATAAGAAATAGCTGGCGGTCACCGAGCAATAAACGCGTAACCGGCCTTGTAGGCTGTCGTCACCATTTTTTAGCTCTTGCTTTAGATGCTGCCAGTCGCTGAGCCAACCCATAGCAAATTGCTGCAAACGGTTACCCGCAGGGGTGAGCGACACGGTGCGGTTATCGCGGATAAACAGCTCGCAGCCGATGTCTTGTTCGAGGCGTTGAATGGCACGGCTGAGCGTAGACGGGCTCACTGCCATCGCATCGGCGGTGTGGCCAAAGTGTAAACTCTGGCTTAAGTGCACAAATAATTCGAGATGACGAAAATCCACGGCGTTTTCCTTAGGCGATACGAGACTAAACAACAAAACATTTGTAACGAAATCCACAAAACCCACGAAAAGATAGAGATCAAATCTAAAAAATATTTAATGGATAGACCTAAAGCACGACTCTCATCTTCAATCTTTGCTTTTATTTCAGCTTAATTTTTTCGTGTTCTTTTGTGGATTTCGTTGCGAAAAGGTCTTGATCCTAGAGTTCTTAATAGTGTTGCATAAATCGCAACACTCTGTTTCGAATATATCATTTTAAGCAATGATGTGTCTGAGGTATAGTAGCTCTGTCGACATCGCAGCCTAGTTTGCAGCGGTGCAAAAATTTCTCTTCATGAATTAATAGGAAGTTTATTCAATGGCTAATAATTATTTTAATACTTTGACTCTGCGCGAGCAGCTTGCGCAGTTGGGCAAGTGCCGCTTCATGAAGCGCAACGAATTTGCCGATGGTTGTAACTTCCTGAAAGGTAAAAAAGTAGTTATCGTCGGTTGTGGCGCACAAGGCCTGAACCAAGGCTTGAACATGCGTGACTCTGGCCTTGATGTTGCTTATGCACTGCGTGACGAAGCTATCGCCGAGAAGCGCCAGTCTTACAAGCAAGCGACCGAGAACGGCTTCAAAGTTGGTACTTACCAAGAACTGATCCCAACAGCTGACTTAGTCATGAACCTGACTCCTGACAAACAGCACACCTCTGCCGTTAACGCCGTTATGCCGTTAATGAAAGAAGGCGCAACTTTGGGTTACTCTCATGGCTTCAACATCGTTGAAGAAGGCATGCAGATCCGTAAAGACATTACCGTGGTCATGGTTGCTCCTAAGTGCCCAGGTACTGAAGTACGTGAAGAATATAAGCGTGGTTTCGGCGTACCAACTCTGATTGCCGTACACCCAGAAAACGACGCTAAAGGCGAAGGTTTGGCCGTTGCTAAAGCCTGGGCATCTGCCACTGGCGGCGACCGTGCCGGCGTTTTAGAATCTTCTTTCGTAGCCGAAGTTAAGTCTGACTTAATGGGCGAGCAAACCATTCTGTGTGGCATGTTGCAAGCTGGCGCTATTTTAGCCCACGAAAAAATGCTGGCCGACGGTATCGATGCCGGTTATGCAGGCAAGCTGATCCAGTTCGGTTGGGAAACCATCACCGAAGCGCTGAAGCAAGGCGGCATCACCAACATGATGGACCGTTTGTCTAACCCTGCCAAAATCAAAGCGTTCGACTTGGCTGAAGAGCTGAAAGAGCTGATGCGCCCATTGTTTAACAAGCACATGGATGACATCATCCAAGGCAATTTCTCTGCCGGCATGATGGCTGATTGGGCCAATGACGACAAAGACCTGCTGACTTGGCGTGAACAGACTGCCGACACTAGCTTCGAGCAGTATCCAGCGACTGACGTTGCGATCGGCGAGCAAGAATACTTCGACCACGGCATCCTATTGGTAGCCATGGTGAAAGCCGGCGTTGAGTTGGCGTTTGAAGCCATGACCGCATCAGGCATCATCGATGAGTCTGCTTACTATGAGTCTCTGCATGAGCTGCCACTGATTGCCAACACAGTTGCTCGTAAGCGTTTGTACGAAATGAACGTGGTTATCTCTGACACGGCAGAATACGGTAACTACTTGTTCGCTAACGCCGCCGTGCCTTTGTTGCGTGAGAAGTTCATGCCTAAGGTAAGTACCAACGTAATTGGTAAGGGCTTCGAAGTTGAGACTAACTCAGTAGACAACCGTCGCTTGATTGACGTGAACGAAGCGATTCGTAATCACCCCGTTGAGATTATCGGTAAGACCCTGCGTTCTTACATGACCGACATGCAAAACATCGCCGTTGGTGGTTAGTCGTAAAGTTGAATAGGCGCTTTAACTAGCGCGATATGAAAAGGGAGCTTAGGCTCCCTTTTTTGATCCTGAGTTTTAACGGTAATTCAGAGTGTCACCGATTAGCATATAGAGGCTGCTGAACAACCACCGCCGACTCGCTAAGCTGCATCCTTGCGACGCTCAGCACCTAACGTCCATGTTATGTGATGGTCGGCTGCGGTTATCTCAGCAGCCTCTTCGTTAGTATTTTAGTGTTCTGCTGGAGATACTGTCTGTTGATGTCATCAGCAGGCGGCTCTATATCGTTGAAAGAGGAGGTAGGAATTGTCGTAGCCAACCGTTAAATGCCATGGTCAACAAAGGCTCCTGCAATGTTGACACTCGCGCTGTCCATGGCGCTCAACGGCATTTGCCGAGCGTCACATGGATGTGGGTTAGCGCGTTGGCGTAGGCAATCCAGCTACCTCTTTGCACCGCTGTATTCCCCAACCTCAACGGAGCTTGATATACTGGCCGCACATTTAGTGGGAGTGAATATGAGTTTTGATCAGCGTTTTGGTGGTATTGCCCGACTGTACGGCACTCATGCATTGGCAACCTTTTCACAAGCAAACGTGTGTGTGATCGGCATAGGTGGCGTGGGCTCTTGGGCGGCAGAGGCGCTGGCGCGCTCGGGCATAGGTGCCATCACGCTGTTGGATATGGATGACATCTGTATCACCAATACCAATCGGCAAATTCATGCACTCACCAATCAGATTGGCCAAGAAAAAACGCAGGCTATGGCGGAGCGCATTGCCTTGATCAATCCTGACTGCAAAGTCACCGTCATCGATGATTTTATCAGTAGCGAAAATCAGGCGGACTATTTGCTGCGCGATTTTGATTATGTGCTGGATGCGATCGACTCAGTAAAAGCTAAGGTGGCTTTGATCGCCTTTTGTAAGCGCAACAAGATCCCGGTGATCACCGCCGGTGGTGCTGGCGGGCAAACGGATCCCAGTCAGATCCAGATCCGAGATCTCAGTAAAACGATTCAGGATCCCTTGGCGGCCAAGGTGCGCAACGAGCTGCGTCGTTTTCACAATTTTAGTAAAAACCCTCAGCGCAAATTTGGCGTAGACTGCGTGTTCTCTACCGAACAGCCCAAATATCCAGACGGCAATGGCGGCATCTGCAATGCCAAACCTGAGCTAGACGGCACCATGAAAATGGACTGTGCCTCGGGCTTTGGTGCCATCACCCACATTACCGCCACTTTTGGTTTTTTTATGGTGAGCCGAATATTGGCTAAGTTAGCTTTGAAAAGTGATCGTGAAGCGTAAATAGTGAGGGGTGAGGCGGAAAACACCGAATCTAAAGATACGGGTGTTACTCCTCACGCCTTTCGCCTTACTCCTCACGGTTTTTACTGGCAGCTTTGTTTTATAGCCGCGACCACTGCCCGCAGGCCGTTCCCCCGCGATGGGCTTAGGTGGCTTAATAGCTGCAGTTCGGCGAAGTAGGCTTCCATGTCGAAGGCTTGAATGTGCGCGGCGGTTTTATTGTTCAGCGCCGCTAGCACCACCGCCATCAAGCCTTTAACGATACGCGCATCTGAGTCGCAGTGTAGCTGCCACAATCCATTAGTATTTTGCTCGCTCACCAGCCAAGCTTGGCTTTCACAACCGTGAATGGCGTTTGCTTCTATCTTATCTGCATCATCTAATGCCGGTAACTGCTTGGCTAATTTGATCAGTTCTCTATAGCGGGCTTCCCAGCCATGAGCGGCGGCAAATAGGTTGCGAACTTCGGTGTCGGTAATGGTGTTTCCGAATGGCTGCATTAGAAAAATTCCCGAGCTTTATCAAGACCCGCCAACAAGGCGGCAATGTCGTCTGCGCTATTATAAAAAGCGATGGATGCGCGAATGGTGCCTTGTGACAAGTCCAACGCCTGCATTAAAGGCATGGCGCAATGGTGGCCGGTGCGCACCGCTATGCCTTGCATATCGAGTAGGGTGGCCAAGTCTTGTGGGTGCGCATCATCAATCACAAACGACACGGCACCGGCTTGCGGGCGACCAATAATACGCACGTCTGGCATGGCGTTTAGGCCAGCCAGCAGCTGATCCATTAAGGCTTGTTCATGTACCACTAAGGCTGCGCGATCCAAACCCGATAAATAATCCACGGCTGCAGCCAAACCAATGGCGCCGGCAATATTAGGCGTACCCGCTTCAAACTTGAAAGGCAGCTCGCCAAAAGTGGTGCGCGCGAAGCTCACATTTTTAATCATCTCGCCACCGGTTTGCCAAGGTGGCATGGCCTCCAATAATTCCCGTTTTCCATAGAGCACGCCAATGCCGGTGGGGCCAAACATCTTGTGGCCCGAGAACACATAAAAGTCACAATCTAGCGCTTGCACATCTATGGGGAAATGACCCACCGCTTGTGCGCCATCAATCAGCGTCACCGCACCCACTGCCTTGGCCATGGTAATCAATTGTTTAATGGGATTAATGATGCCTAGCGCATTAGAGATATGACTGACCGCCAGCAGCTTAGTGCGCGTTGAGAACAAGCTGGTCACCGCCTCCATATCCAGCTCGGCATCTTCAGTTAATGGAATCACCTTAATGATGGCGCCGGTGGCCGCTGCCACTTGCTGCCACGGCACTATATTGGCGTGATGCTCCATGGTGGACAGCAAGATCTCATCGCCCGCTTTAAGACTGTGCATGCCAAAGCTGTAGGCCACTAGATTAATGGCCTCAGTGGTGCCGCGCGTCCAAATCACTTGGGCATTATCTGGGGCATTAATAAAGGTCGCGACCTTAGCGCGTGCGCCTTCAAAAGCCTGAGTCGCTTGGCCACTTAAGGCGTGAGCGGCTCTGTGCACGTTGGCATTTTGGCTCTGGTAATAATACTCAAGCGCTTCCAACACAGCTCGTGGCTTTTGGGTGGTGGCGGCGTTATCTAGATACACCAAGGGCTGGCCATTAACGGTGTGAGCCAGAATAGGGAAGTCGAGTCTAAGAGTCTGTATATCGAGGGCCATCATAAGTTCAGGTAAATAAGCACTGGCAAGATCATGGGCGGTTAAGAGAGAAGAGTAAAGGGTAAAGAGGACGAGATAAGCCAAATCAACTCCTCTTTCGCAACGGAACCCGCGGAACCCACGGAAAAATAGTGATCAAATCTGAGAGTGATGATTAATGGTAAGGGCCAAACAAACGCCCATCAGAGGTCGAGCTCTTACCAATAAAATTATTGTCACTTGTCGATCTTATCCCATCTTTATTTTTCCGTGTTCTTCTGTGGATTCCGTGGCGAAGTGGCTTTAGGTGTTTCTCTTAGCTTACCGTTTAAAGCTGCCCGAAGGGCTTACGCCTTTCCCCTCTGCCCGCTAGCCGTTAGAATAGCGCTCCTGTTTCACTGTCGGAATGCCCTTATGAAATTAAATCCAGCCCAAGACGAAGCCGTGCACTTTATTGGTGGTCCTTGCCTAGTGCTGGCGGGCGCCGGCAGTGGCAAGACGCGGGTGATCACCAATAAAATCGCCTATCTGGTGCGTAAATGTGACTATAAAGCGCGAAATATCGCCGCTGTGACTTTTACTAACAAAGCCGCCCGCGAGATGAAAGAGCGGGTGCTGCAAACCTTAAGCAAATCTGAAGCGCGCGGCTTGATGGTGTCCACGTTTCATAGTCTGGGTCTAGATATCATTCGCCGTGAGCATAAGACGCTGAACTTAAAGGCCGGTTTTACGTTGTTTGACGATCAAGATCAGCTGGCGCTATTAAAGGATCTGACGGATCAAGAATTAGACGGTGATAAAGATGCACTCAGTCGCTTAGTCAGCACCATTTCTAATTGGAAAAACGATCTGGTGTTGCCGGCGCGTGCCGCACGGATCGCCAATGATCCAGAGCAAGTGTTATTTGCCCAGTGTTATGAGCGTTATCAGCGGCAAATGAAGGCCTATAACGCGCTGGATTTTGATGACTTGATCCTGATGCCCACCTTATTGCTGAAAACTAACGATGAAGTACGCCAGTTTTGGCAAAACAAAATTCGCTATCTGTTGGTGGATGAATATCAAGATACCAATGCCAGCCAATATGAACTGGTGAAGCTGATTGCCGGTGAGCGGGCGCGTTTTACCGTGGTGGGTGATGATGACCAATCGATTTATTCTTGGCGCGGTGCGCGACCACAAAACTTGGTGTTACTGAAAGACGATTATCCGCAGCTAAAAGTGATCATGCTGGAGCAAAATTATCGCTCCCGTGGCCAAATCTTGCAATGCGCCAACATCTTGATTGCTAATAACCCACACGTATTCGAAAAAAAGCTGTTTTCTGAGATGGATTACGCGGCACCGGTGCGGGTGTTATTTGCCAAAAATGAAGAGCATGAAGCAGAGCGTGTGGTGGCCGAGATCATGGGCCATAAGTTTATGAACGGCAGTAAGTTTGGCGAATATGCGATTCTCTATCGCGGCAACCATCAATCGCGCTTGCTAGAAAAGCAGCTGATGACCAACCGTATTCCCTACAAGATCAGCGGCGGCACCTCGTTTTTCTCGCGCAGTGAAATCAAAGACATAATGGCGTATCTGCGTCTGTTGGTGAATCCCGATGACGATAACGCCTTCTTGCGGGTGGTAAATACACCGCGCCGTGAAATTGGCCCCACTAGCTTAGAAAAACTGGGTACTTACGCTAATCATCGCAGTAAAAGCCTGTTTGCCGCCAGCTTTGAGATGGGCCTAGAGCAAACTCTCGATGGTCGCGGCTTGGTCGCTTTGCGTGCCTTTACCAATTGGTTGGTGCGCCGCGGTGAAGAAGCCGAGCGGGGTAATGCGGTGGAAGCGGTGCGCGATATGATCAAAGACATTAACTACGAAGAATGGCTATACGACAGTTCACCCAGCCCCAGAGCCGCCGAGATGCGCATGAAAAACGTGTCTACGCTGTTTAAGTGGGTCAGTCAGATGCTGGAAGGTTCAGAGGTTGACGAAGCCATGACCTTGCCGGAAGTGGTGATCCGCTTGACGCTGCGCGACATGATGGAGCGCGGTGAAGACGAAGATGATGGTGAGCAGGTGCAACTCATGACGCTGCATTCGTCTAAGGGCTTGGAGTTTCCTTTTGTGTTTATGGTGGGCATGGAAGAGGGCTTATTGCCCCACCAAAGCAGCATAGATGAAGACAATATCGAAGAGGAACGCCGTCTTACTTATGTCGGTATTACCCGGGCCCAGCAGGCGCTGACCTTTACCCTGTGTCGCGAACGTCGCCAATATGGCGAGCAACTTCGCCCCGAGCCGAGTCGTTTTTTATTAGAGCTGCCGCAGCAAGATCTCGATTGGGAACATAATCGCAAACCACCGAGCGAAACCGAGCGCATGGAAAAAGGCCAAGCGAGTATCGCTAACTTAAGGGCCATGTTTGATAAAAAATAAGCCCTTCGCTACTCTTTCCTTAAGTTCTTCTGTAACCACATAACGCTACAGTTTATAATGCTTAAATATCAGGCTTAAGCAATACTTTGTTTTGCTTATTCTTTGTTGGTGGTGTGATTTTAATAAAATATGCTGAATTGTTTTTATTGTATCTTCGCTTGGCAAGCCGGCCTGACTCTCAGCACGGCTTTTGTTATCAGGAGCTTATGTTATGAGTACAGTGTTTATCTTAATTGCCATTATCGCTTTTATTGTTCTAGCGACGGCTAAACTCAAATTACACCCTTTTCTTACGCTGCTGTTAGCCGCCTTTTTACTGTCATTGCTTAGTGGCTTACCCATCGCCGATACGGCCAAAACCATCAGTGATGGTTTTGGTGGCATATTAGGCTACATAGGCTTGGTCATAGTACTGGGCACTATTATTGGTGTGATCTTAGAGAAAAGTGGCGCGGCCATCACCATGGCCGAGGCGGTGATCCGAGTACTGGGCCCGAGATTTCCGACCTTAACGGTGTCGATCATCGGCTATTTAGTCTCGATCCCGGTATTTTGTGACTCGGGTTACGTTATCTTAAACTCACTGAAGCAGTCGTTGGCGAATCGGATGCGCGTATCTAGTGTGGCAATGAGCGTCGCGCTCGCCACCGGCTTGTATGCGACGCACACCTTTGTGCCACCTACTCCAGGCCCAATAGCGGCGGCGGGTAACTTAGGGTTGGAGTCCAGCTTAGGGCTAGTGATTGGTGTGGGCTTGTTGGTGTCGGCGTTTGCCGCGTTAGCGGGTTTGCTGTGGGCCAATCGTTTCAAGCATGAACAGCCCGATGGTGAGGGTGCCGAAGAATTAGTGGAAAAAGCCGAAGAATTTGAGCAGATGAAAGCGCGTTATGGTGCTTTGCCTAATAGCTTTAATGCCTTTGCGCCTATTTTTGTGCCTATTCTGCTGATTTGTTTAGGCTCAGTGGCGAACTTTCCTTCCGCTCCCTTGGGGAAAGAGAGCGTTTATCAGCTGCTAAACTTTCTAGGCCAACCGCTGAACGCCTTGCTCATTGGTTTGTTCTTGTCGTGTGGCCTGCTTAAAGGCCAGAAAAAGATCGAACAATTCAGCGAGCACATTGCCAGCGGCTTAGTGTCTGCCGCGCCCATTCTCTTAATTACCGGTGCCGGTGGTGCATTTGGTGCCGTGATTAAAGCGACTGAAGTCGGCAGTTATCTTGGTATGGCCTTGTCTGGCTTAGGTATTGGAATTTTCATGCCGTTTATTGTGTCGGCGGCGCTTAAGACGGCACAAGGCTCTTCTACAGTCGCACTGGTTACCACCTCCGCATTGGTGGCGCCTATGTTGGGTGACATTGGTTTGGGCAGTGAAATGGGCCGCGTGCTGACGGTAATGGCCATAGGGGCGGGCGCCATGACGGTGTCTCATGCCAACGATAGCTTCTTTTGGGTGGTGACTCAGTTTAGTAAAATGAGTGTGCCACAGGCTTATCGTGCACAAACCATGGCGACCTTAGTGCAAGGGGGCACGGGCATGGCAGTGGTGTATGTGTTAACACTGATCTTGCTGTAATGAAATTTGCGCTATGTGAGCCAAGCGCGGTTATTTATAGTCAGCGCTGTGGGAGTAAGTGAAACCGTCTGGCTCTGTCGTTCAGTTATTGAGTCCCGCTGTCTATGTTATGTTTAGCCGAAACATGTCGAATTTTGTCGTTGTTAGCCACATGTTTAAATAAAAAAAGCCGCATTAAGCGGCTTTTTTATTCGTTTTCAACGCACAGCTTAATGCTTAAATAGCGTCCAGCATGTAATCAACGGCGTTGATAATTTCTTCATCAGAGCAGTTACCACAGGCGCCACGAGCCGGCATGGCGTTAAAGCCTTCCAGTGCGTGCTTAATCAGAGTATCGCGGCCTTTGGCTACGTGTGATGCCCACTGTTCGGCATTGCCTTTAATAGGAGCACCAGCGGCACCCGTACCGTGGCATGCGGAGCAATTAGAGGTGTAAACGGCTTCACCGGTGCGTGGGGCTGCGGGTTCACCGCTGTCGGCACCTGCAGGAGCTGCGGCAACAATACCTTCCAGATCGGCTGCCGTATACACGCTGCCTACCGGCTTGGTGCGCTCAGCTACGGCTTCAGATGACATATCATTGGCGGCGTAAGCCATACCACTTAAAGCAGCAGCGGCAACGCCGACTAGCATGAGTTTTTTTAACAGGCTCACCTTTTATTCTCCCAGTTGGCTTATCTATTGTTATTAAACATTTGTTATTGAGTCTCACAAAACTTGGCGAGTATACCGCAAGTATGGCGGTCATTAAACGATCATGGCGTCGGTTTACTTGCTTAAATAGGGGACTTTCTTCTATATAAAGGAGGCAGATCAAGAGGGTGGGAACAGAATTCTTTATGCTACTATCGGGCTTTGTTGGCTCAATCATGCCTGCCAATATCGGGAGAGCGTCTCATAAAATGGATGGTACAGACATGCAGAATATTTCTCTTGGTCAAGACTCGGAGCATGGTCCCAACGAAGTGCTGGATCAAATAGACCGCATAGTCGGCTTATGGCAGCAGGTGCGATCTGACCTTGAATTTGGTAGTACAGAAGTGATTGGCCGTATCGTGCGTTTAGAATATTTTATTACCCGCCGCGTGCTCCAAGACTTGGCTGATTATGAGTTAAACGTCGGCGAGTTTGATGTATTGGCCGCCCTACGCCGACACCCGCCTACCTTTCAGCTTTCGCCTCATCAGCTACAAAGCATGGTGCTTATCTCCTCTGGTGCGTTAACCAATCGCATTAATCGGCTTGAAAGTCGTGGGCTGGTTAGTCGCGCGCAAGCTGAGCACGATAAGCGTGGCGTGATAGTCACGCTTACCGAGCAGGGTTTTAAGGTAGTTGAAGAAGCGGTAGCACATCATCTAGCGGCTGAAGCCGAGCTTGCCAACACGCTCAGCGATGCAGAGCAGCTACAGTTGAGTGCCTTGTTAAAGAAAATGCTAGTGGCGATAGAAAACTGAGATTAAGCTGCATTTTAGATACCTCATCTAAAAAGTCTGTGGCACAGATCAGAATAAGCTACGGGCTAAGCTGTTATATTGTTACACTCAGTTAGATACTCATATGAGTTTAACTGAAGAACGGTATCCATATGTAAACGGTATGGGTGTGATATAAGATAATTTGGCTGAGGGGCTGAAGGACTGTCTAGGAGAGTATTAAATGAAGTTATATTACAGACCTGGTGCTTGCTCATTGGCAGCTCATATCGTCTTGGCTTGGGTAGGGTTACCTTACGAATTAGAAGAGGCGAATACTCGGGATCCTGAGTTTGCTAAGGTAAACTATTTAGGCACAGTTCCTGTGTTGTTCACCCCCGAAATGGGGGCGCTTTATCAAAATAGTGCCATCTTGCGCTATTTATCCCGTTTGCCTGAAGGCTTGCACTTAGGGCCGGGCAAGGATCCCGTGTTTAAAGCCCAGTGCGATTATTGGCTGAGCTTCTTTAATGCGGATGTGTATCGGGCGTTTGCGCCTTTCTTTAATCCAGAGAAGTACACCACAGATACCAGCCCCGAGGCTAAAAAAGCCATTAAAGACGCTGTGCCTGCACAAGTTGCGCCTTTGTTTGAGCGCATGGACATCCATTTAGCGAGCCGCGATTACTTCTTAGAAGATGAAATGGGTATCGTTGATGCTTGTGCATTCGTGTACTGCTATTGGGCCACCAAAGTACTGGCCAATGGCCTGGCTGACTATCCGAACGTGGCACGCCACTTTGCGGCTATGCAGCAAGACCCACACGTTAAAGCCGTGATGGCTGTGGAAGGCTTAAAGCTATAGATGAGGAGTCAATGGTGAGGCGTGAGGAGTAAAAAATTTAGCGCAGCAGTAGCGCAGATAATTTAATCTCACACCTCACACCTCACACCTCACACCTCACACCTCACACCTCACACCTCACACCTCACACCTCACACCTCACACGACTAATGTCGCGCCACGATTACAACGGTACCCAGCACGGTAATTGCCGCCCCCAGCCAAGCACCAAAGGCGGGGCTACGTTTGGTTAATAACCACAATAACGGCAATACCAGCACTGGGCTAACCGAGCTGAGCATAGCCACCATACCTACCTCGCCATGGCGTAAAGCCAACAAAATTAGGGTCATGCCAATGCCCATAGAGAGCAAGGCATTTAAGGCCACCATACCAAAAATTGGCCAGTTAATACGTTGCAACGGTTTAGCCACTTTCCAACCGCACCACAGTAACAATAGGTGGGCGAAAAAGGCGGTGCTCATGCGTACCGCCGAAGCCGATATGGGGTCTACCGGCGCCTGCATATCCATCATTATTGGCTTTACCATCAAGGTGGCAATTGACTGACAAAGCGCCGCTAATAGGCCTAAGGCGATACCCGGCCAAGGGCTGCCGTTATCTTGCTCCCACGCGTGGGTGTCGTTGGCGCGCTTGCCCATGAAAATGGCCAGCATAACGCCGCTGATTAGCAGTAAGCAGCCGACTAAGGTCCAGCCTTGGATCACTTCGCCAAAAATTAAATACGCCAAGACTGCCGAAAATAAGGCGTGGGTGGCGAATAATACGCTGGCGCGCCTCGGCCCTAAGCGGTTCATGGCGGCAAACAGGGCGGTGTCGCCGATAAAAATTCCGATCAAGCCTGACATGGCCATAATACCGACGCTGGTGCTACTTAGGCTGCTCCAACCACCGGTCAATAAGGTGGCGGCCCACAGCATAAGGCTGACGCAAAACATCCGCCAACGCGAAAAAGCAAAGGCGCCCAAATGGCGTGCCGCATGGGCCGAAAACAAGCTGGCCACCGCCCAGCAAGCGGCGGCGGCCAGCGCTAAATAATCGTAAGAAAAAGAAATCATAAAAAACCAGTCTTAGGAAACAATAAGCTTAATAAGTCTGCCGTTATATAAAGGGCGTATGGGAATAAAGTACAGCGCCGAGCGCCCGGCGCCAAGCGTAATAAAGGAGCCTTGTATGCCAAAAGCGGTAAGTTTAAAAAGCGGGCGTATTGTTAGCTATGGCCTTCGACATTTCATTCTAAAAATTCGCAGCGCTCGGTTCTACGGACTGCAACCGATGCAAGATGATTAGCTGGGTGCTTGGCGCTCTGTTTTAAAAGCTGATTTGCCAGCTCCCCCCTGAGAAGGTCTAATAGTGCCTCACCTCTTAGCAGCCGAGTCTTTATGCGTATCTTGCACACCTCCGATTGGCATTTAGGCCAGCATTTTATGGGTAAAACCCGCCTCGAAGAGCATAAGGCTTTTTTGCATTGGCTGGTGGAGCAGGTACGAGTGCAATCGGTAGATGCGGTGCTAGTCGCCGGTGATGTGTTTGATACCGGCACGCCGCCCAGCTACGCCCGCGAGCTGTATAACGACTTTATCGTGGAACTGCAGCGAACCGGCGCTCAGTTGATAATTTTGGGCGGCAATCACGACTCAGTAGCCATGCTCAATGAGTCACGCAGCTTACTCGGTTGTTTAAACGTGCAGGTGATCCCAGGGGTGTTGGCGGACATAGAGCATCAGGTGTTAATCCTTAATAACAGCGTCGGCGAACCTGGGGCCGTGTTGTGTGCCGTGCCTTTTATTCGCGCCCGAGAAGTGCTGAGCAGTGAATCTGGCCAAAGTGCGAGCGATAAGCAGCAGAGCTTACAGCAGGCCATAGCCGATCATTATCAGCAACTATTTGAGCAGGCAGAGCGGCTTAGTGAAGACCATCATCACACTCATGGCCGCCGCTTGCCCATTATTGGCACTGGGCATTTAACGACGGTCGGTGCGAGCAGCAGCGATTCGGTGCGGGAAATTTATATCGGCACTCTGGATGCCTTTCCGGCCAATGCCTTTCCGCCGTTGGATTATTTGGCGCTGGGGCATATTCACCGCCCGCAAAAAGTGGGCGGCCATGAGCATATGCGCTACTGCGGCTCGCCCATTGCGCTGAGCTTCGACGAGGTAGGCCAGCAAAAAGAAGTGTTATTGGTTGATGTGGACGAAAGCGGTTTGAGGGCGATCACATCATTAGCGGTGCCCATCTTTCAGTCGTTAGCGCGAGTGAAAGGCAACTTGGCGGAGCTGGCAATCGCCATGAAAGCCGTGGCAGCTGAGCAAATTTCATTAGGCCAAACAAAAAACGTCTGGCTAGAAGTGACGGTGGCCGAAGATGATTACCTCAGCGACTTACAACCCAGAGTCGAACACTTAGCCGACGGCTTAGCGCTGGAAATTTTACTGGTGCGCCGCCAGCGATCGACCCAGCAAGCAAGCTTAACCAGTGACGCACGCATCACGCTCAGCGAGCTCTCGCCTTTGCAGGTTTTTGCACGGCGCTTAGCGGGCGAGGAGCTAGCGCCAGAACGCGAGCAGGCATTGCAGTCTTTATATCAAGCGCTATTGAGTGAGCGGGAGCAAGAAGCATGAAGATCCTCAGCCTGCGGCTAAAAAACCTTAACTCCTTAAAAGGCGAGTGGAAAATTGATTTTAGAGAGCCGCCGTTTCGCGACAGCGGCTTGTTCGCCATTATCGGCCCCACGGGTGCGGGTAAAACCACGCTGCTCGATGCCATTTGCTTGGCGCTCTATCATGAAACGCCGCGCATGAAGTCGGTGTCTGCCAGTAGCAATCAGCTAATGACGCGTCACACCGCAGATTGTTTAGCGGAAGTGGAGTTTGAAATTAAAGGCCAAGGCTATCGCGCCTTTTGGAGCCAGCGCCGCTCTCGCGACCAACTTGATGGCAAGCTGCAAGCACCTAAAGTCGAGCTGGCCGAGTTAGATGGCACCATTCTCACCACTAAAATTCAGGACAAGCTGCGCCTCACCGAAACCTTAAGCGGCTTGGATTTTGGCCGTTTTACTAAGTCGATGTTGTTGGCCCAAGGAGGCTTTGCCGCCTTCTTGCATGCTAATGCCAACGAGCGCGCCGAATTACTGGAAGAGCTAACCGGCACCGATATTTACGCCCAACTCTCGCGGCAAGTCTTTGAGCAAACCCGTGCCCAACAAGGCAGCTTAAATGAACTTAAGGCCCGAGCCCAAGGCATGGAGTTGCTCGATGATGCTGAGCGCCAGCAAGTGCAAACAGACATGGCTGGCGCCGAGCTGGAGTTAGCGCAGCAATATCAAGCCTTAGAGCAAACTCAAACTAGCCTGCAGCGTATTGGCGCCTATCAAACGGCACAGCAAAGCCAAGCGCAAACCAAGCAGGCGCTGCAGGCGGCAACGCTGGCTTGGCAAGCCCAAGACTCTGAGCGCCAGCAATTAGCGCTCGCGGTGCCGGCCAATCGGTTACTGCCTTATTGGCAGCAGTGGCAAGATGCCCGTACTCGGGTGCAGAGCTTTGCCCGTCAATTAAGCCAAGAACAGGTGGAGTTAGGGCTGCTTAATGAGCAGAGCCAGCAGCTATGCTGGCAGGAACGGCAAGTGAGCGGCCAACTGACCCAACAGCTGACGCTTGCCGAGCAACGCCTGAGTGAAGAACAGGCTCAGTTAAGCCAACAGATGGCCGCTAATCCCGTCGCTGAACGGCTGGGGGAGTATTTAGCAGGCTGGCGCGAACAAATTCAGAATAACGCCAACGAGCAGGCCAGTTTAGCCCGCGGGCAAGCGGCCCAAGCTAAGTTGCAAACCAAGCGCGATACGCTGGAACAATTGCGTCAGCAAGCTCAGTTGCAAGTGACGGATGTGGAGCAACAAGTCGCACAAGCTAAGCTGGCCATGGATGCACAACAGCAGCAATTGGCGCAATTATTAGCCGGACAATCCTTGCCTGAGCTTCGGCAAAAACTACACACCCTTAGCCAGCAGCAAGGGCAGTGGAGCCAAGTACGCCAGCTTTGGATACAGCAGGCGAAACAGCTGCAGGCTCATGCTGATCTTCAGAACACGCTGGCCCTCCAAGAGCCAGAATTGACGAAACTGGAGCTGCAATTAACCCAATCGCGCGCAGAATATAAACGTCTGCAAGAGCAGATCCGCGATAAAGAAAAGTTACTGGAGCAAGAACAACGTATTCGGGCACTGGAAGCACACAGAGCCAGACTGCAACCCGATGAAGCCTGCCCTTTATGTGGCAGTGAAAGCCATCCGGCCATTGCGGCGTATCAGGCACTCGATGATGCCACCGCGCTTAGCCTGGCCGAAAAGCAGCAAGAGCGTGCCGAGCGCGAGCAACAAGGCCAGCAATTAAGCCAAGCCTTTGCTAAGCGCCAAGCCGAAGTGGAACAAAATCAGCGCCAAGTACAGATCTTGGCCGCTGAGCTTAGCGAATTGCAGCTCCAGCTAAGCACCTTGTTAACCGCATTACAGATGACGGCCCTCGAGCCCGCATCCCAGCTAGTTGAGCTGGAACAACGCCAGCTGCAACTGCAAGCGCTTACGATGCAATGTAATCAGTTGGAGCAACAACAAGCGGCGGTGTACCGCTATCAAGAGCAAGCACAGCAAGCCGAACAGGCGCTCGCGCGGCTACAAGCCCAGCAGAGTTTGCAGAGCCAAGAGCTACACGCTTTAAGTGAGCAAATAGTCCAGCAGCAACAAGTATTAACTGAGCAACAAGCGTTAGTCGCTCAACAAGAAGCGGCACTTGCAGCTTCACTGGCTGAGCTTAACTGGACAGTGCCCAGTGATTGGACCGCTTGGTTGGCGGATTGTGAGCAGCAATGGCAAGCCTGGAAAAACCAGCAAGTGCGCGGCCAGCAGCTTATTGCTGAGCGTCAACAGTTGGTGGGGCAATTACAGCAAGCGCACACCGAGCAAGCACAGTGGCAACAACGCTGGTCGCTACTTGCTCTCCCTGACTTAGCTGACATGAGGGATGCCAGTGCCGAGCTGGGCTTATTAACTGAGCTGACAGATTTGACTGAGCAGTGGCAAGCTAGCCAACAGCAACTACAGCAAAAAACGGCACGCCTTGACACCTTGCATCAGCAAGCGGTTGAGCTTGAGGCTGAGTTGCAAAGCCGCTTGGAGGCTTGGCAGCAGCAGTTGGCAGAAAGCCCTTTTAGCGACGAAGCCGCCTTGCTGGCAGCATGCTTGAGTGAATCAGAGCTCGAGCGTTTAACTCAGATACAGCGCCAGCTTGAGCAAGCCTTGCACCGCGCGCAAACGCTGTGTGAGCAGGCCACGCAAGCGGCAGATGCAGCCAAGCTGGCATTGGGTGAGCTGGATCCCGCAGCGCAAGCGGCCTTACAAGACCAGCTGCAACAAAGCCAAGCCGAGTTTAATGCCAAGCAACAGCAAATTGGTGGCTGGCGCACGCGGCTCGACACAGATGCTGAGCGAAGAGCGCGCCAACAGGCGGTGTTTGATGATATAGCGGTTCAGCAGCAGAATCTGCAGTTATGGGAGCAGCTGAATCATTTAATTGGCTCTGCCGATGGCGCCAAGTATCGCCGTTTTGCCCAAGGCCTGACGCTGGAGCACTTAGTGCATTTGGCTAATCAGCGCCTAGTGCGTTTGCATGGTCGTTATCAATTGGCGCGCACCGCCGGCGGCGAGCTGGAGTTATCGGTAATCGATACCTGGCAGGCCGACGTGGCCCGGGATACCCAAACCCTATCTGGCGGCGAAAGTTTCTTGGTCAGTTTGGCCTTGGCGCTGGCGCTGTCGGACTTGGTGAGCAGCAAGACTCGTATTGACTCTTTGTTCTTGGATGAAGGCTTTGGCACGCTAGACTCAGAAACCTTAGAAGTGGCGCTGGATGCGCTCGATGCCTTAAATGCCAGCGGCAAAATGATAGGCGTGATCAGCCACATAGAAGCGCTTAAGGAGCGAGTGCCGGTGCAGATTAAGCTCACTAAGAGCCAAGGCTTAGGCCTAAGCCGATTAGCGCCTGAGTTTGCGGTTTAACTGCTGTGAGGCGAGAGGTGTAAACCGTGAGGCGAAAAACATAGCGCCCGCGCTAGGCGCCCAGCTAAATAAAGAGCTTAAAGATTCTTTCTGCAACGGCTCTTTGTAGCGAGAAGCACGGAATGAGAGGAGATAAATAGAGATTAAATCTGAAAGGGATTTTTATAGGTAAGACCAAACCATCCTGCTGCGCAGGACTGTCGAATAAATTGGCGGCTACAAAAACAAGATGCCGCACTTTGTCTAGCTGGGTAGCGGACGATATGTTCCGCTCTTACCAAGAAAGCCGAAAGTATCTGTGTACTTTTTCGATTTTATCTCAGCTTAATTTTTCCGTGTTCTTCCGTGGATTTCGTTGCAAAAATAGCTTTATGTTCGTTGTGTTTGTATACAAAAATACCGAACTTGCGGGGGCAGATTCGGTATTTTTTAGCTTAAATTAGCCCGCTTATTTAGTGGGTGATAAGACCGGGTATGCCCGGCAGCATACCAACGGCGGCCATGATGCTAAGCAGAATAATAAAAGTAATACCCGGTATTACCCAGCGGTCGGTGCGGCGCAGGGTTCTACCTCGCTCTTTATCACCGATTAAGCCTAAGTTATCGAGCAGCATAGTCAGTGACCAGCCAAACACCGGATTTACGAAGGCGGAAGCAAATACCACTATGCCAGCCGACTGACTGCTGCTGGTACTACGGGTCATTTGCATGCCGGCTTCTAATAAGGGCATAAATACGCCCACGATTAAGGCTACGCGCAATACTGGAGCCCATACCGCTAAGTCCATGGGGTACCCCCAAATGGCTGCCACTATACACATAACGCCGGTTAATACGGCACCGGCCGGAATAGGGCGCTTGGCGATGGCCGCCGGTATCATGTAAGTCCCCCAAGATGAGGTGAGGTTACCACCGCCCAATACGCTACCTACCGCTTGGCGCACCGCCGCTATGCCCATGGTGTCATCCACGTTCATCAGTACCTTAGTGGCTTTTTTCGGATAGTTCAGCTCTTGGAATACGCGATGCCCCATAAAGTCCGGCGACCACATGGCGACGGCTAATACGGCAAAGGGGGCCGAGCTAACAAAGTGATGGAGTTGTGGCCAACCTAGCTGCCAGCCTGTCGTTTCACCCCACCAGTAAGAGGGGCTTAAGTGCGGCATGCCCGGCTCGGTTACAAACTCAAAGGGTGCGCCTAAGGCGAGTGCTATCACAAAGGCGATGCCGGAGCCCAGAGGAATCGACAACCAGCGCATCTCTAAGCGGGCGAGTAATGCATACATAATAATGGTGCTTAAAATGACAGCGAAGGCGATATAGGCCATATCAAAGCCCTTTGCCCAAGCATTAAGTGCCGAGATCTGACTGATTAAGCCGATGGCACCTAAATAAATCAGCAAGCCGCCGCGCACCCCCTCACTGGTGAGCGCCATTAGTTTACTGCCGCCTTTACTGATACTGAGCAATAAACCAAAGAAACCAACTAAGAGCCCGAGCGCCAGCGGATGGCCGCCGGATGCCACTATTAAGGGGATCAGCGGTATCATGGGGCCATGCGTGCCTGCCAAGTTAGCTCTGGGGTTAAGTAAGCCAGAAAATAAGATAACGAATAAAACGGCGGCAATCAGCATCTCAAAGCGGACGTTCTCCACCACAAACTCGTCTGATAAGCCCAGTGGGCCGGCAAAGGCGGCTGCTACTGCGGCCACCATCACTATCTTGCCAATGGTGGCCGCCAAGGCGGGCACCAAGTCTTCAAACTCGAAACGATAGTCTCTAAGGGGCAGGTTGATGCGCCAGCGTTTGGGCTTCATGATCAAGAGTTCGTTTTCCAGATAGGCGGCGCGCGTATCAAAGTCACGGCTGGGCTTATGCTGGGCGCTATAGCTTGAGGGGTCTTGGTTTGACACAGGCTTCTCCTTGATAATGACCATCTGTATGGCGTCCTTTACTCGATGGATACTAGAAGCTGTTATCAAATTGTTCTATTGGACATAAGTCGTAACCTTTTTGAAACATTTTATTAAGCCGTCAGCAATCAGCTATGGGTTCTGCGCAGCAGAATGGTTTGGTCTTGGTTTCCCGCTTTACATCTCACTCCTCACTTTCACTGTCAGAGTAAAGCGTACCGCCGTGTGCACGCTATTTATGATATGGTTTTGCCAGCGTTAAGCGTTTACCTGCCGTACACTCGGGAGTTCAATCCATGATAAAGCTGCATCATCTCAATCATTCACGCTCTCAGCGCATCATCTGGCTGCTCGAAGAGCTGGAATTAAACTACGAACTTGTTAAGCATCAAAGAGATATAGACACAGATCTGGCACCAGCCAGCCTAAAAAAGGTGCATCCATTGGGGAAGGCGCCTGTGCTCGTCGACCAAGAGCTAAAACTCGCCGAATCTGGCGCCATTATTGATTATCTGGCTCAGCGCTACGGGGCTCAGTTATTGCCGGAGAAAGACAGCGCGGCTTGGTGGGATTATGTGTATTGGCTGCATTATGCCGAAGGCTCCTTAATGCCACCGCTGGTAATGCGCTTGATATTCGACAAGGTACAAGCCGCGCCTGTGCCGTTTTTTGTACGGCCTATCATTAGCAAAATAGTAGCGGGTGTTGATAAGGCGTTTTTGCATCAGCAAATTCACTCCCAACTTAACTTTGTGGCGGATCACTTATCGTGCCATGACTGGATGTTGGGTGAGCATTTTAGCGCCGCAGATATTCAAATGAGCTTTCCACTAGAAGCGGCCATGTATAACCCTAAGTGGGCGGCGGCTTACCCTCGTTTAAAAGCCTATGTGGATCAGTTGCAAGCTAGGCCTGCCTACTTGCGCGCCTTAGCCAAAGGCGGAGATTATCGTTATGGGCCTAAGACATAGCGGTCAGTCGTAAGCTAGAAGCCAGAAGTTAAACATCAAGATTAAATCAGAGCTAAACACCATCCACCATAACCGGAGTGATAATGGACGAAGTGAGCGATCTAGAAGAGCTGGTGATGCCAGTGCTAGATAAATATATTCCCCAGTATTCAGACGTGTTCTATACGGGCACCGTCTTGCTTTTAATTGTGTTGATCTCAGGGCTTATCCACTTTGTGTTACACCGCGTGGTGATCACTTGGGTGGGCGGACGCGCCAAAGGCGATCGGCGTATTTGGCGCAAAGCCTTCTTTGAGCGTAAGTTGTTCAGTCGCGTCGCCTTAATGTTGCAAGGCATTATTATTTATATCCAAGCGGGGATCTGGCTGGAAGCCGATGGCAACTTGTTGCCCATTATTCAGACGGTCGCGCACATCTGGATCTTGCTGTACGGCATGTTATCGCTGTTTTCTTTACTCGATGCCTTGCTGGATATTTTTCAGCACCAGCCCAGCATGCGTAACTTTCCGCTGCGCGGCATTTTTCAAGGTTTGAAACTGGTGGCCAGTATTTTTATCGGCTTACTGGTGATCTCGACCTTGATTGGCAAATCGCCGCTGATCTTACTCAGTGGCCTAGGTGCCATGACGGCGATACTGATGTTGGTGTTTAAAGATCCCATTTTGGGGTTGGTGGCAGGCATTCAATTGTCCGCCAACAATATGTTAACGGTGGACGACTGGTTAGAGATGCCCAAGTACGGCGCCGATGGTGCGGTAATAGATATAGGTCTTACCACCGTTAAGGTGCGAAACTGGGATAACACTATTACTACTATTCCCACCTATGCGCTGATCTCAGATTCTTTTAAGAACTGGCGTGGCATGAGTGAGTCCGGTGGACGGCGCCTGAAGCGCAGCTTACTGATTGACAGCAGCAGTGTGCATTTTTTGCAGGAGAGCGATCTAGAACGCTTACGCCGTGGTCGGTTATTAGCGCCGTATTTAGATGAAAAAGTAAAAGAAGTGACTGAGCATAACCAAACGCAGCAGCTCGACTTGTCATCCTTAGTGAACGGCCGTCGACTCACCAATATTGGCACCTTTCGCGTCTATTTAACCACGCTGCTCAAGCAGCACCCCTTTATTCATCAGAACATGATTATTATGGTGCGCCAACTTGAGCAAACGCCTAATGGTATTCCGATGGAAATTTACGCCTTTACCAATACCACTAAGTGGTTAGATTATGAGGCCATTCAAGGGGACATTTTCGACCATATCTTTGCCGTGCTGCCAGAATTTGGCTTGCGCGCCCATCAGGCGCCCACCGGCTACGACCTGCGATCATTGGCTAGGGAGCCGCTACAGCGCCAAGCGTGATGATACTGGGCTTAATGACACTGAGTCATAAATAATAAAAAAGGGCCTATCGGCCCTTTTTTATATGGAGGTTTTAGCCGTTATTTAGGCTTGTTCGGATGGTTAGGGAAGCTTTCGCTGCCCAAAATTTTGCCATCTACTTCGGTGCCGTAATAACTGGTTTTGCCGTGAAACTCTTTGCGCGTTTCGGCCACATTACCCTTATTACGTGGGTCTTGTGGGCGGTCACGGGTATCCAGATACATGGCCACGTCCCAAGCTTGCTGATCGGTAAGCTTATTTGGCTGACCCAGCGGCATATTGTGCTTAATAAAGGCGGCGGCTGTGTTCACACGCTGCATGCCCGCGCCCCAGTTATAGGTGTCTGGCCCCCACAGTGGTGGGAACACATAACGGTTATTCACTTGCTGGCCTTCGCCGTTTGCACCGTGGCACAGTGAGCATTCTTGCTCAAACACGACTTTGCCGCGGGCAATGTCGGGCGCGAGCGCAGTTGTAGGCGTTTCTGGATAGGCGCGACCCGGTAATGCCGGTTCTTTGCTGCCGCCCTTATCCAGATAGGCTTTCATGAACGGGAAATCTTCACGCAGGCCGCCTTTAAGTAAGTCCTCATCGCTGGGCACTTCCATGTCCTTAGGATCAAAGTCTTTGCCAGTCAGCGTGCCTTGGGCCAACCAATAGGCGTAGGCAGATAAGTCGATGAGTGCCTCTGAACCATAATCAGGCGGTGAACCGTTCATGGAGAACTGGAAGCAGCCTTGTAGCCGCTCCTCAAAGGAGTTGATGCGGTTATTTTTAGCGCGAAACACCGGATAGCTCATGTAAGCGGCCCACAGTGGTGCCGAGTTTTCTTTACGGCCGGCATCCGTGTGGCAGTTCACGCAATTTAGACCATTACCTACATATTGGGGTGATAAGGTCTGGGTATTGACGAAGTTTTTATATCCGCGTAATACTTTCTCGCCAAATTCACCTTGGGGTAATTTATCCCAACCCGGTGGGCGTGGATACTCGGTGGCCGTTTGGCTGGGCAGCTGATCTTGCACTGCCAGTTTATCGGTATCGGCGGGTGCGGCAAACACCGAGCTAGCACCGGCCAAGGCTAAACCGACCAAGAGTGATGAATACGTTAATTTCAGCATTATTTGGCCTCCACATTGGCAAAGTACTGGGCAACTGCGGTGATTTCTTCCGCCGTTAGCTTCTTAGCCATTACACCCATGATGCCGTTCGCATCACCACTGCGGGTACCGTTTTGCCAAGCGTGCAGCTGGCTTTCGATATAGTCCGCATGCTGACCCGCTAGGTGAGGAAATGCCTCACCCACGCCTACGCCTTCAGGGCCATGGCAAGACACACAACTGGGTAAGTCACGCTGCCAATCGCCTAAATACGCCAGCTTTTCGCCCACGTCTGTGATGGTGGCCGGTGACTTCTCACCACGAAACGCCGGGTTTTTGGGTAGTGCGAGTGGCAGGCTGGCAAACCATTCACTGACGGCCTTAACCCCGGCATCATCCAACATCATGGCCATGGGTTTCATAATGGCGTTTTGGCGCGCATCAGTTTGAAAGTGCTTAAGCTGAGTGGCCAAATAGGCCGCCGGCATGCCGGCAATCGAAGGTGCTAAGTTGGGCAGACCTAGGCCTGTGGCTTGATGGCAAGCGACACAAGCGCCTGCCTGAGGTGGCATATCAGCCTGAGCCGAAAATGCTGTGATTGCCAGGGCACTGGCGAAGAATACGAGTTTTTTCATAATTATTATCCTGACGTTATGCTTCCAAGCGTATTCTAGGAGGGTCGGGGTGCAGACGATATACGTACATACCACATAACCTTAGTAGAACATCATGAATACATACGCCTAGTTCACAAACTCGTCACAATTTTGTGGCTCAGGTAGTTGGCTGCTCACGCCAATGTAGCCACAAACGAGTATCTAGTTCTAACTGATGATAATCAGGCTCCATGTGGCAACATAATTGATAAAACGCCTTATCGTGCTCTTTTTCCTTAAAGTGCGCCAACTCGTGCACCACTATCATGCGTAAAAATGGCGCCGGTGCGCTTTTAAACAGCGCGGCTACCTTAATGCTGTTATGGGCTTTTAGCTTATTGCCTTGCACCCGCGACTGATAGGTGTGCAACCCCAAGGCGTGCTTAACGATTTGTAACTTACTGTCATAACTCACCTGAGATAGCGGCGAGGACTTGCGCATATATTGATTTTTTAGCTCGGTCACATATTGATACAAGGCCTTGTCGCTTTGTATTTGATGCAAGTCTGGATACTTTTTTTCTAGATAAGCGCCTAAGCGGCCTTGGCTTATCAGCAAGCCCGCTTGGGTTTGAATTTGCTCTGGATAGTGAGCGATATATTTTAAGGTAGTCACCGATTTTATCCTTAAGAGAGCTAGAAGTGTGAAGCTGAGAGCTGAAAGTGAAACCTAAAGAGTGAGATTAAACATTTTTTTGCCACGGAAACCACGGAAGAACACGGACAAGAGCAAGTTCAAAAACCACAAATGACTATTTATGTAATGGGAAAAGTCGTACTCACTAAAAATGCACTTTTCGTTCTTATCTCTATTTTTCTGTGGTTTCCGTGGATTCTGTGGCAAAAATAGCCCTAGGTTTGAGTGTTTGATCTTATCTCGTCCGCTTCACGCTTTACTCCTCACCCTTCACGCCATTTTTCCAGCCGCCACCCAGCGCCTTGATCAGGTCGATGGTGGCGCTAAATTGGCTTTGCTGTAAGTTAACCAGCAGTTCGTCGGCGCTAAACAAGGTGCGCTGGGCATCCAGTAATAATAATAACTCGTCGGCACCGGCCCGATAACGAATATCGGTGAGCTCTAAGGTGCGCTGGGCATCATCCACTATACGCTGTTGTTGCGCTATTTGTGCTTGGCTTAAAGCGAGATTGCCCAGCGCATCTTCGGTTTCTTTTAGGGCCTGTAGTATGGTTTTTTGATAATTAAGTACTAATTCTCGAAGGCGCGCTTCGCTGATTTTTACCTGACTGCGCAGGCGCCCGCCATCAAACAGGGTTTGGCTCAGGCTGGCACCGAGTCCCAAGGTCTGCATAGGATTGGCCAGTGACAATAAGGCTTGGCTGGCCAAACCGCCACTGCCGGTGAGTTGCACCGAGGGCAAGAGGGCGGCGCGGGCGGCACTCACATTGGCATCGGCGGCTTGCAGTTGCGCTTCGGCATTGGCTAAGTCTGGGCGGCGAGTGAGCAATTCACTGGGCAGGCCGGGTGCAAGGCGCGGCAGAGCAAGCTCGGCTAACGGTTGCGAGACCAACTGATAGCCTTGAGGCGCGCGACCCAGCAATATGGCCAGCGCCGATTCGGTTTGGCGGCGTTGTTCACGCAGTGGCAGCAAGTTAGCCTGCTGGCTGGTGACGGTTCCTCGTTGGCGATAAAAATCACTTAAGGTGGCGGCGCCATACTTATATTTAGCCTCGACGATGGCGAAGTTACGCTCGGCGGTGGCCAAGTTTTTTTCATTGATGCGAATTCGCTCATCCAGCGCAAGCAGCTGTACCCAAGCGTTGGCCACGCCTGTGGTCAGCATGAGTTGGGCGCTGGCCAAGTCATATTCGCTAATGGCCAAACCGGCCGCGGCCGCTTGGCGTTCGGCCTTTAGCTTGCCCCATAAATCCAGTTCATAGCTGATGCCCAGGTTGGCTCGGCTGCTTTCTTGCTGGCCATTTTCCAGCCAGCTTTTATCGCTGCCTGCGCCGAGGTTCAAGCTCGGAAACAAAGAGGCATTGGCGCCTTGCACTTGGGCTTCGGCCTGTGTGATGCGCTCGGCGGCAATCAACACATCTGGATTATCGCTAAGGGCTGTGGTGATCAAGTCAGTCAAGGCAGGAGAATTAAAATCCAGCCACCAAGCCTGATGCAGTGCTTGGCTTTGGTTAGATGTATGCGTGTTCCACTGGCTGGCCATCTTGTAGACGATTGCGGGCCGTTCGGCCGTGTTAGTGCTGGCACAGCCAGCCAACAGCAGGGCACAGAATAGCGGTGATAAAGCCCAAGATGAATGACGTGATAAATGAGACATAGTAACTCCGAAACTTATGCAGACGGCTTATTCAGAAGCTTATTCTGAAGAAAGCGCAACAACAGGGTCTAACTGCGCGGCTTTACGTGCCGGCAGCCAGCCAAAGACTAAACCGGTAGCAAAGGCGCAGCCAAAGGCGAGCAATACCGGTGCCAGTGAGAAATAAACGGGAATACCAAAGCCGCCTAAGATGGCGGTGGCTGCCAAGCCCAATGCCACGCCTATGGCGCCGCCTAAGGCCGACACCACTAAGGCTTCAATTAAGAATTGCTGCAAAATATGCCGGGTATGGGCGCCGGTCGCCATACGAATACCGATTTCTCGGGTTCGTTCGCTGACGCTGACCAGCATAATATTCATCACGCCAATGCCGCCCACGAATAACGAAATAGCGGCAATGGAGCCCAGTAGCCAAGTAAAGGTTTGGGTGGTGGCGGACACTGTATCTATGATGGAGGACATATTGCGGATTTGAAAATCTTCCCCGCCGTGGCGAGCAATCAGCAAGCGTTTGATCTCGGCTTCGGTGTCATTGATGTACGCGACGTTATCCACAGACACGGTAATGTTGCGTAAAAACTGCTGGCCAAACAAGCGTAAGCCGCCTGTGGTATAGGGCACAAACACCACATCGTCTTGGTCTTGCCCCCAAGGCGAAGCGCCTTTGGCGCTCATTACGCCAATTATCTGAAACAGGTTGGTATTCACGGTGACATATTTCCCCAAGGGGTCTTGGTTGGGAAACAGTGCCTCGGCCACGGATGTTCCGATCACGGCGACCGTGGCATAACTTTGCTCATCGGCGTGGGTAAAAAAGGTGCCCTCGGCTAGAGGCCAGAGGCGGGCGCGGGGAAAGTCCGCCGAGGTGGCGTTAATTTCTGGGCTGTGATCCAGATTGCCGAAGCGTAAGGTGGCGGTGCCGCCAATTTCTGGCACCACCGCATCGATATTGGGCAGCGCTTTGATGGCCTCCATATCGGCGGCCACTAAGGTCGAGGTGGTGCGGCGGCCAAATTGATTGGGTGCGCCGGGGCGCACCGACAATAAATTACTGCCCATGGCGCTGATGCTTTGCACTATTTCTTGCTGGGAGCCGTTACCTATGGCCAGCATAGTGATCACAGACGCCACGCCTATCACTATGCCGAGCAAGGTGAGGGCGGCGCGAAATAAATTACTGCTGAGCGCTCCGAGTGCGGTGCGCACGGCTTCAAATAATTCGGCGCTCAAAGAGCTGTGACCGCGGGTCTTAGCCGGTAGCGCCGGCACTGCGGCTTGAGCGCTGGGGCCGGGGTCCGCCACAATCAGGCCGTCACTGATCTCGATGCGCCTATCTGCAAGGGCGGCTACTTTGGGGTCGTGGGTAATCAAAATTACCGTATGGCCAGAGCGCGCCAAGTGGGTGAGTAATGCCATTACATCACTACCGCTTTGACTGTCGAGCGCGCCCGTGGGCTCATCCGCTAAGATGATTTCGCCGCCGTTCATCAGTGCGCGCGCAATCGACACCCGCTGCTGTTGCCCGCCGGAGAGTTGATTAGGTTTATGTGCTAAGCGTTCGGCCAAGCCTAAGGTGGTGAGTAATTGTTCTGCTTTGAGTTGGCGCTCGGCCCGCGATAAACCGGAATACACGGCCGGCACCGCCACGTTATCACGCGCACTGACGCCAGCTAACAAATGATAACTTTGAAACACGAAGCCGAAGGTATCGCGGCGCAGCTCGGCGAGTTGGTCACGACTGAGGCTGGCCACATCTCGACCCAGCAGTTGGTATTCACCGCTAGTGGGTTTATCCAAGCAGCCCAAAATATTCATTAAGGTCGACTTGCCAGAGCCGGAGCTGCCCATAATGGCCACAAATTCACCACGATTAATAATGACATCTATGCCTTTGAGCACTGTACTGGCCAGCTCACCGCTGCCATAGGTTTTGGTGATGCCCGTTAATTGGATTAATGGCGTGCTCATATGCGCATCCGGCCTGCGGGTCGGGCGGAGGCGTTGTTTTTGTTGCTGCTGGCGGCTTGAGTCTGCACTTGCTCACCTATGGCTAGCCCTTCGGTAATAGCGGCATGAATACGATTGCTGACGCCCACCTGCACCGTGCGTGTTTCAGGCAATCCCTTGGCATTCACCACAGTCACTTTGGCTTGAGTGCGATCGGCGGGATCGGTAAAGCTCAGCGCCGACATGGGCACTAATAACGCATCTTTGGCTTCTGTGAGCACGAAGAAGACTTGGGTGGTCATTTGTGACATTAAGGCACCATCGGGATTCTCGACATCGAACAAGGCATTGTAGAGCACCACATTATTTTCGATAACAGGGGTGGGCTCAATCTTGCGCAAGGTGCTGTACCAGCGTTTCTGAGAATCACCCAGGGTGGTGAAATAAACCTTCATGCCGGGCGTTAGCTTACTCACGTCTGCCTCTGAGACTTTAGCGGCCACCGTCATTAGTGCTAAATCGGCGATGCGCATCAGAACCGGCGACTGCTGGCTGGCGTTTAAGGTTTGGCCTTGGCGGGCATCTATTTGCACCACAGTGCCGGCCATGGGCGCCACCACCTTGGCGTAACTGAGGTTGGCTTCATCGGCGCGCAAGCTGGACTCGGTTTGGGCAATTTGTGCAGTGAGCGCTTCTACTTGCGCTTGTGCCGAGCGCAAGCTGGCCTCGGCACTTTGTACGCTTTCTTTGGCGGTGGCGTCGGCGGCCAGCAAGTTACGTTGGCGAGTATGTTGAATTTTTGCCAAGGTCAGCTGGGCTTCGCGGTCTTTAAGTTGCGCCTGTTGAGCGCGCAATTGGGCGCGGCTGGCGTCCACTTGTGCCACATACACGGTGGGGTCTATTTCGGCTAACAAGGTATCTTGCTCAACCTTATCGCCCACTTCTACGGCAATGACTTTTAGCTGGCCTGACACCTGCGCGCCCACATCCACGTAACCGCTGGGCTGCAAGGTGCCGGTGGCGGTGACTTGGTCTAATAAGTCACCTTTTGCAACGGTCACCGTCATGGGCGCGGTTTGAGATTTGCCTAACCAGTCGCTACCAAAATAGGCGTATAAGCCGAGCAACAAGAGTGTGAGCGTTAGGCACCAGATAAGTATTTTTTTCATTTAAGATCCTAAATCACATTAGGGAGCATGACTCAAACATGAGCCAGAGCCATAGCCGCGCACAGCAGAGTATTGTACCAGCCGTTATTCAAACAGCTAATTGTCACTCAAGTGTGTCAATGGGGAATAAATGGTGAAGTGTAAAGAGCAAAGGATAAAGAGGGCGGGATAGTATCAAGACCATAGAAAGGGCATGTATCTGTAGGGGAGCTGTTTTTCTCTTCACTCTTTACACGTCACTCTTTGCACTTCACCTATTACCATTTTATCGAGGCCAAAAAAAGAGCGCCGGTTTAAGGCGCTCATTTTATCAACAATGAATAAAAAGGTTAGGCTAGGCTCAGCAGTTGCTGTTGAGATTGTGCTTGGGCAGCCTTGCCGTAAACACCGGCTATCACCTGATTTCGGTGCTCCATTTGGCCATTGGCATCTTTGGCCGTTGGCGTATCGGTCGCAATAGCAGACTGTGATTTAGTCGCGGGCGTGGCTGATGGCGCATTATTGGCTTGTGCAGCCAGTGGCTGAACGGCTGCATTTGTCTCGCCTGCTTTAGGCTCATCGGCCTTAGTCTCATCATTAGCTTCATTGACCTTGGCCTCAGCCTCGGTGGCTTGCATCAGCTCGGCGGTGGCTTGGGCGATGTGCGAGTCGGCGGCGGCAGCGGCATTTTTATCGGCAGTAGAAGGCTGAGCGGGCGCAAGTGCGGCGGCCTTTACTTGGCGCATCTTGTCGATAGTGGCCGCAGGGTCGCCGGCGATAGGCGACAAGTCCACGGATACTGAGCCTTCAACGACATACTGTTTGCCATCGGGACCCGTGTCATATTCGTAACTCGGCGAACCCGTGTGTTGGCCGCCCACGCTGGCGTGCTGTTGTTCGTGCACTCGCACTTCTTGATCTCGCTGCTGTAATTGCAGCAATTCTTCTTGTTGTTCGATCGTTAACTCTTTGCCTGCCACATTTTTGGTGGGCGCGTCAGCGAGTGCCTTGTCGTCGGTACTCTTGTTCTCGGTACTCTTGTTCTCGGTACTCTTGTCATCCGTACTCTTGTCGTCCGTACTATCGGCAGCCGTATTCTTGGCATCGTCAGTGGCGACTTCATCCGTCTTGCTCGCCTCGGGGAGGCGTCCTTGGCGAGTATAAAGCTCAGGCTGTGAGTCTTGCTTGGCCCCACCAAATGCTTGGGATTGTGCGCCTTTGGCGTCGCTTGCCGGCTCGATTAAGGGCCGCGCTTGATTGTCTTGCTGAATTAGCTCGCCCGCTTGCGGCGGCATAAAGCTAATGCTGGCTTGTGCGGCGTGCAGTGCAGAGTTAGGTATTTGCATAATTACACCCGTATATCAATAAGCGTGCCGAGCATATCATCTGCGGTTTTAATGCTTTTCGCATTGGCACCTGCGTGCAGCTCGGCTTCTTTGAGTTGAATAAGGCTGTCGGTGACGGTTTTTTTACTGGCATCGACAAACTGATCCGGATTGACCGAAGCGGGTGTCGAAGACTCATTACTTAGGGTATTAATATTGGCGCGGCTGATATTAAGAGAAGCGTCGGTCACGCTGTCAGCGGCGCGCTGATAACCTTGAATACCGTTCGAAAATGGCGATTGAATATTCATAAACACCTCTTAATAAAGCCGAAAATCTTGGCTAATTATTCATCATAACGGACACGATTGGAAGCCATGATGCCGAACATCTCCGACCATAAACGGCGCGAGTCAAAAAGAAATAGGGCTCAATCCTAATAAATACGATTGACAATGATTATCAGTTGCATGAATATCTTGTCCTTTTTGAGTACCTTTCTGTTCACGGAGAACACGCGTTTTGATGTCGACCAAGTCGTTAGCGGTTAGCTCAACGCCGCGTTGGGTGCGGCCTCTACATACTTACAGCGCTATGTTGATGCTTATCATAATGCTGTTTTTTACCCTGACCGGATTGACGCTGAATAATCGTCAGTGGCTGCCAAAAGCCGCGCCAGAAACTAGCCGCGAGCTGCCGTTGCCGGCCTTTTTAGGCCAAAGCCAGTTGTGGCAGCAAGACCCTTTGTTGGCGTCGAGTCAGGTATGGCTGTGGTTGCAAAAAGAGCAGCGGCAAGTAAGCGGTGAGGTGGACTTTGATTGGGTAGCGGACGAACAGTTATTGTCGATTGATGTGCAGCGGCCCGGCGGTTACAGCTTGATTGAAGTGAGCCTGATTGAGCAAACCGTGTTTATCTCAGAGCAAGCCTACGGCACGTTGGCCATCTTGAATGACTTGCACATGGGGCGGCATGCCAGCTTGGCGTGGCGCTGGTTTATCGATATTGCCGCCGGTGTCATCTTGCTGTTTACGCTAACCGGTTTGTGGCTGGTACTGCCGATGCGTCGGCGTCGTGGTCGCCTGTTGTGGTGCTCAGGGCTTGGCGGCGTACTCATGGTCGGGCTGTATTTTTGGATGCGCTACTAAGTAAAAGAGAGATACGGATGAATAAACCATGGTTGAGTGTATTAATGCTGACCGCTATGTGGACTCAGGTGCAGGCAGCTCCGGTATCGTCGCCTATGTTGGCATCTAAGGTCGACATTGAACTGACCTTACCTAAAGGCAATCAGCATCGCCCTTATGTAGCTGTGTGGGTGGCCAATGCAGAGCAAGTACCGCTAAAGACGCTGGCGGTGTGGCAGAAGGAGTCTGACTGGCTGAAAGACCTGCGCCTGTGGTGGCGCAAGGTAGGCCGTTATGACCAAGGCGAGTTAGACGGCGTCACGGCGGCTACCCGCAGGCCTGGCCAATATCGCTTGAGCTGGGATGGCACCGACAGCCAAGGTAAGCCAGTGGCGGCTGGTGATTATCAAATTAATATCGAAGCGGCGCGCGAGCATGGCAGCCGCAGCTTAGTGCAGCAAAGCATCACGCTGGGCGGCAAAGACCAAACCTTTACTATTAAACCCAGCGCCGAGCTGGGTGAGGTCATTATTACGCTTAAATAAAGCCGCTACTCAAGAACGCGGGCTACGCACCAACAACAAATAGGATCATTATCATGAATAAACGGACTTCATTACTGGCGGCTTTGGCTTTAGTCGCCGGCACGGCGAGTGCCCATCCGGTATGGATGCTGCCTAGTGAATTTAATCTATCGAGCGAAGCCGCAAGCTGGGTAACGGTAGATGCCAGCGCTTCTAACGAGGTGTTTAATGTCGATAAACCCATCGGGCTGGATGGGGTGACGATTTATAATCCGGCTAATGAGCCGAGCCGGATTGGCGCGTATTTTAAAGGCCATAGGCGCAGCGTGTTCGATATGGAATTAAATACGGTGGGCACCTATAAAGTCGAGTTACAAAATCCGACTCGCTATGTAACTCAGTATGTTACTGATGAACAAAGCACGCCACAGCGGTCGTTTGCCAATAAAATCGACGCCGCCAGCCAGCTGCCCAAGGCGGCGCGGGAAGTGAATACCTTAGCCATGCAGACCATAAGTGGTTTTTATGTGACGCAAAAAACACCAAGCAAACAGGTGTTAATGAACACAGGCAAAGGTTTTGAGCTGCAGGCACTGACGCATCCCAGCGATGTGGTGGTTGGTGAAGAAGCGCGCTTTAAGTTTACCTATGACGGTGAACCGCTGAAGGATCTAAAGGTAGAGGTAGTCGCGAATGGCACGGCTTATCGCGATGCTCGCCAACAGCTAGATCTAGTGACAGATAAAGAGGGTGTAGTGCACTTCACGCCTGAATTGGCTGGCCCCCATTTGCTGAGCACCAATATGCGGCGCAAGATAGACAGTCCATTAGCGGATCAGGCGGTGGTGAATTACCTACTTAGCTTTGAGGCACAAGCCCAATAAAAAATACCTGTGCCACTACAACCAAAGGAGCGATACGGCATGAGCGGTTCGCTCCTTTAAACGTTTTAACCCTTCCTCATCGAGCTCTATACCCATAGCGCTCTGCAACCGCCGCTACGCTAGCTCTTCAATTAACGCCTTAGCCAGTTGCTGGGCGCTGGTAAAGGCCGCTTCTACACGACCACCTAAACACCAATCACCACAAGCGGCTAATTTAGCGGGGGCATTTAATACAAATTCTCTATCGGGATCGGCCACTTCGGCACTTAAGGCATAACGCCAGCGGTGCAGTTGGGCACTGGTAATGGCGGCGGCCTTAACTCCGGTCAGTGCGCAAAAATTCTCGACTAACTGCTGCTTTACCGCATCTTGATCATCTTCTAAATGCTCGGTTGCCCACTCATAACTGGTGTGCGCCACCACAGTGCCCGCCTTGATGTTGCGGCCCGGTAGGCGATGGTTAAAGCTAATCCAATTTAATGGCGCGTTATTCACCTTGGCCGCATCAAAATGGGGCAAATCGGTATCATCTACGGTCAACAGCAAGCTGTAACACGGCAGCATTTGATAGCGGGCCAAGGTGTCGCCTAAGATGCGAGCGGGCAGTAATTCTTGGGTTTGTGGTAATGGTGCCGAGCTCACCACCCAATCAAATTCACCCAATAGCTGGGCGTTATCATCCAATAGCTGCCAGCCACCATTGTGCGCCACCACTTGCTCAACGCGGGTGCTTAACTGGATATTAAAATCTTGGCCCAAGGTTTTTAGCAGGCTATTCATGCCGGGTGCGGCTACATAATGAGGCTCAAACCAAGGGCGCTTAAAGGGCGCTTGGTCTGGACTTAAGGTGGTAATGTTTGGCTGCCATTCCACGACTGTGCCGCTGCTAATAAGAGGCGCAAGCATGGCTTTAAAGGCTTGGCTGCGCGCGGTAAAAAACTGCGCACCGTGATCCCACTGATGAGTGTCGTTGCGTCGAGTCGACATGCGACCGCCTAAGCCGCGCGCTTTTTCATACAAGGTAATGTGGGCAACAGCGCTTAATTCACGCGCCAGCGTTAACCCGGCTAAACCGGCTCCGATAATAGCAATACTGGGTTTCATGTTATTCCTTTTTATCTGCCAGTAGGCAGGCTTGTACGTGAGGTTGACGTTTATACCAAACCAAAAACAGCCGATAACCAAATGCTAATAACCCGCGAAACGGCGCAAAGCGGGCTAACCATGCCAAGCCGCGTAACTTAGGTACGGTTTGCCATAACAACAAAAAAGCATCAACGCCTGTGTGCAGCTGGTTGTGTTCATCTAATAGATGTAGCTTTTGCAGACACTGAGCCTGAGTTAATCCCGCCGCTAACAGCAAGGGTTCGTGTAGCCAAATATCTAACCAGAGTACTGAATCGGCATCCGCGTGGCGGCGATAAAAGGCAATCTCTCGATCACATAAGCCACAGCGACCATCATAAAATACGGTGAGCATGTGTGCCTCTCTAGGTATTAGCTGTGCTAATGGTGATAATTTTGGTACTAAAAACGAATAGCACAGACCAGTTTTGACCTTGGCAATACGCAATATCTTTCGTTAATCCAATTTTTATTTAATAACTTTAAGTATAAACGGATGGCATAAGTAGTTCGGCGTAACATACGTGGTTTTATGTTGCTGCTCAGTAGGAAAGAAAAAACTAAGTAATAACTCATAACTTCTGTGGATTTTTCTGGTTAGTTTGCTCTTTAAAAACGAAAGACTTTTTTGCCACGGAATCCACGGAAAAATAGTGATCAGATCTGAAAGTAGCTCTTATCCATCAAAGGCTTTTGTGCTCTTGTCGCAAGTGAACTGCGTCCGTGAGTTCCGTGTTCTTCCGTGGCGAAGAGGTGTTGAGTCTTTAAAGCAAGCTGCGACAAAATCCACATTAGTTTCGAGGCATTACTTAAGCAACAAACAGCCAATAAAAAAGACCGCCGCAGCGGTCTTTTATTAACTAACTGTTATTAATTTAATATCGAGTTTTATTTAGCAGCGAATTCGCTAACACTTTGCGCAACTTGCTTACCGCGTGGCCAAAGGCCAATTACCACCTGCCAAGTCACGGCCAAGGCACCGACGATAAAGACGATATCGCCGAAGGTACGTACCCAACGCAGGGTTTGCAGCAAGCCTTGCTGCATAAAGCTTTCGCTACGGGCATACCACAAGCCTTCGCTGGCGCTGGCCACAAACTGGATGAAACCGACCGGCAACAAGCTGGTGAACAGCATCAGTATTAAGCCTGCGTTTAACCACCAGAAGCCAGTTTTCATCAGCGTCTCGTTAAACACCATGTTGGGGCGAATATAGCGCAGCACCAAGAGCGTGAAGCCCAATGCCAAGAAGCCATATACCCCAAACAGGGCGGCATGCGCGTGGGCAGCCGTGGTGTTTAAACCTTGGATATAATAAAGCGCTATGGGTGGGTTTATCATAAAGCCCATTACGCCGGCACCTAACATGTTCCAGAAGGCCACGGCCACGAAGAACATTAACGGCCACTTCACTTTTTCCATCCAAGGCGCGCTCTTTCTTAAGCTCCAGTTTTCCCAAGCTTCGTAACCCATCACCACCAAGGGCACGACTTCTAAAGCACTAAAGGTGGCACCCACCGCCATCACTGGTGTGGTGGTACCGGAGAAGTACATATGGTGGAAAGTACCGGGCACGCCACCAATCAAGAACAAAGAGGCAGACGCAAGACTGGCAACGGTCGCCATCCGCTTAGAGATCAAGCCCATGTTGTAGAAGATAAAGGCCAAGGCGACGGCGGCGAACACTTCAAAGAAGCCTTCTACCCAGAGGTGCACTATCCACCAGCGCCAGTATTCCATGACAGAAATATGGGTACGCTCGCCGTAGAAGAAACCGGCACCGTAAAACAGACCGATAGCGATAACCGAGGCGGTTAACAAGATCAGCATGTGCTTTTCGCCGGGTTGGCGCAGTGCGGGCACCATGCCGCGCAACATCAAGACTAACCACAATACTAAGCCGATAAACTTACCAATCTGCCAAGCGCGACCTAAGTCTACGTATTCGTAGCCTTGGTGACCCAGCCAGAAGTTCAGATTAGGCGGCATGATTTGCGCTATGGCCAAGTAGTTACCGGCAAAGCTGCCGACCACGACCGCAATCAGTGCCCAGAACAAGATATCTACACCCAGTTTCTGGAACTTAGGGTCTTTGCCGCCATTAATAAGGGGCGCCAAAAACAGGCCTGCCGCCAAGAAGCCGGTGGCAATCCAGAACAAGGCGCTTTGTAAGTGCCAAGTACGTAACAGGCTATAAGGGAACCACTTAGACAGCTCTATGCCGTAAAAATGCTGACCTTCTACCGTGTAGTGCGCAGTAGCGCCACCCATCATGATCTGAAAGGTAAACAGCGCCACGACCAAGAACAGGTATTTGCCCAAGGATTTTTGCGACGGCGTCAGCTTAAAGGTGGTTAAGGGATCTTGCATCGGTGCCGCAGGCGATTTCTCATCTTCGTTACGTAAGAAAGACCAGGCCCAAATAAAACCGCCTACACCGGCCACTAGTAACACGATACTGATTAACGACCACACGATATTTTCGGCGGTGGGTTTATTGTCAATCAAAGGCTCAGGTGGCCAGTTATTGGTGTAAGTGGCGGCACCTAGCGTGCGCTCGGTGCCCGCAGTCCACGCGGTCCAGAAGAAGAAATGGGTCATATCGGTGCGACGTTCGGCACTCGGCAAGGTATTTTCTTTCATGGCAAAGCTAACACGCGAGCTCTGATATTCAGGATCATCACCAAACAAGCTGTGGTAATAGGCAGCTGTTTCGGCCATGGCTTGGGCGCGGCGATCTGAGACCACTAATACGTCTGTGTCGATGTTGTAGGTATTGGTGCGGTACTCTTTTTTCAGACGGCTGTTCAACACAGCTTGTTGGTCGTCGTTTAAGTCCGCAAAGTGCTGGCCGTATTCCTCGACACTGGCGATGTCTAACCAAGCAACCAATTCACGGTGTAGCCAGTCGGCAGTCCAGTCTGGCGCTTGATAGGCACCATGACCGTAAATAGAGCCCAACTGCATGCCACCCACAGATTGCCAGGCGGTTTGACCATCTAAAATGCCATCTTTGGTGGTGATCAGGGTGCCACTTTCACTGACCACTTGGGCAGGAATAGGCGGCGCGGTACGATAGACTTCTCGGCCAAAATAGCCAAGTACGGCAAAGCTAACAGTTAGAACGATGATTAATATCGTCCAGAGACGGCGATAGTTAGCCATGATTCACCTCCGGTGATGATGGATTATTATTAAGAAAGTCGTGCTCAAACAAGATGTTATTCTCAAGGTAAATGTGTTGATTAAGGTCGTCGATAAAGGTCTCTAACCCCTGATAAAGTGCCTGCCAGCTGCCACAAGCGCCGTTGGGCGGCGTCAGGTCATGAGTCAGTGATTGCAATTGCGACACCCCAACGCTGTGACCGTCGTGCTCGCGGCGCATCACGGCCATTGGGCCCCCTAAAGATGCGCCACCGGCAGATGCGCCTAAGCCGCGCTTCAGTAACGGAAATAAAATTTGCTCTTCCTTTTGCATATGGCTCTCTAATTCTTGGTACAGCACATCAAGATGCTCGGTCAAGCCATGAGGGCACAAGGGGTGGTCGGCGTGTACGCGTTCAATGAGCCGAGCTAACCGGCTTAATTCGGTGAGCTGCGCTCGGTGCACAGCATGATATCGCACCAAGATATGGTCGATGAGCGGGCCTGCAGCGTCCCAATCTGTTCCGTCTGCGTGCCATGTATTTTGCGCTGCTGGCTGCATCTTCCTTTCCTCTTGGTAAAATATCGTGTACCTGCCTACTTAGATAGCAAGTCTTGTGCCATATTTTAAGTTGTTGATATTGTTTGTTTTAATAAAGTGATGGTAAATATAACCCTGTTCCATTAAGGTCTTTTAAACCCTGTTAAGGTAAAAAATACCCTGTGCTATATGAGATCTTACTGGCGGACTTAACCGCAGACTTACCCAGCGCGGTGCGACTACAAAGTTTAGTGCGCACCTTGCGTGAGTTTTTTGGTGCGGGTGCCGTGTGTTTACTGCGCTTAGAAGAAGATGCACTCAGCCCTGTGGCTCTCGACGGCTTAGTACAAGAGGCCATAGGTCGGCGTTTTGTGGTGGCCAAACATCCCAGATTGGCGGCTATTTTGGCCAAGCGTGGCACGGTTTCCTTTGCGCCAGATTCCACACTTGCGGATCCTTATGACGGTCTGTTAGAGCACAAGGCTGGGCAAGCCTTGCATGTGCACGACTGCATGGGCATCAGCCTGTATGTAGAGGGCGTCTTGTGGGGGGCGCTTACCTTAGATGCACCGCGGGCCGGCACCTTTGATGGCGACGCTAAAGACTACTTACAGCGCTTGGCGCTGGCGGTAGCGGCGGCGATTCGCATGACGCGCCTCGAGCAAGAAGTTCGCAGTTTAAGATTGGTACGCCAAGATGCACCCGAGCAAGAAAGCGATCAACGGCAAAGCCTTATTTTGGGTCAAAGTAGCGGCCTTAAAGGCTTGCTGCGCGAGCTAGCAGTGGTGGCGGATTCCGAATTACCCGTGCTGCTCACCGGAGAAACTGGCGTGGGTAAAGACTTGTTTGCTCATCGACTGCATCAGTTATCTCGTCGTCGCCACCAGCCGTTAGTGCAGGTGAATTGCGCCGCCTTGCCGGAGTCGTTGGCCGAGAGTGAATTATTTGGTCATGTAAAAGGAGCCTTCTCGGGGGCGCATCACGCGCGAGCGGGGCGCTTTGAAGCGGCGGATGGCGGCACCTTGTTTTTGGATGAAGTGGGCGAGCTGCCGCTGAGTATTCAGGCTAAGTTATTGCGCACCCTGCAAAATGGTGAAATTCAGCGCCTCGGTGAAGATACGCCGCGCAAGGTGGATGTGCGGGTGATTGCCGCCACTAACCGCCACTTACCCGATAGCGTACGCGAAGGGCATTTTAGGGCGGACTTGTATCATCGCCTTTCTGTGTATCCGGTGCCGATACCGCCGCTGCGCGCGCGTGGCCGCGATGTGTTGGTATTAGCGGGGCATTTTTTAGAGCTGAATCGTACTCGCTTAGGGGTGCGCAGTTTGCGCTTGTCGCAGGCATCGGAGCAGGCCTTATGCCAGTACAGTTGGCCGGGTAATGTGCGGGAATTGGAGCATGTGATCAGCCGGGCGGCGATCAAGGCCATCAGTCAAGGCGCGGTGCGCGAAGATATTATTACCTTGGAACCCGAGTTATTAGACTTGGCGCTGGGCTCAATTAACGTCTGCGCCTTGGAGGGTAATGGGGGAGGAGAGGCAAACCTGTCTGCTTACGATGTCAATACGGTTAGCCATAGCGAATCTGTCATTGATAAAAGCGGCCCGGCTATTAGTCTGCAACTGGCCACCGCGCAAGCACAACGGCAAGCCGTCGAGCTGGCCTTAGCGCACAGCAAGGGCAACTGGGCGCAAGCCGCCCGCATGCTGGAAGTGGACTCGAGTAATCTGCATAAGTTGGCTAAGCGCTTAGGCTTGAAAGACTGAGTACAGAAGACGGTGAACCGTAAACAAAAAAATCGGCCGCAACCTTATGGGTGCGGCCGATTCTTTATTTAAGCGACGCCTTGCCTTATTTGTTCGAGCTTAACACTGGTCGCCGAGCTTAAAACTGATAGCTGAGTACCACACCGGTTAAGGTTTGGCTGGCCGAACCCACTTGGCGCACGATTGAGCTGTCTTTGGCGTCGCCCGTTAACTGGGTAATACCGGCGATACCGGTCAGTGACCAGTCGGTGGCAAATTGATAAGTGACGCTGCCGGCTAACCCCAAACGCCAATAACCAGAGCTCGCATCATACTGCTCGATACCACTGCGAGCTGCATCTCGGGCCGATACACTAAACATGTCCTGAGTCCATTCTGAGCTGCTGTATACCAAGCTTGGGCTTACGCCCACAGACCACTTGGGTGCAATTTGGTCGCGCCAATCAGCCCGTAAGGTCAGCTTGTAACCGTCTACATCACCGGTAAAAGGTGTTTCTGCTTTTAGGCTATAGGCCCATTGATTAGGGCGGTAGGTGAGCTTAGCGCCGGCGGTTAAGCCGTCATCGACTCTATCAAAGCTGCTTAAATCACCGGTATTTTTTCGGCCGATGTGATAACCAATAAAGGGCGATAATGTCCAGTTTTGGGTGCGGACCGCATTAATGCCTAAACCGTCGCGCCAGTTTAAATAAGCCAGATCGCCGTATTTAATATTAAAGTCCGGGGTGAGGCGGCTCTTATAATCATCACTGCCTAAATAATCTGGTGCGAGTGTTGCGCCAACGCCGATACTGCCATTCCAAGGCGATGCTGCCAGCGCCGGAGCGGCGAGCAGAGGCGTCAAAATTAAGGTGTAAACGAGTGAGCGAGACATAAACGATATTCCTGTGTTAACTAGGTAATAAATTCCGATTAAGTGTTGGGTGTTTGGCGATTATTCACTTAAGCGCCGCACGGGAAAAATATTTTTACTGACCTTAAGCGTAGGCTCAAGTGTCTGAACGGGTGAGAGTTTAACAGGTTGCCGGGCTGAAATGCTGGCCAACCTTAAACATAGCGCCCATTTTGGGCGAGCTGTTTGGCTGTAGCAAAAGCTCATTAGGCTAGCTCCTGAAGGAGCAAATAATGATGGTGATCAAACGTGCTTATGCGCCCGCCGTTTCACCTCTCATCTAGCTTAAAAAAAACCCAGCCGAGGCTGGGTTTTGATTGTTATTAACAGCGCGTTATTAACCGAATGTGACTAACCGAACTAGGCGCTTATTTTTTTAAGCTAGCCAGTGTTTGATTAAAGGTGTTACTGGGGCGCATTACCTTGTTTAACGCGGCGGCGTCCATATGGTAATAACCACTCAATGGCGCAGCTGAACCTTGTACTTGATTGAGCTCGTTTACTATCTGCTGCTCATTATCACTCAAGGCTTTTGCCAATGGTGCAAAGTGTGCGGCCAGCTCGGCGTCTTCGGTTTGCGCGGCCAACAGCTCGGCCCAGTACAAGCTCAAGTAGAAATGGCTACCACGGTTGTCCAATTCACCGGCTTTGCGTGAGGGTGACTTGCCGTTATCCAGCAGCAGCTCTGTGGCCTTGTCCAAGTACTTAGCCAAGACTTTGGCCTTGGCATTGCCTTCTTTAATGCCCAGCTCTTCTAATGACACGGCCAGCGCTAAGAACTCTCCTAATGAATCCCAACGCAGGTGATTTTCTTCTAACAGCTGCTGCACGTGCTTAGGTGCTGAACCGCCAGCACCGGTTTCGTACATGCCGCCACCGGCCAACATAGGCACGATAGACAGCATCTTGGCGGAGGTGCCCAGCTCTAGAATAGGGAACAAGTCGGTGAGGTAGTCGCGCAGCACGTTACCGGTCACGGAAATGGTGTCTAGGCCGCGAATGATGCGTTCCATTGAGAAACGGATCGCTTCGTTGTAAGACATGATCTGAATATCTAGCCCGTTCAAGTCATGATCTTGCAAGTAAAGTTCTACTTTTTTACGCAGCTCATTGTCATGAGCGCGATCTGCATCTAACCAGAACACGGCTGGGGTATTAGACTGGCGAGCGCGCGTCACTGCCAGTTTTACCCAGTCGCGTACTGCTGCGTCTTTGGTTTGGCAGGCGCGCCAAATGTCACCTTTTTCCACGTCATGTTGCATCAGCAGGGTACCGTCTTCGGCGACAATGCGCATGGTGCCGTCTTCGGTCAGCTCAAAAGTCTTGTCGTGAGAGCCATATTCTTCGGCCTTCATCGCCATTAAGCCAACGTTCGGTACCGAGCCCATAGTCACAGGGTCGAAGGCACCGTTGGTCTTACAGAAGTTGATTACTTCTTGATAGATGCGGGCATAGGTACTTTCTGGCATCACCGCCTTGGTGTCTTTGAGCTTGCCATCGCGAGCCCACATCTTGCCTGAGCTGCGGATCATGGCCGGCATTGACGCGTCCACTATCACATCACTTGGCACGTGCAGGTTGGTAATGCCTTTCACTGAATCAACCATGGCCATTTTAGGCCTATGCTCGTAGCAGTCGTGAATGGCGCGCTCAATTTCTTCTTGGGTCGACTGGGGCAACGCCTTAATTTTTTCCAGCACGCTGCTCATGCCGTTATTGGGGTTCACGCCCAGCTCGTCAAACAGCTCGCCGTACTTTTCAAACACGTCACGATAAAACACTTTTACCGCATGGCCAAATACGATGGGGTGCGACACCTTCATCATGGTGGCTTTTACGTGCAGCGACCACATTACACCTGTGTCTTTACAGTCTTTGAGCGTGCGCTCAAAAAAGCGCGACAATGCCTTGGCGCTCATAAACATGCCATCTAGCACTTCATCTTGCTGCATCGGTAAGGATTTTTTAACGGTCACCTTACCGGCTTTATCGACGAACTCGATGCGTACTGTTTGTGCCTTATCCAAGGTCACAGACTGTTCGCTAGAGAAGAAATCGCCGCCTTTCATATAATCTGCATGAGAGCGAGAAGCCTTGCTCCACTTGCCCATGGAGTGTGGATATTTACGCACGAACGCTTTAACGGCTGCCGGTGCGCGACGGTCTGAGTTACCTTGGCGCAATACTGGGTTGACGGCACTGCCGATGATGCGCGAGTAGCGCTCAAGAGCGGATTTTTCTGCCTCGGTTTTGGCTTCTTCTGGCAGGTTAGGAATGGCAAAGCCTTGGCCTTGCAGCTCGGCTATACAGGCGCGCAGCTGGGGCACAGAAGCGCTGATGTTAGGCAGCTTAATGATATTGGCGTGTGGGTCTTGGGTCAGCTCACCTAAGGCATTTAAGCCATCTGTGACACGCTGGGCTTCGGTTAGGTACTCGGGGAAGGCGGCCAAAATACGGCTCGCCAAAGAGATATCGCTTAAGGTCACGTCAATGCCGGCGCTGTTGGCAAAGGTGCGCACTATTGGCAGCAAAGAGTAGGTGGCCAAGGCCGGCGCTTCGTCGGTCAAGGTATAAACTATGGTCGATTTTTTAGTGGTCATTATTTCGCTCTTTCCCTGCTTAAACATGGAGGAGGCAGCGGCTAGTGGCACGCGACTTAAAGCTGAGTCGTGGCAAAGGGATAGCGCTGCAGTGAATACACGGACGCCATTGTATGACAGATAGCCCCTAACACTTAAGAGGCTTGAGTAAATTCTGTGGTTTAGGGCATTAATTGTGCGCCTATGATGCTCATTACGCGCTTGTTGCGGGAGTGTGCGGTTGCAGGTCAGCTATGCCACTGTCCACACACACTTGGTTTCTGCCATTATTTTTCGCTTGGTAGAGCAGTGTATCTGCCCGTTGGGTCAAGGTTTCTGGATTATCTGTGGCCATGGCCTGAGTGACACCGGCACTCATGGTCACGCTATCTACCTCAGGAAAATGATGCTGGCGTACTTTTTCCAGTAACAACTCGGCTAAGTGGGCAGCTTGTTCTTGAGAGGTTTCGAAACAGAGCACCAAAAACTCTTCTCCACCCCAACGACAAATAATATCGGATTTACGCAGGTTATCTTTTAAAAGCTGGCTGCATGCCACCAGTACTTTATCGCCCGTGAGATGGCCATATTGATCGTTCACTCGCTTAAAATGGTCAATATCTATCATCATTACCGAGAGTGGGTGCTGGTAGCGTTGTGCACGCTCTAGATCCTTTTCTAGGGTTAAATTTAAACCGTGTCTATTAGTTAGTTGGGTGAGCGCATCGGTTTGCGCCATCACGCTAAGCTGCTGGTTTAGGGCACTAAGGCGGCGCATCCAAAACAGGCTAGTGCCGATCACGGCCAGCAGTAATATGCCTAGCCCGTAAGCTAAGGTGTAGTCGGTCACCACCTCTGACACGACTTGCAGACTCAAGTAGCGATCCATGATTTGTTGCCGCTCTTGCTCGCTAAGAGCCGCTATGCCGTGGTTAAGAATAGTGCGCAGCGTTTGTTCCGATTGAGAAATGCCAATACGCAACTGATTACTGTAGCCGGGCACTTGGCCCGACACTTTTAGATTGTACCAGCCGGCATTTTTAATGGTGTGTGCCGCAATAATGAGGGATCGCAGCGTCAGATCCACTTTGCCATCGGACACCATTTGCATCGCTTGTGTCTCGGAATCCGTATAAACAATGGTGAGATTAGGAAAGTCCCGAGCGAACAATTCGGCCATGGCGGTGCCGCTTGGCAAGGCAATGGTTTTATTGTTAAGACTGGCGATATCGGAGATAAAAGGATGATCGTCACGCGTGATCAACACATTGGGATCTTCTAGCAGCGGCTCGGTGAAGATCAGCCATTGTTCGCGCTCTGGAGTTTGATTAAGTGCACTGAGGGCCAAGCATTGGCCACTTTTTGAAGCGAGCAGGCTTTCTTCCCAACTCTTGGTGGGGTGCAACTGTATCTGTAATCCAGCTTTGCTCGCCACCAGTGGCAGTAAGTCAGCAATAATGCCGACGTGCTGTTGGTTGTTATCTATGCCTTCAAAAGGTAACCAGTCCGGATCTACACACACCGACAATACAGGGTGCGCGCTAATATAAGCCTGCTCGGTCACGGTGAGCGGCACGTGAGTTGCCGTCGTTTTCAACTGCTGGACTAGTAGCAGTAATAGTAATAGGCCTGCCCACACGGGATAGCTGGTGAGCCGAAAAAAAGCCAGAAGACGCCGAGTGACGGTTAATACAGAGACAGAGTCCATTCTCGCTCACAGGCAATGATGATACGGTTATCATGGGGACTTAGTGATAGGAGCGCAAATACTTAATGTGCTATTTGTTGGGCAGAGCACAGTGCTTACTTAATACGGTGATAAAAACGTTAATACTAGAGCTTGATGAAAATGACGGGATAAAAAACTCTGTGAATTTTGAAATCTAATATCTAGCAGTTGTTAATGAAGAAAAATGGCGAATAAAGGAAGGAAAAATTTACATTATAATGATTGAGTAATAACTCATCACTTCTGTGGAGTTTTCTGGTTAGTTTGCTCTTTAAAAACGAAAGACTTTTTGCCACGGAATCCACTGAAAAATAGTGATCAGATCTGAAAGTAGCTCTTATCCATCAAAGGCTTTTGGGCGCTTGTCGCACGTGGACTGCGTCCGTGAGTTCCGTGTTCTTCCGTGGCAAAAAATATTTTTTTCATTTCCACATCTGTTGTACCGATCTACTTAGCAGAGGTAACTGTTGCTAATCACCATTTGCTAACCCTCGGCGCTTGCTCTGTTTTCTTCGGTACTGGCTGATGACGGTTGAGTTTCGGTCGCGGCTTTAGTGGTACCGGGGCGTATTATTTCTTCTATTTCTACGATTTTTGAACGACTCATCACCAGCTTCCAGCGCTGGATCACCGGCGGTTTTTGGCCTTGAATTTCGCGGGTGACTAAGTTGATGAGGTAGCGTTTTTCTACCGCATGGCGCGATACCTGACCTTCTTTTAATTGGTATACGTGATGGGAACCCTTTTCCATCAGCTTAGAGAGTAAAGTTAAGTCCAGCTGCAAGGTTTCACGGGTTTGCTCATAGCCGCTTAAGAAACGGATCGGCAGCATGCGCGAGTGACTGCCGTAATGCATGATGATTTCTTCTTTTTGGCTAATGTTGGCTCGGCGCGCGTTGAGGATCTCCTCGCTGAGCCTCGCGGGTTTGCGATAGTCAAACCATTCTAATTGGCGACCGACCACTTGATTGCTGTGCACATCGAAATATTGGCGTCGCCATTTAGGGCGACCTTTGCGCAGCCAGCGCCACAAGGTATTACGCAAGTCATCTTTAAAGACTTCGCGCAGCGCATACAACAGTGCCAGCGTTAAAATCACCAACAACGAAATACTGCCTAAGGTTTCTCGTACCTCAAATACCGCTAATGACATGGCAGTCATCACCACGGCGGTGACGCCGGCTTTAAGGGCTTTTTCTTCGCCGCCGCCCAGCTCGCGGGTTTTTTCTTTTAAGGTCACAGGATATTCAATTAAGCGACGTAACAGGCGCATCTTATTTGAAATACGCGACAGCGCTTCTGTGGTGTAATTAGAGTTGTATTGTTGTTGATTGCGGTGTGCATACTCGCTATCACAGACTTCCAGCAATAGGCCTTTGACTGTTTTATAATCACCGCTGCGTGGCAAGTGTGCCACCAATGACAATAATCTTTGCTCGGTAAACCAAGATAAGTAGTTGTCGATATTGGCGTAATACTTACGTAATGTTGGATCTTCAGGCTTATTACGACGCAAGCGGCGTAATATATCTTGGGTTAGGGCTATCAGCTCTTCGATGTTGGTCTGATTAGTGCCGTCTTTTTCGTTGCGTAACTCATGGCAAGACTGCTCAAGACCGATGGCATATTGATAGGCATACAAACTGAGGCTTAAGCGATATTGCTCCGACGACAGCTCGCCGCGGCGCGCCAGCCGGCTGTGGACTAAGGGTAAATAGGGGCGATCACTAAAGTAGGTGCGCTGCACATGAATGGCATTGTGGTAAAACTCCTCTTCTGGTACCACTTTAGTGTTGAGGCCCAGCTCGCCGGGCACAAAAAAATAAATATCAAATTTGTGCTCGGTAGCCTCGCGCAGAATACGGGATATTTTGAGAGAAAAACCATCTTTACGCTCAACGCTGATCACAGGCGGCTTACTCCACAAAAATTAATAATGACAGTAGGTTAACGTATTTTAGTATGCCATATCTTGGCCAGATACAAATCCCTTGGCTCAGTTGTGAGCTCGCTCAAGCTAATGCTGAGCCTTAGGTGGTGAGTACAATGGCGCCGCTCGCTTAAGCAATGCTTGAGTCGCTTCGCGGATGCAGGGACAATAGTGTTTTGCTCAAAGGTTTTCCCATGGCTTATCGTATTACTTACCTCTATCGCAACCTACAAAAAGAAATCGGGTATGCGAACGACAAACACCACAGCGTGTATGACGCTATCGCCTTAGCAGAGGGCGTAGATTTAGCGGAATTTCATCGCATGGAAAATCAGCTGGCCAATGTCTGCCGCAACGACCGTAAAACCATGAAAGATTTTCGGGAAGAATACTTTGTTAAGTTAGGTTTTAGTCAGGTCGTGATCGCCCGCGAAGAGTAAATCAACAGCGGAGATTCGGCATTCTCTAAACGGTGTTTATTAGGTTGGACAGCTTCAAATGAGTTTGACATTATGCCTTGGACACTCAGCAGTTAATGGATTATCTGTGGAACATGTGAAGACATTTTTTAGCTATCACAAGGCCTTGATGCAATTGCTGCACAGTGCCGGCTTCAGCGCGCTTAGCCAGCGTACAAAACTGGAAGCCTTGCTGACGTTGTGTGGTGATTTACTCAAGACCGACAGTGTGTCTATTTGGAGTATGAGTTCCTGTGGCGCTAGCCTCAATCGGGAGTTTTATTACCAGCCGCAGTCTGGTCATCATTATCTTCCTTATACACTGACGCGGGCGGAACATGCTTTGTACTTCAAAGTATTAGAAGAGGCGGAAATATTAGTCACTCACGATGCGACTCAAGACCCGCGCACTCAGTCACTGAGAGGCACTTATGTGGGGCACGGCTCGGACGTGGCGGCTATGCTGGATGTGCCTATTTATGATGGTAACCGTCTCTATGGCGTTTTATGTTTAGAAAGTGCAGCGCAACGGCACTGGAGTTTACCGGATATTGCTTGTGCCACCGCTTTCGCCGATACCGTCAGTTTGACCAACACCCATCAAGCTTGGCTCAACAGCCGCAAAGAGCTGGACTACATCACTCACCACGACGATTTTACCGGCCTACAAAACCGCCATTCCTTGGAGCATCGCCTGCAGCAGCTGATCCAAAAAGATGTCCCTAATCACTTTGCCTTGTTGTGGTTTGATATTGACCGACTGAATACCATTAATAATGGCCTAGGGGATCAAGTGGGCGATGCTGTGGTCAGTGAAGTGGCAGCCCGATTACGGGGTCTGTTACTGCCGGGCAAAGACATGGTGGCGCGAGTGGGCGGGGATGAGTTTGCCATGCTGTATGCTTGGCCCGACGATGACTCTGAGCTTGCCGCAACGGTGGCGTCTATTATGGATACGCTTCACCAACCGATTTATATCGGTCAGCAAAAGTTGGTCGTGACGACCAGCGTAGGGGTGGCGCTTTACCCTAGAGATACGGATGATATTAATAGTTTATTGCGCTGCAGTGAGTCGGCCATGTATCACGCCAAGGCTTGCGGACGCCGCCAGGCGCAATTTTATAATCAAGCTGTTTCTGTCTCTGCTAAGGCCCGGTTTTTATTAGAGAGCCAATTAATCGATGCCCTCGCCAATAATGGCTTGAGTGTGTTTTATCAGCCGATTATGTCTGCGGATCTTCAGACGCTAGTAAGCTGTGAAGCCTTAGTGCGTTGGTCTCATCCCCGCGCCGGTTTCTTATCACCCGCCGAGTTTTTACCCTTAGCCTACGAAGCCGGTTTAATGACGGAACTAGACCTTTGGGTGCTAGAACGCGTGTGCCAAGACATTAAACAGGCACGGACTCAGGGCTTGTGTATGCCAACCGTGGCCGTGAATTTATCTGCCGATACCGTGATGGATCCTTTATTGGCGGATAAGGTGTTTAATTTGCTTGAGCATTATCAAATTCAGGGCGGCCAGCTAGAGCTGGAAATGATCGAAGACGCCATTAAAGGTGACTCCAGCACTTTGTCTGATACTTTAGCGCAACTGGTGCGCATGGGCATTAAGTTGTCGATTGATGATTTTGGCACCGGTTATTCATCTTTGTTGCGGCTGAAAAATTTGCCTTTCACCAAGTTAAAAATTGATCGTTCCTTTATTCAAGACCTACCCCATGATATTGATGATTGTGCCCTTACTTTGTCGATTTTGGGTATGGCTCGTGGTTTAGGCTTGGCCGTGGTCGCGGAGGGCGTCGAAAATATTGATCAAGAACAATGGTTGCAACAGCAAGGCTGTCATTATCTACAAGGTTTTAAATACCACAGGCCCATGCCGGTAAGTGATTTCTTTGCCTTGCTCAAGGCTGGTATGACTCATGAGTAAGTGGCCAGTTTAACTTAAGCGGCGAGTCTAATGTCGGTTTAGCGTTCGCTTAGCCATCAAACTCTGTGATTCAGCCCGCGAACGTGAAAGACGACGTCTTGTTTAGCGCTTGTATGTTGCAAATCTGCCTTGTATAAAATGACGGGCTTGCAGATTTTTAATTGTGGACGCTAGGGCTGAACACTCAGGCTTGGCCACCATTAATAGAGGATGACTAATGAAAAATTTAAAAATGTTATTGGCTTCGGCATTGGTACTGGGTTCAAGTGTGCTCGGCTCAAGCGTGGTGATGGCGCACGAATATCATGCGGGTGAGCTCGACATTGCTCATCCTTGGGCGCGACCTTTACCGCCTGTTGCTAAGGTCGGCGTGGCTTATTTTACCGTGACCAATAAAGGCGATACCGATGACGTGCTGCTCAGTGCCGAGAGCCCGATTGCCGATAAGGTAGAAATACATACCCACCTTAAAGAGGGTGATGTGATGAAGATGCGCCAAGTTGAGGACTTAGTCATTCCGGCACACGGAGAGCAGAAACTGGCACCCGGTGGCTTACATTTAATGTTGATGGGTCTTAAAGAAGTGCCCGCCGTCGATACTAAGTTTCCAGTGACCTTGCATTTTAAACAAGCCGGTAAAGTCGAAGTTGAAGTGGCGGTAGATGCGGAGCAGGCGGTAGATGCAACATCACATGATCATGCTGGCCATGGCAATGCTGATCAAGGCGATCATCACAGCCATTAAGCAGATGGCAGTTAGATAATAGTTGGCGATGTATTAGCCAATAAAAAGGGCTCATTATGAGCCCTTTTTTATGCCGTCGTCACGGATATTTAAGAATGCTTTGCCAATTGCTGATGTACTTTCTTGATGCAGATATCTTCTACATAATCCATATCGGCTTCACGGGCTAGCTCTGCCGCCGCTTCACAAACCACGCCTTCTTGTAACCACAAACATTGGGCATCTTGCTCTATGGCTTGTTCGGCAAGCTGAGCGGCAAACTCGCCGCGACGAAATACATTAATCAATTGCACCGGCTGTGCTAGCTCATCCAGCTCGGCCACACAGGTTTGTCCCAATATAACCGCACCCGCTAATTGCGGATTAACCGGATGCACAATAAAACCCTGTTGCAATAGGTAGTCCATCACTTGATAACTGGCCCGTTCTGGGCGATTAGAGGCACCCACCAGCGCTATGCTACGAGTCTGCTCTAAAATACGTGCTAAGCGCGTTTGTTCGGCTTGGTTCATTATGTATTCCACAGTTATAAAATCTCGCTATATCAAGTTGCCGGCCCGTTTCATGACCGAAAGTTATCGGCTGTGCGTGCCCAAGACACGGCTAGCGCCATTAGAGAAAGGAAGCCCTGAGCTTGCCTACTGTTCGCATTATATGATGTTAAGTTGTTGGGGCCTTACGGCCATTTTGCTTAGCAAATAAACCTGCAGTGGAGGCATTATCTCGCCAAGCTTTGCAGCCATTGTTGCAATTGGCCGGCGGAAAGCGCACCGGACTGACGAGCAATTTCTTTACCTTGATGAAACGCAATCAAGGTGGGAATAGAACGAATCGCCCACTGGGCGGCGACTGCCGAATGCGCTTCGGTATCTAACTTAGCCAAACGTAGCCGACCTTGAACCTTGTCCACGGCTGCGGCAAAGGTGGGAGCCATTTGTTGGCAGGGGCCACACCAAGGCGCCCAAAAGTCCACGACTAAAGGCAGCGTTTCGTGCGTCAACAAACGATTGAGCAAGCTGGCGTTTAACGTCAGTGGCTCGGCGGGTAATAGCAGCGTCTGACACTTGCCACATTGTGGCTCCTCAACTAAGCGCGCTTCGGGTACTCGGTTTTTAGCCTGACAGGCGGGGCAAATCAAGATAGCGGATGCAGTCATCACTCAGTCTCACTCTCAGTCCAGTATCACTCTAATAGCCAATATCTTCGTCGGCTTACATCCAGTCGGCTAAGGTGTACGTCAGAGTATGTTTGTCGCCAGTCAGCGTCAGCTCTGTACCTTGATTATTGATGGTCGCCCCTTTACCCAAGGTCTCTAATACCGCCTGCTCGACGACTTGCTCTGCCGGTGAACAGGCCATCATAGTGGTGGCTAATGGCTCGGCAATCAGGCGATTTTTTTCAATACTGGCACTGCCAAAGAAGCGGTTACAACCCGCTAAACCGTTAATGGTCAAGTGTTCAGCAACTTCTAAATCCGACTTAATGTCAGAGGAGATGGCCACACCATCAATGGCGCTTAAGGTCCAGTGATGATGCTGCAGCTCTGAGTTAACGACCTCAGCGGGGCCGCTACTGCAGGCGGTCAATAACAGGGCGCTGGCACTTAAGATAGCAATTCTCATAATGGATCCTTTAATATTGTTATTATTCGAAACCGATGACCATGGCGGTCTGTTATTAGGCATTATCGGATCCGATGATGTAAGAATAGTGAACAGCAACGGCTTACTTTTCAAGAGCAAAGCTAAGTCATTAGCATAATAGTCACTAAACCCAGCCTGCACGCTATAAAAACCGACGTAATTTTTGGGAGGTGTTGGCACTAAACCGCTGCGCGAACCTTAGGCGAGCGCAGGGCTTGAGGGTGATATTTGAAGCGTGAGGCGCAGTTTTGAGGCTGCACGTGAGATTTTTTTCACGGCTTATTCCTCACCGCTTACCCTGCGCGTTAAGCCGTTACTGCGACTTCTTGCTTTTGAAAACGCACCACTTGGCCTGCGAGTATTTTGCAGCGTTTACGCAGTTCTACTTGGCCATCTACCGTTACTAAGCCCACATCAATCACATCCTTGGCCATGGCGCCAGACTCACACCAGCCCAGCACCTTGAGTAAGTTGTGCAGCGGAATAAAGGGATTACCTTCTAAGCTAAATGTTTCTTTCATCGAGTTTTGCCTTACGTATGCGAGTTAACGTGCCAGTTTAAAATAGGGTATTTATAGTAACACCTACCAAGGGTCTGCTGGCAGAGGTTAGTAGAGAAGATTTGTGTATTAGATCTTTGTTATTTACCCGCAGATTAGGCATTATTAACGGACTCACGCTTAACCTATTCTTAGCTTATCGCCTAAGATGTAGGTCAGCGCAGACTCATCAATCGCCCTTCGGTTTAGCTGACTTCGCCATTTCTCTTGTTGCTTACCTTTATTCATAGGTCGGCATGGGCTAAATGTTCACCGTTGTCGGCTGTAAGTCTGGATATCGGAACCAAGCTACGGGCTGATTATTATCCTTAATGCCGCGAGCTTGTTACATTAGTTTTTAGAAATTAGAGGTGCTTATGTCCGGATTGTTGCCCCATGTGGACCCTGAAGGTCTGCGGGAATTTTCAGTGGTTTATACCGATCGTGCGCTTAACCATATGTCACAACGCTTTCAACAGGTGATGCGTGATATCTCTGGCGCCTTAAAAGAGGTGTATCAAGCTGACGCAGTGGCGGTGATCCCTGGCAGTGGTACCTTTGGCATGGAGGCGGTTGCTCGCCAATTTGCCACAGACCAAGATTGCCTGATTATTCGCAATGGTTGGTTTAGCTATCGTTGGAGCCAAATTTTTGCCGCCGGCAATATTCCCGCCTCCGAAACCGTGCTCAAGGCGCGCGCCATCGAAGCCGGCTCTCAGGCGGCCTTTGCACCGGCACCCATTGAAGAGGTGGTCGCCAGCATTTTGGCCAATAAACCCGGTGTGGTGATTGCCGCACACGTAGAAACTGCCGCCGGCATGATACTACCGGATGATTACCTCAAAGCGGTTAGCCAAGCCACTCATGAAGTGGGCGGCTTATTTGTGCTGGATTGCATCGCCTCCGGTGCCACTTGGGTGGATATGAAAGCCTGTGGCATAGATGTGTTGCTTAGCGCGCCACAAAAAGGCTGGAGCAGCGCACCTTGCTGCGGTTTGGTGATGTTGAGTGCTCGCGCCCGTCAACGCGCCGAGCAAACCCAAAGCACCAGCTTTGCTTGTGACTTAAAGCAGTGGTTAAAAGTGATGGAAGCCTACGAGCAAGGCGGTCATGCTTATTACACCACTTTGCCCACCGATGCCTTGGTGCAGTTTCGCGATACGATTACCGAGACTGCGGGTTTAGGCTTTGAGGAAATGAAATTACGCCAACAGCAATTGGGCGAGCGAGTGCGCGCCGCTCTGGCCAAGCGTGGTATTAAGAGCCTGGCCGCCGACGGTTTTGCCGCCCCCAGCGTGATTGTTTGTTACACCCAAGATGCGGCCATTAAAAGTGGCGCTAAGTTTATGGCTCAAGGCCTGCAAATTGCCGCCGGCGTGCCATTACAGTGCGACGAGCCTGCGGATTTTCAGACCTTTCGCGTTGGCCTGTTTGGGCTAGAAAAGCTGCAAGATGTGGCCGCTACTGTTGCTACCTTTGAGCAAGCGCTGGATCAAGTGCTACAAGGTTAAAATGCGTTGAGGTGGCGTAAGCCGTCGTTATAGTAAAGCCGCCTTTTCGGGCGGCTTTTTGATATTAGGCGATTTGGGTTTTGCCCTTGATGGGTTCCGGCGTGTGCTGTACGTCGGCGGCTTGTAGCTTAAAGTGGGTTATTTGTACGCTGAGATCTCGAGACGCCCCCAGCACTCGATGGCTGGTTTGTGAAATGAGATCGCTAACTTGGACGGCTTCTTGTGAGCCTTTATTGATTTGTGTGAGGTTACGGTTAATCTCTTCGGCCACGGCGGACTGCTCTTCCGAGGCGGTCGCTATTTGGGCATTCATATCATTAATGCGCTGTACCTCTTCCAAAATTCTTTCTAAATCCTGCCCCGCGGCGCGCACCACCTCGACGCTGCTTCCTGCCTGCTTTTGGCTGATATGCATATGTTCTACTACTGTGCTGGCATGGTTTTGTAGTTGCTGGATCATGCGCTGAATTTCACCGGTCGACTCCTGCGTGCGTTGCGCCAAAGATCGTACTTCGTCGGCGACCACGGCAAAACCGCGACCGGAGTCACCGGCTCGTGCCGCTTCAATGGCCGCATTTAGAGCCAGTAAGTTGGTTTGCTCGGAAATATTGCTAATCACCTCGACCACAGAGCCAATTTGCTGCGTTTGCGTTTCTAGCTCACGCATAGCCTGATCCGCTTTAGACACCGACTCTGCCAATTGCAGCATACACTCTATGCTGCGCGCCACATCCTCGTTGCCCATACGTGCTTCGTTGTTGGCGTGATCGGCGGCTTGTGAGGCATCATTGGCATAGCGTGCCACTTCTTGCACGGTGGCATTCATTTCATTCATGGCGGTGGCCACCTGATCAACCTCAGAGAACTGAGCTTGCATGCTGGCGCGGGTCTGCTGGCTTTTTACGCTCAGCCCTTCTGCTTCGCCATCCAAGGTGCTGGAGGCATGGCGCACCTTTAACAGTAACTGACACAGCTGCTCGCCCATGCTGTCGACGCCACGAGAAAGTTGGCCTATTTCGTCGGTGCGGGTGGCCTTGGTGCGCGCACTGAGATCGCCTTTACCAAATTGTTCTACCACTTCTTGCACCCGCGCCACCGAAAAAGTGAGTGAACGGCTAATTAGCACCACTATGATCAGGGCCAGTATCATCACCAATCCGGTTAACAGCAGTGATTTGGTGGCTTGTTGCCAGAACAGGGTATTTACATCGCTTAAATAAATGCCACTGCCAATTACCCAGCCCCAAGGAGCAAAGCCTTGTACATAAGAGGCTTTTTGTTGTGAGGAGCTAGCTTGAGGAGCCATATAGCTGTATTCGACAAAGCCCGCCTCCTGTTGTTTTACGGTTTGCACCATGGCTTGCCAGTGATATTGACCATCGGCATCGGTCACCTGAGTCATGTCTTTGCCCTCAGACTCGGGTTTTATGGGGTGCAAGATCAGTCGATGCTCCATGTCGTTGATCCACATGTAGCCACCATTACCATAGCGCAGCGTACCCAGCGCCACTTTGGCGAGGCGCTGGCTTTCTTCTACGCCTAGTCGTGGGCTTTGTACATAATAATGCTCGACCAAGGAAACGGCGGTTTCTACCTGTTCGCGCACACTTTCTTTGCGTGCTTCCATGAGCTCATGGCGCAGCCCTATCAAGGCCGAGCCTTGTACCAGCACAATACCGATAAATAAGCTGGCGACCATGGCCAGTAATTTATAGCGCAGACTGAGGTTATTTAGTAATTGCATGTCCATCCTTCCCGACTAGGCAATATATTGCCATTAGTGATGTGGTATTGAAGCTGTGGACAGAAGGTTGTCTGTGATCAGAAATGACATCGGCATAAACAAGGTTATGTTGATATTCCATTCATCAGGTTAAGCGTCCCGTGCTTATTGTTATATTGTGCGGCTGACAATTAGAGTCAACCGAAACCCAGATTAGCAGTGCTCATAGGTAAGATATACAGTTAAATATGTATGTTTATTGATAAAGATCATGGTAATAGATGTAAATATTTACGGTCTAAGCCAAGGCCTAAGAGAAAGGGTTTTGCGGCTCTGGCACCTGCCGCTGCGGTTGGTTAATATGCAGTTTCACCTTAATAAATAGGCGTGGCATCGGAGCCGGATATTACACCTACAGGGCACAAGGTACTTAATGGCAAACATACGGTTACTGGCCAACTTAAACTGCGATCATGTATTGGCATTAGATGAACCGCTGACTGCCGGCAGCCGCTTGCAGTATCGAGATCAAGGCAGACGCCTAGGCGGCGGTGGTGCTAATACCGGCATAGGTTTACTGTGGGCGGGCCACAACGTGCGTATTTTGTCGCGGGTGGGCAATGACGAAACGGGTGCTTGGCTGCTGCAATCTGCCACTCGGCTCGGTCTCGACATTAGCGAAGTGGAGCAGTTTGTGGGTGAAACCGGCGAGCTATTAGTGTTGGTGGATGGGGCTGGCGAGCGCACCATTTTGCGTCAACACAGCTTACCTGCACTGCCCAACGAGCTACCCAGCTCAAGCGTGGATTGTTTGTATGTAAATTACGATGGCGCGGATGCGGCGACGTATATGGCGGCGGCGCTGGGGCAAACCTTAGTGGTGAGTCAATATCCTAAAGGGGGCCGCTGGCCAAGGCCCTGTCAGATAATGATCGCCTCTTACGCAGACTTAGCCGTCGGCTTGGGAGTCGAACTATCTGCCCATCGAGACCCTCTTTGGCAGCATGCCCAGCAGTTGGCCGGTGATAGCTTGCAATGGTTGGTGGTCACTAATGGGGAGCAGGGCGCCGAGGCGTTTTCTGCGACTCAGCATATTCAAGTGCCGGCGCCCGTGGTGTCAGTGGTGGATGCGACCGGTGCCGGCGATGCTTTTGCTGGCGGTCTGATCAATGCCTTGCTCGCAAGGTTGCCCATGGCCAGCGCACTGGCACAAGCCAGCCAATGGGCGGCTTATACCTTATCGTCCAGTAGCTCTATCCCCAGTGAGCGGCTCAAACATTACCTGCATACTATCTGAGAGCTTAATGCGGTTGAGGGCTGAATGTTGTGGCCTGCGCTGTTAAGCTACAGGCTGATAGCACCCTGAACTTATACCTTGAGTAATCATGCCTCTGAATAACAGTGCCTTAAATAATAGTGTCATTATCTCCTTGCTCGGCCAGTGCTGGCGTTGGTCGGTATTTTTTATGTTTCCGCTGCTATTAGTACTCTACGTAGAGGTGATAGGCGTGGTTTTTTCTGACTTCGATAATGGCGTTAATCAACATAAGTGGCTGATTGTATTAATCTATCTGCTTTACGTCTTGGTGTGGTTTCGCGTAAATCGCTACGTTAAAGCCCTCCTTGAACAGCGCAGGCGCTAATATGTTGCCCCTCACCCTTGTTTGGCCTTATGCGTTAGCGGCGAGTGTTAGCTTGCTGTTGGGCTGGGGATTTACGCGCTTAAAGTTGGGCACCCGCTTGCAGCTGTTAGCCCAACAAGTGCAACATGGGCAAACCGCGCTGCAAGATAAACACCAAGAGCTGCAAGACACTCGGCAAAAGTTGGATCAGCAACAACAACTGTTATTAAAAATGAATGGCCGACTCAAAGAATACGAAACCCTGTTGCGTCAAGAGCGGCAAGTTACCGCCGACAAGCAAATTGAGTTTGAGGCCAGCGAAGCGCGGGTTGCCCAACAGTTTGAAAACTTAGCGCAGCGTATTTTTGAGCAAAAAACTCATAATTTTCGAGAGCTTAATCAGCATAGCCTGGACGGTTTACTGACGCCGCTGCGCGAACAACTGGACGGCTTTCGGCGCAATATTCAAGAAACCTACGCCGATGAAAGTCGCCAACGACACAGCCTGAAATTTGAAATTGAGCGCCTAGCCGAGTTGCATCAGCAGATGAGCGCAGATACCTCGGCACTCACTCGGGCCTTAAAAGGCGACAGTAAGCAACAAGGCAACTGGGGCGAAGTAGTGTTGTCGCGGGTATTATCAGAATCCGGCTTACGCGAAGGCCATGAATACAGCACCCAGCTCAGTTTGAATAATGCCGAAGGTAAGCGTTATCAGCCGGACGTAGTGGTGCATCTGCCGCAAGAGAAAGACATTATTATCGATGCCAAAGTTTCGCTCACCGCCTATGAGCGTTACTACAATGGCGAGGATGCGCAGGCGCGTGAACAAGCCTTGCGCGAGCATGTAAACTCGGTGCGCGGCCATATTCGCGAATTAGGCCGTAAAGATTATCAGCAGCTGCAAGGGGTGCGCACCCTCGATTATGTGCTGATGTTTGTGGCGGTGGAGCCGGCATTTTTGGTGGCGGTAGAAGCCGAGCCTGCCTTAATCAAATACGCCTTAGATAATAATATCCTGCTGGTCAGCCCTACCAACTTATTGGTGGCGTTGCGCACCATAGAAAACTTATGGCGGGTCGAGCGGCAAAATCAGAACGCGCGCAAGATTGCCGAATCGGCGGGTAAAATCTATGAAAAACTGCGCTCTTTTACCGAAGATATGGAAGCCGTGGGCCAATCTTTGCATAAGGCAGAAGACCATTATCAGCGCGCCATGAAGAAGCTCAGCACCGGCCGAGGCAACCTGATCCGCCAAGCAGAAGCCTTTCGTGAATTAGGCGTAGAAGTCACTAAGCCGCTGCCCGAACACCTACGTGAAAGAGCCAGTACCGAGCGTCTATCTGCAGAAGCCTTTAAAGCTCAAGACTTTCTTGCCACTGAAGCCACAGACAAGAGCTAGTTCAATAACGAAAAGAGAAAAGCATTTGCCGTTTGATGTATAAAGTTTTTTATAAAATCGTCTCTCAGGTCGTGATCGCTCTTATCTTTATTTTTCCGTGACAAATAAATTTTGAGTCTTGATCTTTAACTTATGGCGTACAGCGTAAGACGTAGCGCTTTTTTTGACTAGCTTCGCCAAAACCTCGGAAAAAACAGCACCATCACCGTCATGATCTCCAGCCTACCCATCAACATGCCGATGGCTAATAGCCATTTGGCAGATGCGGGCAAGCTGGCAAAGTTACCGTTAGGGCCAATAATGTCGCCTATGCCGGGGCCCACGTTGGCCACTGCAGTAATGGCCGCGGAAATAGCCACTTGTGGCGGCAGCGAGATGAGCGCGAGTAATAACGCCAACAGCACTATGGTAGCGAAGTAGCCGAAGATAAAGGTGATTAGTGAGCGCACGATTTCATCGTCTAAGTGACGGCCGTTATAGCGCTGACCCACCATGGCTCTGGGATGAATTAACAAATACAGCTGCCTCTTAAATAACGCCATACCCACCTGAAAGCGAAAGATCTTAAAGCCCCCCGCCGTGGAGCCTGAGCAGGCGCCGCAGGCCATCAGTAAGCCGAACAACAGCAAGGGAAATGGCCCCCAACTGCCAAAATCTTCTAAGCCAAAGCCGGTGGTGGTGATCACAGACACTAAATTAAACAAACTGATGCGAATGGCGTCTGGCCAGGGATAACGTTCGGTGAGTGATAAGTAGAGGCTCAAGATAGCGCACGCCACTAACACCAGTATGAAAAATCCCCGTACTTGAGCGTCTTTAAAGAGATGAAAATTGCGCTGTTGCAGGCTGTACACCATCAATAAAAAAGGCAGGCCGCCAATAAACATAAAGACGATGGCCACCCAGTGGGCGCCGACCGAAAAGTGATTCATCGACTTATCTGAGGTGGAATAGCCGCCAGTACTTAAGGTGGTCATGGCATGGTTAATGGCCTCAAAGCCGCTCATGTTGGATAACACGTAATAACTCAACACACAGGCGAAGGTAAGCGTCACGTAGAGCACGACGATGCGCTTGGCCATAGTGGCGGCGCGCGGCGCAGCTTTGTCTGACCAGTCGGAGGATTCGGTTTGGAAAAGCTTCATGCCGCCCACGTTCAGGTTGGGCAAAATTGCCACTGCCGCCACAATAAAGCCCACACCGCCCAGCCATTGCAAGATGGAACGCCATAACAGTATGGGGGGCGGGGTGTGGGCTAAATCGGTGAGCACGGTGGAGCCTGTGGTGGTGACGCCGGACATGGTCTCGAAGAAGGCGTCGGTAAAGCTGATATGACTAATAAAGACAAACGGCAGGGCGCCAAACACACACACGCTCAGCCACACCAGCGTGGTGAGCAAAAACATCTCTTTCACCCTGAGCTTCACTTTTGCGCCGCGGCCAAGCAGCCAGAGTAAAGCTGCCGTGATATGGGTAATTAAGGTGGCTAATAAAAACTCTTGAAAGCTAGCGCCGCCAGTGAATAGCGCTAGTAGTGTGGGCAGCCACATAAAGAGCGCTAATTTAGAGAGCACTAAGCCTAAAATTAAAGCGATGGGTCTGATGCTAAACATCGCAAGCTCCGCTCTTAGGGCCGTATGTTAAAGGAAGAATATTAGAGGAAGAAGGGACTAGGTTGGAATAACCGCTCTACTTCGGGAATGAACTTCTTATCGACTAAGAACAAGATCACGTGGTCATTTTGCTCGATTACGGTTTGGTTGTGGCCGATGATCACCTCGTCGCCGCGCACGATAGCGCCGATAGTGGTGCCCGGCGGTAGTTTTAGCTCGCCCACTTGGCGGCCTACCACCTTAGAGGTAGCACTATCGCCGTGGGCTATGGCTTCAATGGCTTCGGCGGCACCGCGACGCAATGAATGCACATTGACGATATCGGCTTTACGCACATGAGTTAACAGCGCCGATATGGTGGCTTGCTGCGGTGAAATGGCCACATCTATGCTGCCACCTTGTACTAAGTCGACGTAGGCACTGCGCTGAATAAGCACCATGGTCTTCTTGGCGCCCAGTTTCTTCGCCAACATAGCCGACATGATATTGGCTTCGTCTTGGTTGGTGACCGCAATAAAGACATCGATTTGCTCGATATGCTCTTCAATCAATAATTCTTGATCCGCCGCGTCGCCACAAAAGACGATGGTGTGCTCTAGCAATTCCGATAATTGCTCGGCGCGTTTGAGATTGTGCTCAATCAGCTTCACCGAATAGTTTTTTTCTAAGCGTTTGGCCAATCCTGCGCCCACATGGCCGCCGCCCACAATCATGATGCGTTTATAGTCACTTTCTACCCGCTGCAGCTCCGACATTACGGCCCGGATATGGCCGCTAGCAGCCACGAAGAACACCTCGTCGTCCGCTTCAATGATGGTGGTGCCCTGTGGGCGTATTGGTCTGTCTTGGCGAAAAATGGCTGCTACTCGGGTGTCTATGCCGGGCATATGATCGCGCAAGCTAGACAACGCATTGCCCACTAATGGGCCGCCGTAATAGGCTTTAATGGCCACTAAGCCCACTTTACCTTGAGCAAAGTCCACTACTTGCAGTGCACCCGGGTACTGGATCAGGCGATAAATATATTCGGTGACCAGTTGCTCGGGCGCTATTAAGTTGTCTACCGGCAGCGCTTCATTAAGAAATAAGCGCTCGCGCTCCGCCAAAAACTCCGGTGAGCGAATACGCGCTATCTTATTGGGCGTGTTAAATAAGGAGTAGGCGACTTGGCAGGCAATCATGTTGGTTTCATCGCTGCTGGTCACCGCCACCAGCAAATCCGCATCTTGAGCACCGGCATCGCGCAGCACGTTAGGATAAGAGCCGTGGCCGTTAATGACCCGCAAGTCGAACCTATCCTGCAACTCTCGTAGTCGCTCGGCATTGGTATCGACTACGGTAATGTCGTTATTCTCGCTAACGAGAATTTCCGCTAGCGTGCCGCCGACTTGCCCCGCGCCTAAGATGATGATCTTCATGCTAGTTTACTTGTTTTTTTAGTGAGCTTTGCATAATAAAAGCCATCGCCTTGCTCCGCCGCGGGCAAAATCTGCCAGCCTGGCATGGCTGGGGTATCGTCACCATGCAGTGGGATGTGTTGAGCATCTGGGGTACGGCCTAAGAAATTGATGATTTGCTCGCTGTTTTCATCAGGCAAAATCGAGCAAGTGGCATACAAAAGCGTGCCGCCGGGCGCTAACTTTAGCCAAAGTGCATCTAAGATCTGTGCTTGCAACTTGGCCAGCTGCGCTATGTCTTCTGCGCGGCGCAGCCATTTAATGTCCGGATGACGACGAATAACGCCGGTGGCGGAGCAAGGCGCATCGAGCAAGATGCGATCAAAATCATCACCCTGCCACCAAGTGTCAGGCTCTGCCGCATCGGCTTCGATAACGGTGGCCTGAAGATTGATGCGCTCTAAGTTTTGATGCACTCGCTTTAGGCGCTCGCCGTCCATGTCCACCGCCACTAATTGTTTTAGATTGGGCTGGCGCTCTAAAATATGCGCCGTCTTGCCGCCCGGTGCCGCACAGGCATCCAACACCAGCTCACCGGCTTGGGCATCTAACAATTGAGCGGCCAACTGCGCCGAGGCGTCCTGCACCGAGCTTGCCCCGTGCTCAAAATCTGGCAAGAGCGCTACGTCTAATGGCCGGCCTAAGCACAGCGCGCTGTCTGCCATCGTATCTGGCGTTGCCTCAATCTCGGCGGCGGCCAATAACGCCAAATACGCTTCGCAGGTATGTTGGCTTTGATTCACCCGGATCCACATTGGCGGATGCTGGTTATTGGCGGTGAGAATGTCTTGCCACAGCTCGGGATACGCTTTTTGAATGCGCTTCACCAGCCAATTAGGGTGCGCCAAGCGCAATTGTGGCAAGGCATCTACCTTGGCGGTGAGCTCGTCTTGCTGACGTTGTACGTTGCGCAAGATGCCGTTCACCATGCCTTTAAACGGTTCGGCCTTTACTAGTTTACAAGCGGCCACGGTTTCGGCCAGTGCCGCGTGAGCGGGAATGCGGGTATACAACAACTGATAAATACCCACCAACAGCAGGCTATGCACCACCTTGTATTTGCCGGTGAGCGGTTTTTCTACCAGTTGCTTGGCGATGGCATCGAGTCGGCTATACCAACGCAAGGTGCCAAAACACAGCTCTTGCAGCAGAGCGCGATCTTTAGGTGCCACTTCTTGCTGATAGCGAGGCAGTAAGCCAGACAAGGACTGACCTTGGTTAAGCACCTGATGAATGATATTGGCGGCGGCGGCACGGGTTTTCATAGAATTACCATTAAGATTAAGGATGTTTAGGCGAGAGTCGTATTTAGCTGAGAACTAGCTTAGGCGGGAAATGTTCTTAGCTAGGTCCAGCCTAGCTAAGAACTATGCCCAGCTTAAAACAATGGCTAGTTTAAAATGGCGCCTACTTGAAACCAGTCTTTACGCGCATTGAGCAAATCTTGGCAGCTCATGGCTTTTTTGCCGGGCGGCTGCAAACTCAGCAGGCGCAACACGCCATTACCGGTGGCCACATCAATGCCCGCCTTGCTGGCGTTAATAATAGTACCGGGCGTGGCGTTCGAGGATTCACACTCCTGCTCCGCCAGCACTTGGCTCTGCCAGACCTTAATATTGTGCTCGCCCACTAAGAAGTAGCTAAACGGCCAGGGATTAAAGGCACGCACGCAACGCTCAAGGTGCGCCGCCGACTGTTGCCAGTCGATGAGGGCTTCTTCTTTAGACAGCTTTTCGGCGTAGTTCGCCAACGCATCGTCTTGTACCACAGGTTGTGCTTGGCCATTGGCAATCACGCTCAGACTTTCCAGCAGTGCTTGCGGGCCAATTTCGGCTAGCTTTTCATACAGAGTGGCCGAAGTGTCGGTATTTTCGATGGGCAGACGAGCGATGTGCAGCATATCGCCGGTATCTAAGCCCTTATCCATCTGCATGATAGTAACGCCTGTCTCCTCGTCACCGGCCCAAATGGCTCGTTGAATGGGCGCGGCACCGCGCCAACGTGGTAATAAGGAGCCATGCACATTAATGCAGCCTAAGCGCGGCGCATCTAGTACCACTTGGGGCAAGATCAAACCGTAGGCCACCACTACCATGATATCCGCATTCAGTGCGGCTAAGGCTTGCTGTGCGGTTTCATCGCGCAAGCTTGGCGGCTGTAACACCGGAATGCCAGCCTGCTCAGCCGCCACTTTTACGGCGCTGGGCGTTAATTTTTTACCGCGGCCCGCAGGGCGATCCGGTTGGGTGTAAACGGCCACTACCTTATGTTCAGAACCTAGCAAAGCCTGCAAATGGCGGGCAGCAAAATCCGGCGTACCGGCAAAAATAATATTGAGTGAGCTCAAAAGGCGTCCTTACGATTGCAGATCTTGGGCTTCTTGCTTGGTCAGCTTTTCCATTTTCTGGCGAATACGCTGGCGCTTCAGTGGCGATAAATAATCCACAAACAACTTACCAATCAAGTGATCCATCTCATGCTGAATACAGATGGCTAGCAGCTCGTCGGCTTCAAATTCAAAGGTCTCGCCTTTGACGTTTTGGGCGCGCACCGTCACAAACTCGGATCTTTCTACCAAGGCGCGGGCGCCCGGCACCGACAAGCAACCTTCTTCGATACCTGTGCTGCCGCTTTGCTCTAAAATTTCCGGATTGATCAGCACCAATTGCTCGGCTCTGTCTTCCGACACGTCCATGACGATCAAACGTTGATGAATATCCACCTGAGTCGCAGCTAGGCCTATGCCTTCTTCTGCGTACATGGTTTCAAACATATCATCTACAATTTGCTGTAATTCAGGGGTGAATTCGGTGATGGGCTGGGCGATGGTACGCAGGCGTTCATCGGGAAAACGTAATACGGGTAATACTTTTGCCATAACAGGTTAGCTCTTTTATCTATCGATATTGGTAGTATTTTAACCATGTCGGCGCACAAAAAACAGCAAGAGTTAACGCAAGCCACCACAAGCGGACAAACAAGGGCCAGAATGGCGCTAATCTTAGCTTTTTTGTTGTATTAATATGACCAGACTTATGGAGAGGTGGCAGATGGCAGTAGCACTGGCTCAACACCCTTTGTTACCTTGGTTGGCCTTGCAACACACCCAAGGTATAGGGCCGGTGCGTGCCCTCAAGCTCTACCACACTCTAGGTGAGCACTGGTATCTGCCGGAAAATCTGCAGCGCACGAAAGTGAGCGCCGAGCAGTTAAACCAATTACAAACCGCACACCTTGATCTGCTCGAACCCATACTGGCGTGGCAGCAAGGCGCAGCTCATCGGCATGTGCTGAGTTGGGATAGCCCTGATTATCCAACGCAATTGAAAGCCACACCGGCGGCACCGCTCATTTTGTTTGTTGAAGGTGAGCTCGATGCGCTAATCCAGTCGCAAATAGCCGTGGTGGGTAGTCGGCATCCCTCTTATGTGGGCAAAGAAAATACTAAAAATCTGATCCCGGCTTTAGTGGCGGCGGGTGCGGTTATTACTTCTGGCTTGGCGTTGGGCATAGATGGACTCAGCCACAGAGCCGCCTTAGACGCGGGCGGTATTAGTTTAGGCGTGCTGGGTTCTGGATTAGACAAAATTTACCCGAAACGGCATCTGAACTTGGCCTTTGATCTTATAGAATCGGGCGGCGCTTTAATTTCCGAATGTTACCCTTGGGTGGGGCCACTGGCTCATCATTTTCCACGACGTAATCGCATCATCAGCGGCTTAAGTTTAGGAGTATTAGTAATGGAAGCGGCCGAGCGCAGTGGTTCGCTTATCACGGCACGCTACGCGCTTGAGCAAGGGCGCGAGGTGTTCGCTATTCCTGGTGCTTGGCAAAATCCGCTAGCAAAGGGCTGTAATCAGCTGATCCAGCAAGGTGCTAAATTAGTGTTGGATGCCAATGACATATTAGAAGAGCTCAGAGCCTTTTCAGTGGCCGAGCTCAAAGTTCTTGCTGCAAATTCAGACGAATTATTGCCTTATCCTGAGTTGTTGGATAACGTAGGAATAGAGACAACGGCGTTAGATGTGATTGCCAGTCGTTGTCAGCAGCCGGTGCAGGATGTGCTTATTCGGTTGGTCGAGCTGGAGTTGGCTGGCTGGGTGGCATCTGTACCCGGGGGTTATGTCAGAGCGAGGAGGGGATGATCATGTTCGAGGTACTCATGTACTTATTCGAAAGCTACATCCACACCGATGTAGAGACCATGGTAGAACAGGATGCTCTCGCCGATGAATTAACCCAAGCGGGCTTTCATAAGCAAGAGATCCTCAAGGCGCTAGCTTGGCTAGAACGTTTGGCTGATTTACAAGAAGCAGAAGAAACACCTGCTTGGGCTAAATCTGAACCCAGTTCATTTCGCATCTACACCGCTGAAGAAACGTATAAAATCGATGCAGAAGGCCGAGGTTTTCTGTTGTTCTTAGAACAGATCCAAATACTGAACGCAGAAACCCGTGAAATCGTAATTGAGCGACTCATGGAGCTGGATCCACCGGAAATTGAGTTAGAAGATCTCAAATGGGTGGCCATGATGGTGCTGTTTAATGTGCCCGGTGGCGAGTCCGCTTATCACCAACTGGAAGAGCTTATTTTTGAGCAGCCAGAAGGGGTGGTTCACTGACAGGCGCCGCGCTGATAGAATCGCAGTAATGCATTCGGAGGCGCGGTATGTCGAAAATTGATTCCAGTCTATTTAGTACCAAAGAAATGGCCCCTGAATGGGAGCACACTCCCTGTCCGCAATGCGGTGCTGCTCTTGAATTACGCCATGGCAAACATGGCGCCTTTCTTGGTTGCGCCACTTATCCTGCCTGTGATTACCTGCGCCCCTTAAAGGTGGTAGAACCGGATCAAGACATTGAAAAAGTGCTGGAGGGCAGCGAATGCCCATTGTGCCAGCACCCTTTAGCGCTTAAAAAAGGCCGCTTCGGCCTCTTCATCGGCTGCACTCATTACCCCGAATGTCATCACATTGCCGATATTAACGATCAAGGTGACGCCGAACCCAGCTGCCCCCTGTGCAAGAAAGGGCTGCTGGTGGCCAGAACCTCCCGTTATGGCAAACGCTTTTATGCCTGCAATCACTATCCGCAATGCCGCTTTATCAGTAATGATAAGCCGGTGGCAGAGACCTGCCCCGACTGTGGCTTTGCCATTTTAGTGGAGCGCAAAGGCCAACTGCATTGCCCGAAGAAAGGCTGTGGTTATCGTAAATTACCGTTTGTTGAAACGCTCTGATCCCGCATAAGGCCAAGGAATTCATAAAGATGAACGCGAACATCCTGCAGTTAGCCCTAACACAACTGCGCCAAGGCGGCGTGATTGGCTATGCCACCGAGGCTGTCTTCGGCTTGGGCTGTGACCCCGATAACGGTGCAGCGGTGCAGCGCTTGCTCGACATCAAGCAGCGCCCTATTGAGAAGGGCTTAGTCTTGGTGGCGGCCGATATTAGCCAATTGATGCCTTATTTAGACTTGAGCAAGTTACCAGAAGGGCGTTTAAGTGAGATCCTCAATACTTGGCCTGGGCCCAATACGTGGGTCATTCCTGCCAAGCCTGAAGTACCCACTTGGCTTAAAGGGCGCTTCGACTCACTGGCGGTGCGCGTAACGGCGCATCCGCAGGTGCGCGATCTGTGCTTGGCCTTGGGTAAACCCTTAGTGTCCAGCAGTGCCAATATCGCCGGTCAGCCGCCAGCGCGCAGTGCCGTGGAGCTTGAACAACAGTTAGGTCATAAGCTGGATTATATTCTACCCGGCAACACTCAAGGTCTCGCTAACCCTTCCTTGATCCGCGATGGCGGCACCGGTGCCGTATTGCGCCCCGCTTAAGTTGCTTGCGACTTAAGTTGCGTCCCGCGTAAATTTTATTAAGAGAGAAAGCAATGAGCACACAACCCGATATTCAGGCCGTAAAAGCCTTTTTACTGCAGCTGCAAGATAATATTTGTGCCGGTTTAGCGGCGGCCGACGGTACTGGTCAATTTATTGAAGACAGTTGGGACCGCGCCGAAGGCGGTGGTGGTCGTAGCCGCGTGATGCGCAACGGTAGCGTGATTGAGCAAGGTGGCGTTAACTTTTCTCATGTACACGGCGATGCGATGCCCGCCTCTGCTACGGCGCATAGGCCTGAGCTAGCCGGTCGCTCGTTTGAAGCCATGGGCGTGTCGCTAGTGATCCACCCGCACAATCCGCATGTGCCTACCAGCCATGCCAACGTACGCTTTTTTATCGCCGAAAAAGAAGGAGCCGATCCCGTGTGGTGGTTTGGCGGTGGTTTTGACTTAACGCCTTTTTACCCGGTAGAAGAAGACTGCCAGCATTGGCATCAAGTGTCTCATGACCTGTGCGCACCCTTTGGCGACCAGGTATATGCGGAATATAAAAAATGGTGCGATGAGTACTTCTATCTCAAACACAGAGATGAAACCCGTGGCGTAGGCGGCTTGTTCTTCGATGACTTAAATCAGTGGCCGTTTGATCGCTGCTTCGCGTTTATGCAAGCGGTGGGCGAGGGTTACTTAGATGCCTACCTGCCGATTATCGAAAAGCGTAAAAATACGCCTTTCACCGAGCAAGAGCGCCAGTTCCAGCTGTATCGTCGCGGTCGTTATGTGGAGTTTAACTTGGTCTACGACCGAGGCACGCTATTTGGTCTGCAAACCGGCGGTCGTACCGAGTCTATTTTAATGTCGATGCCACCGCTGGCGCGTTGGGAATATGACTGGCAACCCGAGCCGGGCACTAATGAGGCCAAATTATATGACTTCTTAGTGCCCAGAGTCTGGATTTAATCCGCAATAGCTTGGGGGGCAAACAAGGAGATCACCTGATCGATTATGTCTTGGCGCTCCCCACCGGGTAAATAGGCCGCATACACTTTGCGGCTAATGGACGGCGTATCGGCCACCACAAACAGCTGTTCTTGCTGTTGGTAGGTATTGATCATGGAGCTGGGCAAGAAAGTGCTGCCGCCATGATGCAATAAATACTCAAGCGCAATGCGCACCGACCCGGTGTGCAAGATGGGCGGCGTGCTGGCATTAAACAGTTTGGCATGCTGAGTATTAAATGCCGTACCCCAGTCGATGCGGATATAATCTTCCGCCATCGCCTTAGCGGTATCCAAATGCTGATGAGACGACACCAGTTGCAGCTCCATGGTGTGAATAGCCACGTGGTGTACGCCTTCGATGCGCGCCGGATCCGTTAAAAAAGCCAAATCCAAGGTGCGACTCAGCAGTGCGCGAGTCATTTGCTCGGGCGTGCGAATATCGGCGCGCAACGACAACGCCGGCAGTTCGCAATACAGGCGATGTAAGCCCTCTTGCAAGTAAGCGTCCCACAAGTTGGCCGTGCCGGCCACCGCCAGTTGCTGGGTTTGTCGTTCGCTTAACGCCACTTCGTGCTGTGCCCGTGCCCACGCCAACAGCATGGACTCGGCATGCGGAATAAGCGCATCACCCGAAGACGTCAGCTGGATATTATTGCGCAGCCGCGTAAAGAGCGTCACGCCCAGCTGGCTTTCTAACTGGCGAATGCGAAAACTGACCGCCGACGGCGTCAGGTACAGATGCTCCGCAGCCTTGCCAAAATGGCGAGTACGCGAAACTTCTAGAAAGGTTTTTAATAGTTCAGTATCCAAGGCAGCCACAATATTTTTGTTCGTTAGCGCAAAATCTATTCGTTTTAGTAATTTTTGCAACCAAAAAATGTATGTACTGGCAATATCAGTGCATTTACCGTCTACTTAAGACTCAATAGTACTTATTTCAGTCGTCAAATCGTCAGCGAGAGCAAACATCATGGACAGATATGCCGTTATCGGGCATCCCATCAAACATAGCCAATCTCCTTTTATTCATCAGCAATTTGCCGAGCAAATGGGACAGTTGCTTGATTATCAACGTCTGCTGGCACCGTTAGATGGTTTTGCCGATAGTTTGCGTCATTTTGCAGCCGAGGGCGGCAAAGGTTGCAATATTACGGTCCCGTTCAAGACTCAAGCCTTGGACATAGCCGATGAGTTGACTCCGAGAGCCGAATTGGCGGGTGCTGTGAATACGCTACATTTATTAGCCGACGGTCGATGGCTTGGGGATAACACGGATGGCGCAGGGCTGGTGATGGATCTCAAACGCCTCGGCTGCACCTTAATGGGCGCCAATATCCTATTATTAGGTGCAGGAGGGGCGGCACGTGGCGCCTTGGCGCTGTTATTAGCGGAGCAGCCTGCAAAATTGGTGGTGGCTAATCGCACGCCGGCTCGCGCAGACGAGTTGGCTCAGCACTTTGCGCATTTAGGCAATATTGTGAGTGCACCGCTCGAAACCTTAGATCAGCCTTTCGATATTATTATCAATAGCACTTCCGCCAGCTTGCAGGGCGAGACGCTGTCACTCGGCGATCAGGTGTGCAACCCCGATACGCGAGTTTACGACATGATGTATGGTGCCACAGAAACGCCGTTTCTGGCGTGGGCCAGAGAGCAAGGGCTTGAACACAGATATGACGGCTTAGGTATGTTGGTCGGCCAGGCCGCCGAAAGTTTTTATGTTTGGCGTGGCGTTCGGCCCCAAGTGATGCCTGTGCTCGAAGCGTTGCGTGAGCAGTTAGTGGCTGTAAAATAACATGCAGTGTGGAGTAAGAGGGGGGGGATTTTTATCTCAGCCCTTACTCCTCACACTTCACTCCTCACCCTTCGCAGGTATTAACATGAATCAGGATGTGATCGTTAACGACGACCTTAATTGGCAGCCAGAGCAACAGCGGCTGGCGTTTAGCGCCCAGTGGTTTGGTGGCCAAGTGATTTGTTACCTCAGTTTATCTCGGCTCGAGCATCTTAGCGGCCAAGCATTAGTGGATGAGGCCAATATCATATTGGCCTTTGAGTCGGTGCGCTTTGATATAGAAGAGCAGGTGAGCGAGCTGGTCGGCCAAGAAGCCTTTGGTCCAGATGGCAGTCTGACGCTGTAAATAAGTGAAGAGTAAAACGTGAGGCGTAATAGCCTTACATCTCATGTCTCGTTTTATAAGGCCGCCAGATACTCATCCTTCAGGCGCACATAGTTAGCGGCGGACTCAGAGAATAAGGCTTTTTCTGCAGCCGTTAACGGCCGCACTTGTTTGGCGGGGCTGCCCATATATAAGTAGCCGGATGCTAATTGCTTACCAGGCGGCACCAAACTGCCGGCACCCACCAGCACCTCATCGTCTATATTAGCCCCATCTAATACAATCACGCCCATACCGATCAACACTCGATTACCAATAGTGCAGGCATGCAACATGGCCTTATGGCCTACGGTAACATCATCACCTATTAGTAAAGGCAGGCCAGTCGGTAATGTTGAGCTTGGCCGTGACACATGCAACACGCAACCATCTTGAATATTAGTGCGCGCGCCAATGCGGATCTTATGCACATCTCCGCGCGCCACCACCAATGGCCAGATACTGGAATCTTCACCTACCTTAATATCGCCATACAAAACCGCCGACGCTTCCACAAACACACCTTTTGCAAGCTGTGGGCTAATACCCTTATAGCTTTTCAATGCCGTCATCATTAATACCCGTCGTAAAGTGATAGCTAAGATTAGCGGCTTCTACATAAGAAGCACAGTTGTCCGCGTTGAGCTGTGAATCTCCCCCCGTAATTTAAGCTTGGATCTACAAAAATGACTATTGACCCTAGTTGAACGCACTTAAATCTCGTTCTCATCACCCCCTTACACTTCACTCCTCACGGCCTTAATGTGCATAACTCTGTGAGTAAGTTGTGCGCTTGCTGGGTGTTTGAGCGGTCAGTCGTGAATTGTAATTTTATTGCCATAAACGACTTGCGCCAAAAGCTGAGATCTCTATACTCCACCCCACTGACACGGAGCAAGGCGCTTACGGTCACAAAGGTTTGAGAAAACAGAAATTAAGTTTGAAACAAACACTTGACGAACACTACGGATTGCGTAGAATACGCATCCCGACCTGAGACACGGTCA
>NZ_JBGQOP010000013.1:0-89679 GCF_052119705.1 Oceanisphaera sp. W20_SRM_FM3 | reverse complement strand
CTAAATTTACGCTTGGTTCGGTATTGCATACACTTCCTCACTCTGAAGAAGTGTCTACTTATTCGGGGCCATTCCAGCCTTACGCGGTACGTAAAACACAGGCCCTAGCGGTTTTGCCCTTAACTTACGGCGTATAACGTATAACGTATAACGTATAACGTAAGGCGTACCGCTATGTGTTAATCGGCTGCGACCGAGTCTGACGGGGCGATCACACTATTTTCCTGTCAGGGGTTAACAGGCGTTTTTAAGCTGCTAGTATAAATGTGTGTCAAATCAGTCGTACTCAATTAGCTTTACGCAATTTGCTATATACAACAGACTCAAAAGATTAAAACTCACGATTTACAGTAAAGGTAGAAAAGCTAACTCAAGGTTAATCACCATTATTCGATACGGAGTGTAAAAATGAGAGAACGTTACGCAAGCGGACTAGACGACAAGACTGCCAATAAAATGATCGAACTTCTCAATGCCAATCTGGCTAACGTTATCGATCTGACCTTGGCCGGCAAGCAGTGTCATTGGAACCTACAAGGCGCCGGTTTTATTGGCGTACATCAACTGCTCGATGAAACTACGGTGCGTATTCTCGAGATTTCAGACAACATTGCCGAGCGCGTGGTTATCTTGGGTGGCGAGCCCAATGGTTTGGCGGCACGCGTTGCCAAAGACAGTATTTTGGCTCCTTATCCTACCGGCATTACTTCCGTTGTTGACCATGTTCAAGCCCTAACCGAGCGCTATAAAGTGGTGGCCGAAACCCTGCGTGAGGCTATCAAGCTGGCAGGCAAAGCCGGCGATGAAGATACCGCCGACTTGTTTACCGAAGCCAGTCGCATTATTGATAAAGACGCTTGGTTTATCGGTGCTAACGTGGCCGTGACCAGCAAGAAATAAACTGAAGGGCTGTTGGTCTTAAACCGTCAGTGTTCTGTCAAACAATGCCAAAGCTCATGCTTTGGCATTTTTGTTTGAGCCTTTCGGGCAACGGTAAGCTATCACTCTCTTTTAAATTAGCTTATGCTAATGTTTGATGGGTGACACTGAATGGCAAAGACGCAGAGGGAACATGATGACACACGTAACTAAGATGCTGGCGCCAAAGGTAAAAGCATTCTTAGAAAAAGACAGCGAGACCTTTAGCTATGTGGTGTACGACCAAGCCGGTGGCCACGGGGTAATCATCGACTCGGTATTAAATTTTGATTATGCAGCAGGCCGCACCAGCACTAAGTTGGCCCAGCAGCAGCTGGACTTTGTGCGCGAACAACAGCTCGCTATAGACTGGGTGCTCGAAACGCACGCTCATGCCGATCACCTATCGGCAGCGCCTTTCTTGCGTGACCAGCTTAATGCCAAAATTGGCATAGGCGAGAACATCACTCAGGTGCAAAGCATCTTTCGCGAGGTGTTTGCCTTAGAGTCAGAATTTAACGCCGATGGTCGCCAGTTTGATGGCCTGTTTGCCAACGAGCAATTATTTAACGTGGGTCAGTTACACATTCGTGTGCTGCATAGCCCAGGCCATACGCCGGCAGATTTAGCTTATTTGGTGAACGAGCAGGCGCTGTTTGTCGGTGATACCTTGTTTATGCCAGATTTAGGCACGGCACGCTGTGACTTTCCCGGTGGCAGCAGTCAGCAGCTGTATCAGTCGATTCAGCGTTTGTTAGCCTTGCCGCCAGAGACTGATATTTACGTGTGTCACGATTATCCCAAAGAGGGCCGTGGGCATGAATATCTGACCACAGTCGCTAAGCAAAAAGCGGAGAATATTCATGTGCACGACGGTATAGATGAAGCCAACTTTATGGCCATGCGAGACAAGCGCGATGCTACTCTGAGCATGCCGCGCTTAATATTACCGGCCATTCAAGTGAACATTCGCGCCGGCGAATTGCCGCCTGCAGATGAGCAAGGTAATACCTTTTTGAAAATCCCTATTAATAAGCTTTAATAGCAGCGCCGAGCGCTAAGCGCCCGGCGCCCAGCTAAAAATCACACACCGTCCTCTGCAGCCTTGCCCCGGTATCTCGCACTTATAGTTCTTATAAGGTCTTACCAAAGAAGGGTCTATTTTAAGCGTCTTAATTTTTCTGTGGGTTCAGTGCTTATCGTAGCAAAGAGTCGTGGCGAAGAAGTCTTGAGTCTTTAAAATACGCTTCCCGCTTCCCGCTTCCCGCTTCCCGCTTCCCGCTTCCCGCTTCCCGCTTCCCGCTTATGGCTTATAGCTCCCCGAAGGGGTCAGCATCTCGGTAATGGTGCTGGCCTGGCCGCGAATGCGATCTACCACTTGGCCGGCCCGCTGGGACACCTGGGTAGATTGCAGCTTAAGTTCATCCATCAGCCCCATAAAACGACTCAGCTCGGCGGCTTGGCTATCTGCGTGGCCGGCGCCTTGCTCGGCAACGAGTGTGGTGGCGTGTGAGGTGGTGCGCACTTGCTCGGTTACGGCCATCAAGGCTTGGGCTTGCTGATGTTGAGTTTGCGCCCCTTGCATCATGTTGCTGATGGTGTGATTGAGCTGATTGCTGGCCAAACGTAAGCGCTCCAAAATCGCGCTGATTTCACTTAAAGATCCTTGGGTGTTGCCAGATAATTTACGCACTTCATCGGCGACCACCGCAAAGCCACGGCCATGTGCGCCGGCTCGTGCGGCCTCAATCGCCGCATTCAAAGCCAGTAAGTTAGTTTGCTCGGCAATCTGTTGGATCACGCCAATAATGGCCGCCGCATCATTCACAGAGTGCGTTAATGAGTCTATCGCTTGTTGGCCACTGTGAGCGGCATCTTGGCTTTGTTGGGCGGTGTGCACCAGTTGCTCCACTTTGTCTTTACTCACGCTCATGGCCTTCAGATTATCTCGCGCCGTCATGGCTATCTGATCGCTGGCTTGGCGCATTTGTTGGGCAAGACGATTCAGTTCATCCACCATTTGCACGCTGCCACTCATGGTGTGATCGGTCGTTTGGGTATGTTGCTGAATATCTTGCACCTCTTTTACCATGTGCTCTAAGGCGCCGGACACATGGCGCAGTTGCTCGGCTCTGGCATGTTGCTGGGCTTGCAGTTGGCTGATCAAGCCATTAAAGCTGTCGGCAATTTGACCTAATTCGCTGTTAGGGTGGCTAACGATGAGGGGTGTTAATTGGCCGGTGTGCAGCAAACGGGCAAAGGCGTCACTCAGTTGATGCAGCCGCTGCACCACTAATTGGCGTTGAAAACCATAGCTGAGCAGTGCAAATAACAGCAGTGCCACACACAGGCCAAATAATAATAGGCTCAGCTGGTGATACTGATTAAGACGGGCGCTTTCTTGGGCATCAACCAGCAGATCTAGCTCTTGCTCTATGGCACTCAAGCTGGCGTTCAATGTGGTGGTGGCTTGGGCGTGTAGCGCTAGGTTTTCGCTGGTGTTGTGCAGTTCTTTGGGATAGCGCTTCAGTAGGCTTAGCGCTTCTCGCTTGGGTGCTTCGCCTATTTCTATGGGCTTAGGTTTACGCAGGGCAAACTCGTCAGTTTCAACTGCCTGATACATGCCGATCAAGGGCAGGGCTGCCAGTTTGCTGGCGGCTTGATTGAGTTCATTGAGTTGAAAATCGAGTGCGGCCTTAAGAGGCTCACTTGGATTATTTATGTAGCCTTGCCGCAAATGGATAAGCTTAGGCAGAGCTGCCAGCATGGCCGTGGCGTGGCTTTCATATTGGGCAGCCAATCTCTGGTTAGTGTCGTTATCAGATGAGTCTGCTTGGCTGGCGTAGCGTAGCAGGGCTCTCAGTTGGTCGGCTAATTCTTGTTCTGCGTGTTGCAGTAGCTGCTGGCTATTAGCGGATAATTTGCCCGCCGCCCTAAAGTCTTGATCCAGTTGTTGTGCTAAGAGCGCGACCGCCTGTTGTGCCGCTTGGGCGTTGGGGTATTTTTCTAGCTCAGTGCTAATGGCGTCTACTTGAAGACCGGCCGTAGTCAGTAAACTGTTATCGCCTGTGGTTAAATAACGACTAATGGTGCGATACAAGTCGATATTAGCAATGCGGCTTAACTGCTCTACCTCGGCTCTTAGCTCTTCACCTTGGCGTAATCTGTGATCGGCCAAATATAAGCTGGCGGCAAACATCAGCGCCAGTGCAGTCAGTAATAATGAGGACACCCAAGAGAACACCGACACTTTCATCAGCTAGACCTTAATAAGCGAAGTTGTTGGCTAAGGTAAGTGATAGAAGTGACAGTTTTATGATAAGCACAGCCGTAAGCTGTCAGCCTAAAAACTAACGGCTGTTTTTTTCTGTGACGTACGGCGTAAAGCGCATAGCGGTCAGTCTAAGGTCGCCAGTAGCGTTTTTTGCAGCTGTTGGGCGGGCAAGGGATCGAGGTCAATAAGCTCAAGGCGACCTTCTTTTTGCGGGGCTATGCGATATACGCTGAGCTGGTCATCCACCTTATTAAAGGCCCACCAACCGTCTGCGGTGTTTAGCACGGCTTTTAAGCGCGTGACGTTAAGTGAGCGGCAAAAGTGCTCTACTTTGTGCAAATCAAAACAGACTTCATCGAGAAAGCGCCAGCCCACCGAATAATGATCTTGACCTAGGTTGCTGTAACGCCGCCACGGCTGAGCGCGACTTAAGCGCGGCTCTGGGCTGGCGACCAGCGGGCGAGGGCTGTTACTGGCATGAGCTTGAGGGCTGGCGGCTTTGCGTTCGCTATGGTGGGGCGCTTGCAGCCATGCTGGATCTAGCTGGCCTTGGCTCACGGTAACGCACTGCTGCGGCGCTTGGCCGGCAAACAAACCTTTGCCGATGGCGGCCTCTAAGTTAGCCACAAGCTCTGGCGCGCTGAGGTCGGTTTTGTTAAGCACCAGTACATCTGCCAGCGCTAGCTGATCTTGATAGGTCTCGTGCTCTTGGTAGCGGGTATTCGCCCATTGGCGTGGGTCGACCACGCAGAAGGTAGCACCCAGTTGCAGTACGTTTTGATAATGCTCATTGGTGAGGGTTTTTAAGATCTGACTGGGGTGGCCTAAGCCGCTGGGTTCGATAAACAAGCGATCTGGTTTGGCCTTGTGCAGCAGTGCATTCAGGCCAATTTGAAAGGGCAGGCCAGACACGCAGCATAAGCAGCCACCGGGAACTTCTTTGATAGTGGCGCCTTGTTCGGTCAATAAGGCGCCATCTATGCCCACTTCACCAAACTCGTTTACTAAAATTGCCCAACGCTCATGCTCAGGTTTGTTGGCTAATAAATGACGCAGCAGTGTGGTTTTTCCGGTGCCGAGGAAGCCCATGACGAGGTGGGTGGTAACAGCAGTGCTCATTATGATGTCCGCTAATGTCCGCAATAATTTTGTTATCTTATAACGGTTGACTTGAGTTTGTTATACAAACTTAAGCCAAGCGATAAGCCATCAGCTGTCAGTAAGCCGTGCAGGCTGCCAGCGTATGGGCAATCTGCACGACGGTTGTTTGCTTTGTCTTTGACTGATGGTTAAAAGCCGATGGCTGAAAGCTTACCGCTGATAGCTGTAGTTAAGGCTGTATCAGCGCTCGCCCCTTGAGTTTGCCGTTTAGTAGATCGTGCGCGGCAGTAATACTTTGCTCTAGAGTGTAAACCGTTGACTGCTCTTCAAAGTCCTGCGGTAGGCTGATCTGTAGTCGCTGCCATGCGTTAATACGCTGCTCTTTCGAGATATATACCGAATCGATACCCAGCAGTTGCACGCCGCGTAAAATAAACGGCATAACGGTGGTATTTAACGCCACGCCACCTGCCAAGCCGCAGGCGGCAACGGCGCCGTGCATTTTGGTTTGGCTCAAAATTCTGGCCAGAGTGCGACCGCCTACCGCATCTATGGCACCGGCCCAGCGCTGAGATTCTAATGCGGCAGGCTCTTTATCAAACTCGGCGCGCTCGATAACCTCGCTGGCACCCAGCTCTTTCAGCCAGTCGCTGTGCTGTCGGCGGCCAGTTTCGGCATGTACTTCAAAGCCGGCTTTGGCCAGCAGCCGTACGGCGACAGATCCCACGCCACCGGTGGCGCCGGTGACCAGAATAGGGCCTTGGCCGGGTTTAATGCCAGCATGCTCCAGTGCCATCAGAGATAGCATGGCAGTTAAGCCGGCGGTGCCGATGGCCATGGCACGTTTGGCGCTCATGGTGCCGGGCAGTGGCACCAGCCATTCCCCTTTCACGCAGGCTTTTTCTGCCATGCCGCCCCAATGTTGCTCGCCCACGCCCCAGCCGGTGAGAATAACTTCATCGCCAATGCTGTGGTCTGGATGATCCGAGGTCAACACTGTGCCGGCAAAATCGATACCGGGCACCATGGGCCATTGGCGAACGATTTTCCCTTTGCCGGTAATGGCCAAAGCATCTTTATAGTTGAGGCTGGAATAGTCGACCCTTACCAGTACGTCGCCTTGGGTGAGCTGATTTTCGTTAAGACGCTGTACGCGAGCAAGTGTGTCTTTACCGGATTGTTCTAACAGCAGTGCATTAAACATGATCTTCTCCTAGTAATACTTCTTATCGAACAGTGTAGGGCGCAGCAGCACTATTTCCATGCTGCAGTGCACAAGGTTGTGATTTTGTAAGTTTGATAAGCTCAGACCGTGATCTGGATCTTAGGTTTAATACCGCCTGAGTTTAAGTAAACCTTGATTGAGTGTTAATGAAGCTAGCAAGATGGCGCCGCCTAAACTTAAGCGCAGTAAATCGGCTTCTTGGCTCCAGAGCAGCAAGTTGACCAACAAACCTGCGGGCACTAAGGCGTTGTTCATGATCGCCAGTGCGCCAGCATTGACTAAAGTCGCGCCTTTATTCCACAAAAAATATCCCAAACCCGAGGCGCCCAAGCCTAGCCACAGCAAGATACCCCATTGCAGGTTAGTGCTGGGATAAAGTGTGCTACCTAACAGCCACCAAGCGGGCAACGCTACGCTTAAGGCTCCCAGATAGAAGTAGCCAAAAAGTTTGTGTTGCGGTGCAGCAGGTTGATAGCGCTCCAACAGTACCTTGTAGCCCACCTGCCCGAGTGCAAAGCACAGATTCGCTCCTTGTACTACCGCAAAACCCAGCCAGTAATCCTTGCTTAACGCATCGAAGCGGATCACCAGCGCGCCTAATACGGCGAGTGCAGCGGTAAGTAAGTAGCCGGGATTAAAGCGCTTGTGTAGCAGGTCGTAAATGAGGGTGACATAGATAGGCGTGAGCACGGTGAAAATCAGCACTTCTGGTACGCTGAGTAGCAAAAAAGACTGGTAGTAAAACAAATACATCACCCCCAGCTGCAGTGCGCCGCAGCCCATAATGCCTAATGCCAAGCGAGGCGGCTGGCGCCAAGATAAAAACGGTAAAAATAGCAAAGTGGCTAAGAACACGCGGCTAACGACCGAGAAATAGCTGTCTACGTGACCGGCCAGATAAACGCCAATTAAGCTAAACGAGAAGGCCCACAATAGGGTAACGGCAACGAGATAAGGCATAAATTAGCCGGAAGTTGATAAAGATAGGCGCGATAATAGCAAAGAAACAGCGGTAAGCGGTCAGCTGTCAGTTAAAGGACAACGACAAAACCCACAAGATAAAATATAAAGGCATTTTTGCCACAGAATCCACGAAATCCACGGAAAAATAGAGATAAGAGCGAAAAGTGATTTTATGGTTAAGGCCAAAACTTCGACGCTGGGCGGCTATCAGCGTTAAGCCGCCAGTATTCGGCTAAAAAATATCGAACCCTGATCTTAGATCTTACAAATCTAAAGCTCTTGTCATTTACCGATTTTGACCTCTTCCGTGCGTTCCGTGTTCTTCCGTGGCAAAAAAATTTTTAGTCTTTATCTGGTGCTAGTTAAAAAAAGGCATAAAAAAAGCCGATGCAATGCATCGGCCAGGGAACCATGAAAGGTGTGTCATAAAAGGTATGACGTCCCTAAATAAGGTGGTTAATACCACACGCAGAACGGTAGGGCTTAAGCCCAAATAGGTTGTCAGCGTGATTACTTACGCCGTCAGACAGTCATTATTCTGTTGTTATTACGCTTATCGAATTACCTCGAATAATTCGCTAACCGCAATAGACAGGCAGTACCCCCCATGATGCCACCGTGCCCAGAACCTTGGTCGTCTGACGGGCGTATGAATTACTTCATCACACCGACGATAAACTTGTTTCTGGGGCGCATTCTATGGTCAGATAGCCCATGTAAAAAATGAATTATCATCATAAAGCTATGGTCAATATCGATGGATAACCTATATCAACGGCTAGATCTCAATTTATTGCGGGTATTTGATGTGCTGATGCACAGCCGTAATGTGACGCGTGCCGCCGAACAGCTCAACTTATCTCAGTCTACGGTTAGCCATGCGCTGGGCCGCTTGCGCCAAGCCCTAGACGATCCCTTGTTTGTGATGACGCGCAAAGAAATGCGTCCCACCCAAAGAGCACTGGCGTTGGCGGCACCGGTGCGCCAATCCTTGATGTTGCTGGAACAAGGTATTCGCCAATCCGCCAGCTTTGATCCGGCAGTGTCGGCGCGCACCTTTCGTATTGCCGTGCCTTCATCTATTGAACACGGCGCCGTTCCTTTGTTGGTGGAGTTATTAAATCAGCGCGCGCCTGCGTGTCGTTTGGCGGTGACAGAGTTAGTACATTCAGATTATGAAGATAACCTATCTCGCGGCGGTATGGATTTTGTGGTGGCTTTTGCCAGTGGTGAACATTTATCAAGCCGACTAAAAATTGAACCTTGGTTTGATAATGCCATGGTGTGTTTGTCGGCGCAGGGCAGTGATTTACCCGCGCGATTAAGCGCCGAGCAGCTGGTGAGCTGGAGCCACGTGTCTACGTCTACCTGGGGTCATAATCAGACCTTAGTAGAAAACTGGCTGAAGAAAAAAGGCTTAGAGCGGCCGATTGCGGTGTGGGTACCAAGCTTTGAAGCGCTACCTAAGCTGTTGGCGACGGGGCGCTATTTGGCTATGGTGCCGGAATTAATCGCCCGGGATTTTTGCCATTTTTATCCGCTGCAACAGCATCAATTAAGCGAGCCACTGCTCAGCACCTATGTACTGGCTCAGCATCCGTTAACTGAATTTGATCCGGCATTGATTTGGTTTAGGCAGTTATTAACAGAAGTAGGCGACAGCTTGCGGCCATCGCCTTAAGTGCGGTTGATAGTACTATCGATAGTACGATTAATAGTGCGGGTTATTTTTTATTCTTCGGCAGGGGCACCACCAACAGATCACAAGGCACTGTGTTCATCAGCTGGCGAGCAGAAGAAGTGAGCAGGCTCCAAAAACTCTGCTCATGGCCGCAAATCAGCAGATCTATGCCGTGCACGTCTACGGCTTCGTTGACTTTGAGAGCCAGATCGCCGCAAATCACTAGCTTTTTCTCTATCGGATAATCGATAGCACCTATATATTCCTCAAGCCGCTGCTTGGCGTCTGCCACCACTTGGTCTTGAATATTGTCGATGTCGATATCGATCATCTCGGTATAGAGGTCTTTCAAGTCCACGTCGACGTGGATAACCGACAGCCGGGCGTTATTGGCGCGCGCCCGATCCACGGCTTTGGCGATGACCTTACGGTTGCTTTCGGTCATGTCGACCGCTGCCAGTATGTGCTTATACTTATAGGGTTCTGTCATGGCTGTTCTCCTTTTTCATAACTCTATCAATCCGTTAGTAGATAAAACGTGAGTTACTTAAAATTTCACACCTTGGAATTTCACACCTTTGGCAGCATAGGCTAAACATTGGCTCTAGCACAAGGGCGAGCGGCTAGTCCAATAGTCTTATCGTGAAGAGTGAGGCGTAAGGTGTGAGGAGCCAAATACGCCGCATCCGCTTTGCTTTGCGCCTAACGCTTCATCCCTTACCCCCTTACCCTTCACGTTTGTTAAGCATTTCCGTTAATGCGCCTATTTCCACTCTTAATTGAGAGACTTCTTGCTGCAAGCTGTAAAGATGCTCTTTTACTTGTTGATGCTGTTGAGTGTCGTTGGCGTGTTGCTGGCGATCCGACTCTTCGGCCCTAGGCGTTAATAAGCTGGATGCGACCAGACCCGAGATACCGGCAAAAATAGAAACGCCGGTTAAAATTACCAACGCCGAAATCACTCGCCCCGCTGTGGTGACCGGATAATAATCCCCGTAGCCCACGGTAGAAATGGTCACCAAGGCCCACCAGATGGCATCCTCTGCGGTTTCGATATTAGAGCCAGGATTGCCTGCTTCAGTCATCAAGATAGCAATGGCACTGCCGCCAAGTACCACCAGCAAAATCAATAACATAGATGCTAGCATAGTGCTGCCGCTATTTTTTAATAAATAGCGGATCACCTGATTGGCCACCCGCAGCATGCGCAGCACCCGTAACACTTGGAAAATTCGGCCATAACGGAAGATATCGATGGCCGGAATAGAAGCGATAAAATCAATCCAGTGGATCGCTAAAAATTGTTTCTTGTTGCGGGAGCTAAATAAACCGTAAAAGAAGTGACTCAGTAACACCACGCAAATGCCGGTATCTAGCGTTAGCAGCAGCTCTTTTTCATCGACATCAAAGGGGCCAAACTGATGCAGAACTATAAGCACTACCGAAATGATGGACAGCACCATCATTACTATATCAAAGGCGCTGGGGGGCAATATGCGTACGTTTTTATCCACGGGCAATCCTGTATTTTGCATCACGAGTTTGCTAATGATAATTAAATCCAGATAAGACTATTACGTGCGTCTCTTGTGCGTGACGACCATAAAGCGCGATTGCATCTGGGGTGACTACTAGGCCGGTAAGTTGGCTTGTAAGAGATAACGGCGCGGCGTATGCGTCAAGTCGGTAAACAGGCCAAGTTTCACTTGATAGCCTTGTTCTTCCAAAAATAAGGCCTTATCTAACAGCAGCCATAATTCCAGTAAATAGCGATAACGGTGGCGTACAAACTCGATGCGTTTTACCAATAGCCGTCGCTTGGAGGCCAAGGTTAACCAATGCTCTTCGTCTATTACAGCTGGCATAGGTAGATTTTTTTGGTTACAGGCCCAAGCCGCGAAGTCGCTAAAAGTAGCGCTGAGTAAGCGCTTAGGAAAACTAGGCAAAGGCAGATAACGGGTGTTGCCAGTGAGACTTTGTTGCAGCTCATCGAAGGCCAAGCGCCAAGTGAGCTCAAGCTGGCGCAAGCGGCGTACTCGCTCGCCACCGGTGATTTGTTGCTGCAAGGGCAGGCGTAAGCTGTGGCGGTCCAAGTTTAAATTTTGCGCTTTGCCTCGCTGGGATAGCGGCTGGTAATACTCACCGGCAATCAGGTGATAGCAGCAGGGCGATAGCGCTACCTGCCGGGTGCCGGCGGCGGCAGCGTGGTTAAGAAAGCGCAAGTGCAATTCGCCGCAGGCATGCAAGGCCACCGCCACTTGTTGGGGCTTAAATAACACAGCCGCCTCTTGGCTTAGTGCATCGGCGCACACGAACTTATGGGGCAATTGCAATTGGTGGGCTAGCTCTTCGCCCTGAGAGCACAGCTCGGCTGCCCATTCTAGGCTAGTTACCTGAGATGCCCCTTGCTGGGCAAGTAGTCTGCCTAAATGCCCTTTACCGGCACACCATTCTAAAATCGGTACTGCCTTGGTAAGCGAAGAGGCGCCGATATTGGCGGCAAAATCTTTGATTTGTGCCCATTTTCGACCGCCTATGCCATTACTCCAACGCGGCGTGGCGTAATCGGTTGCCCGCGTAAGCTCGGGCAATTGCAGCCGCTGGGCGTTTAATAGCTGGGGTCGCCATTGGCTTAGCCAAGCGAGTGCGGCTTGGTCGTTTTCATCAAGCCTGTCCAGCCTATCTTCATCCAGTGCCTGCAAGGCCGAGGCTAATTCAGGCCAAGGCAGCTCAGTACAGCTGAAGGGTGTCTGTTGCCAATCGTGGCGAGAGAGCCGTAGCAGTTGGCTCAGTTGGAGAAAGGTATCGGCATGGGGTGAGGTATAGTTACTCATGGGCGGATTATAACCTTGTGAGAAAGTGGGGCATAGTTTGTCGGTATAGCTTGTAGCTATAAGACGTCGGCATAGCCGCCGCGCCGTGTGGGCGCTAGAATAGCGCCTTTGCCAAAGTGTGCGTGGAAAAATATGAAAAGCTGGGATGTGATAGTACTGGGAGCCGGTGCTGCCGGATTAATGTGTGCTGCCGAGGCGGCTAAGCGCGGGCGCCGTGTCTTGCTGCTGGATCATGCCAAGCGCATTGGCGGCAAAATTTTAATGTCCGGCGGCGGGCGCTGTAACTTTACCAATTACCATATCGAACCCAAGGCTTATCTTTGCCAAAATCCGCACTTCGTTAAATCTGCGTTAGCCCGCTACACCCAGTGGGATTTTATAGGCATGGTGGAAAAGCATGGCATTCCCTATCACGAGAAAACGCTTGGTCAGCTATTTTGCGATGAAACGGCGCAAGATATCATAGATATGTTGCTAAAAGAGTGTAAAGACGCCGGTGTGACCATTAGCTCACGCGCCCAAGTGAGTGCGGTTACGCGTTTGGCGGCGGGCGAAGGCAAGGACGCAGATCAGGGCGAAGGCTTTAGCGTGGCGACCGTCAGCGACACATATACTTGTCAGTCATTAGTGGTGGCTACCGGCGGCTTATCTATGCCTAAAATTGGCGCCACGCCTTTTGGTTATCAGCTAGCCGAGCAATTTGGTTTAAAAGTCTTGCCTACCCGTGCCGGCTTAGTGCCTTTTACTTTACAGCCAGAAGATAAAACCACCCTTGAGCCGTTAGCCGGTGTGTCATTACCGGTAGTGGCGACCAGTGCCGATGGCACTCACTTTAGCGAAAACCTGCTGTTTACGCACCGAGGTCTATCGGGCCCTGCGGTATTGCAAATATCTTCTTACTGGCAAGCTGGCGAGCCCGTGTTGTTTGAGCTGTTGCCGAAAGGTTCACTGGCACAAGGCATCAAGGATCATCCGAATCAAGAGCTGAAAACTTGGCTGGGGCATCAGTTACCTAAACGGCTGGTAGAGGCTTTATTCTTGAGAGAAGAATGGGCGCAAGCCAAGATCATCAGCAAGCCGCTAAAGCAATATGTGCCCAAAGACATTGCCGTCATCGAAGCCTTGCTAAGTAGCTGGGCTATTAAGCCCGGTGGCACCGAAGGCTATCGCACCGCCGAAGTGACCTTAGGCGGCGTAGATACCGATGAGCTGTCGTCTAAGACAATGATGGCCAAAAAAGTGCCTAATTTGTATTTTATCGGCGAAGTTGTCGACGTAACAGGTTGGTTAGGCGGCTATAACTTTCAATGGGCCTGGAGTGCGGGTTGGTGCGCGGGGCAAGCGGTTTAACTTTTTAACGCTATGTTTGTCACACATCTCTGTTACACCTTTCTGTTACAGATAAGCACGGAAGCACACGGAAATAGCGATAACCCATCATAGCCATAAGGTGTTGCCCATAAAGTTTTGCATTTAGTGCTAACTTTAATTTTTCCGTGGGCTCCGTGTTCTTCTACTGCAAAAAATCATCTCGAAAGGTCAACAGATCCTAAAAAGTGGGTGTCTTGCTCGGTGTTTGCCATCTCACTCTTTACCCTTCACTCCTCACTAGCTCTTAAACAATATCCAATGAAGTCTTGCGATTCGGTGCTGGAAAGGCATTATCTAAGCGAGCCAATACCTCATTACTCAATTGAATATTAAGGGCTTCGGCATTTTGTTGCACATGCTGGGGCTGTACGGCTTTGGGGATGGCAATTAAATCACGCTGGCCGTCGATCGGGCGTATCGCCCAAGCCAATAATAATTGCGGTACGCTGATATTCAGCTCTTTGGCCACGGCTTGCAGCTCGCTATTAGATAATAAATCGCGGCGTAAACTGCCACCTTGGGCCAGTGGGCAATAACCCATAGTCGGTATCTGCTGCTGACGCTGCCAAGGGCGCAACGAGTGCTCAATGCCGCGCGAGCCTAAGTGATACAGCACTTGGTTAACGGCTGTACTTTGGCCGGTCAAGGAACCACTTAAAGCATGCCACTCCTGAGCTTCGCTTAAGTCAAAGTTAGAAATGCCAAAGCGCTTGATCTTGCCATCAATCCGCAGTTGTTCAAATGCTTCAAGAGTTTCTTCAAGTGGGATGCTGCCCGGCCAATGCAACAAATATAAGTCGAGATAGTCGGTGTTCAAGCGTTGTAAACTGGCTTCGCAGGCGGCAATGGCGCTGCGCTTGCCCGCATTCCACGGATATACCTTAGACACTAAAAACGCCTGTTCGCGGCGACCTTTAAGTGCTTGCCCGACCACTTCTTCGGCACCGCCATCGCCATACATTTCTGCGGTATCAATGAGTGTTAAGCCTAAATCTAAACCCTGTTGCAGGGCACGCACTTCGTCTTGGCGCGGGACTAGGCCTTCACCCATATACCAAGTGCCTTGGCCGATGGCGGGTAGCGCAATAGCAGGCTGGTGAGTGGTGGCTTTTAGGGTAACGGTTGTGTCCATTATGACCTCTTGGCTGATGTGGCTGAGAATAGCGTGGGCATGCTTTAAGTGATTTTATACTGTGCTTTTTATTAATGCTGAGCCAATATGTTGACTGAGCATGCAGGCCAATGCAACGGCCTAACAGGTAAGTATGGGTCTAATCGTTAACGATTTATCTTATGATATTAAAAGCACTGCAGGAGCGGATATGAATACTGACGATAAAGATGTCACCACAGATCTGACACAGGTGCGTCGTCGACTGCGGCTGGAAAATTTAAACCAGTTACAAATTGAACTGCTGGCTAAAGAGTTTAATGAAGAAGTGGGCGTAACCAAGGTGGTGGTGAGTAAGCATTGGCTCGATATCGAGTACGATGTCAGCATCTTAACGCTAGAACGCGTGATAGCGCTGCTTGAAGCCTATGGCGGTGAGTTGTCAGCCGATTGGTGGACTAGCCTTAAGACCAGCTGGTATCAAAAACGTGAGCAAAAACTGCGAGCCCAAGCGGAAGAAGAGAAGCCAGCCGTCAAGCCGTAAGCCAAAGGTGAAAGCGATGGTTATGTTTAACTGATTGCTTAAAGCTTAAAGCTTAAAGCTTATGGCTTTGTTTAATACCCCATTATGTTGCGTTAATTGTGCTTGAGCATCTGCTTTATTTAAGCCAGAAAGCAGCATTAAGATCGCGAGTTTCACCTGATTATCTGCGGCTTTAAGTGCCGCCGCCGCCTGATCTTCACTCGCCGCTGTGGCCTGCATTACGATGCGTAGCGCGCGAGCTTCTAACTTAAAGTTGCTGGCATGTAAGTCGACCATCAGATTTTGATACACCTTGCCGATGCGGATCATGCTGGCTGTACTCAGCATATTCAGCACCAATTTTTGTGCGGTACCCGACTTTAAACGCGTAGAGCCGGTGATTACCTCGGGGCCCACGTTTGGCTCTATGGCGATGTCGGCCGCCTGCCCAATGGCAGAGCCGGTATTACAAGCTAACGCTACTGTAGTGGCACCAAGCTGGCGTGCATACTCAAGCCCGCCCAATACGTAAGGCGTACGCCCGCTGGCGGCTATGCCTACTACTACGTCTTTATTGGTTAGCGCGAGCTGGCGCAAGTCATCAGCACCTAGATCCCTATTATCTTCCGCGCCTTCTTGGGCACGAAACATGGCCTCTGGGCCTCCGGCAATCAGGCCGATCACCATATCGGCGGGCACGCTAAAGGTAGGCGGGCACTCGGAGGCATCCAGCACGCCTAAGCGACCACTGGTGCCGGCACCCATGTAAATCAATCGACCGCCTTGCTGGAAAGCTGCAACAATCGCATCCACGGCTTGGGTGATGGCGGGTAGTACTTGAGCCACGGCCAGCGGTACTTGCTGGTCTTGGGTGTTAATAGTGGTGAGCAACTCGAGCGTACCCAGCTTATCGATATTTAAGGTGTCTGGATTACGCCCCTCAGAGGCCAGTTTGGCTAAGTCTTTGAGCAGATCTGAAGTCGACGTTTGAGTCGTTCCCATAATAAATTCTCCATAAAAAACTAAAGACTTTTTCGCCACAGAATCCACGAAAATTAAGATATATAATAACGAGAAGAGAATTTTCATCCCGCCAAGCGTGACTGACTACTAAAGCGTCAGACTACTAAGGTCTCGCTCATCAATATTTCAGATATTATCGCTATTTTTCCGTGTATTCCGTGGCAAAAATGCTCTTCTTAGATGCTAGCTGTGGCCCTTAATTAGCCCATCACGCCTTACATCTCACCCTTCACCGTCTTTAACCCGGTAAATGAATCGCGCCTAAAATCGCCGGTCGGCTGGCTCCCGTCACCGCCGGTAAGTTACCCGGCAAACCGTTTAAGGTTTGATGAGCCAACCAAGCGAAGGCCATGGCTTCCATCGCATCCATATCTACCCCGGCGCTGTTGGTGGTGGTTACCTGCCAATTAGGTAATAACGCACTTAAACGCTGCATCAATAACGGATTATGGCCGCCGCCGCCGCAGACTAACAGCTGGCTTGGCAGGTCTGTGTGAATTGAGTACTTTTGCACTTGGTCGACGATGGCGCGAACGCTAAATTCTGCCAGTGTGGCTTGCACGTCTAGCGCATTAATTGCGCAGAACTGCGTCTGGTGCTCTTGTAAATGAGCGGCCAGCCAGCGTGGGCTAAACAGCTCACGGCCTGTGCTTTTCGGCGCGGGTAGCGCCAACCAAGGTTCAGCCAGCAAGCGGGTTAATAAGTCGGTGTTTACTTGGCCCTGCAGGCCAAAGGCGGCGTCTTTATCAAACGGCTGGCCCCATTGCTGTTGGCACCAAACGTCCAGCAGCATATTGCCGGGGCCCACATCATATCCGATGACAGCTTGCGCGGGGTCGAGCAAGGTAATATTGGCGATGCCGCCAATATTCACCACTATGCGCACTCGCTTGGCATCGGCTAACACCTGTTGGTGAAAGGCCGGTACTAAGGGTGCTCCTTGGCCGCCAAATGCCATGTCTTTACGGCGAAAATCGTTAATGGTGATAATGCCGGTGAGGGCTGCTAAGCGATTGCCATCGCCGAGTTGCAACGAAAAGGGCAATTCACCAAAGGGTTGATGCCACACCGTTTGCCCATGGCAGCCGATGGCGCGCACTTGGCTGGCATCCGTGTCCGAATCTTGTAGTAGTTGCCGCGCGATTTCTGCATAGGCTTGACCGAGCTCGGCATCTAATTCACCCCAGTGTTTGGCGCTAATGGCCGCCCCTTTGGCGACCGCCAGCAGGCGCTGGCGCAAATCGTGCGCAAACGGACTACGGGTGCTGGCTTTTAGCTCGGCCTGTGTGCCATTGGTCGCCATTAGCACCGCATCTATGCCATCTAGACTGGTGCCAGACATGATGCCGATAAACAGCTCAAGCGGCTTGGACATTACCAGGTGCTCGGTACGGCTTGTACTGGGCTCACGGGGACGCTGATCACGCCGTTTTCATAGGGCTGGGGGCCTGCGGGTTTAGGCTTTTTTACCGCCGCTATCGGTTTGACTGGTGCCGGCTTTGGAGGGGGCGTGTGACAGGCGCTTAGGGCAAAAGATAGGCTCAAGCAAAGCAAAGAATTGCGTAATAAATGCGACACCGGAATGACTCCATAACAGAACAAGCAGTCGCTAATATGGCGACCATGGTTAATAACGCACAGTTGTAAACTGTCTGCGACAAAATATCAAAATCTAAACGCATTAAAACCAAAATACGTCTTACGTCTTACGTCTTACGTCTTACGTTCGTAGAGCGGATATTTGTCTCTAACGGGCCGCATAAAGCGTATGGCTCTAAAACGTGGGTTTTTGGATTGGTCTTTTACTTATCGCTGAGCGCTTGGCTGAGAGCTCCCCGCAGGGGGCGGGTATTGCTCAAAGAAAGAGAAGATGGCTTCTAGCGCTTGGCGGCGTTGATTGTCGCGTTCAAAAAATAATTCATGAGCGGCTTTTTTAATCACGAGAGGTTGTCCGCCCGAACAGGCGGGCAGCGCTTGGCAAAAACGCGCTTGGGCGTTATTGTCCACCACCCTATCGTTACCCGCTTGCACCACTAAAATAGGTGTGGTGATGCGGCCTGCTCGGGCGATCGCTTGGTCACCGGCGCTCAAGGCTTGTTGCAACCAATGCAGGGTGGCGCCGCCGAGTTTGACCTTGGGCGTGAGTTGCAATTGCTCGGCCTGCAGCTGATAGCGCGCTTCGCTATGCGTGAGCACATTATCTTTAAAGGGCTTTGCTTGGTAATCCCCTTGGCCCGGCGCGTAACAGGCCTCATGGCCTAGCCACTGACAGCCCTGCTTTAAGGTAGCGAGCAGGCCAGTCACTAGCCAACGGGGCAGGGGTTTTAAGTAAATGCCGATCATGGGCGAAGAGAGTGCAGCGGCCTGCAACCGCACCTGAGTTTGGCTAAGCCAAAGTGCCGCTATAGTGCCGCCCATAGAGTGCGACAATAAATAAAGTTGCTCGACCGGTTCATTAAGCACTACTTGTTGCACAAATTGCTCGAGATCTTGCACATAGTCGTCAAAGTTTGCCACATAGCCCATATCTGGGTTTGATAACAGGCGTGGCGCTAAGCCTTGGCCACGATGATCATACAAATAGACGTTATAGCCGTTATTAAATAAATCGAGCGCGAGTTCGTGGTACTTCAAGTAGCTTTCGGTGCGACCGTTAACCAAGAGAATGGCTTTTTGATGGAGGGGGTTAACTAATTTGCCATAGGGTAAACTGAGGCCATCGTTAGTCATAAACTGACCCGTTTTCACCTGTTGTTGAAAACGGTCAGTTAAGCCCGCCAAGCCCCATTCTTTAAGTTGGCTGCTGGTAGTTAAGACGGGGCTAGCCAGAGCCTGATTCATCAGTAGAGTATTTATAAATAGAGAATTCATAAATAGGCAAGCCCCGAGCAACAACATACGACTGAGCATAACAGGCTCCTAGCGGTAAATGCATACTTATGGTGCGGAAAATACGGGAAAGAAGTGCAGTAATAGGTTGATAACACGAACTTTAGAGCCAAAACTTCATGGCTGACCAGTGCGGCTATCTTAGGCCAGCCGCGGGTTTAGCGCTATTTACGTAGTCGAAATACTTTTAGCACGTTGGGCGTCACGCGAATTTTGCGCATAATATTGGCCAAGTGCACGCGGCTCTTGGTGGTAATTAACAATTCCACTAAGTAGACACGGCCGTCTTTTTCTTCGGTGGCAATATTGTGAATATTGGCGCCGGTGGCCGCAATAACGTTGGCCAGCGCCGCCAAGGCGCCGTGCTGATTAATGAGCTCGATACCGATTTCGGTTTTAAATTCAAAGTCGAAATCTTGCTCCATATCCCATTGCACCGGCAGATACTTGTCTTGCTCTTTACTGTAACTGCGCACGTTTTTACAAGACTCAAGATGCACCACTAGTCCTCGACCGGGGCTGATGTGCGCCACTATAGGATCACCCGGAATAGGGCGGCAACAGTTAGCAAACGTCAGCAACATGTCATCTGCACCGCGAATGGGCATCTTCTTGAAGGTCTTGCTCGGCTCGCTCCGTGTTTTATTCTCATCAGCCAGCAGACGGCGTGCCACCACCACACTCATGGCGTTGCCAAGACCAATATCGGCCATCAGGCTGTTAAGTGAGCCGTGCTTGGTGTCTTTTAATACTTGCTCAACGCGCTCAGTCGGTATGTCTTCGATGTTTTTCGCGCCCAAGGCGTGATTTAGCAACCGCTTACCGAGTAGTACGGACTCTTCGGTACGCAAGTTCTTCAAGAACTGGCGAATTTTTGTGCGTGCCCGTGAGGTGACCACAAAGTTCAACCAAGCCGCATTAGGACGCGCGCTGGGGGCGGTAATAATTTCTATGGTTTGGCCTGAGTGCAAGCGCTGGCTCAGCGAGTAAGGCTGGCGATCGACGCGAGCACCCACGCAGGCATGGCCAATATCGGTGTGCACCGCATAGGCGAAGTCGACGGCGGTCGCGCCAGACGGTAACTCTAAGATGCGGCCTTCTGGGGTGAACACATAGATTTCGTCGGGGAAGAGGTCGGTTTTAACGCCCTCGATAAACTCAAACGAAGAGCCGGCACTCTGCTGCAACTCCAATAAGCTTTGCATCCAGCGATCGGCGCGAACCTGTGCCGTGGTATTCGAACGCTCGGTATCGAGCTTATATGCCCAATGTGCCGCCACGCCTTTATCGGCCATTTGATCCATGTCTTCGGTACGGATCTGCACTTCTACCGGCAAGCCATGAGGGCCCACCAAAGAGGTATGTAACGACTGATAACCGTTGGTTTTGGGAATGGCGATGTAATCTTTGAAACGACCAGGCCTTGGTTTATACAAGGTATGCATTTGGCCTAACACCCGATAACAGGTGTCGATATCCTTAACGATGACGCGAAAAGCGTAGATATCCATGACCTCGTGAAACTGCAGTTCTTTCTTTACCATCTTGTGATAGATGGAGAACATGTTTTTTTCACGACCCAAGACGGTGGCGTCAATGTTCGAATCTTGGATCCGGCCACTGACTTCTTCGAAGATAGATTGAATTATTTCGCGTCTATTACCTCGGGCGCGGCGTACTGACTCGCGTAACACGCGAGTACGCATCGGATATAAGGCTTCTAGCCCTAATTCTTCCAGCTCATTCTTGATGCTGTGAATGCCGAGTCGGTTAGCGATGGGAGCATGAATTTCAAGAGTTTCGCGGGCGATGCGCCGGCGCTTATCTGGTCGCAGTGAGCCGAGGGTCCGCATGTTATGGGTGCGGTCGGCCAGCTTGATGAGGATAACCCGAATATCTTGGGTCATGGCCAACACCATCTTGCGGAAGTTTTCTGTTTGGGCTTCTTTGTGATCTCTAAACTTGATTTTATCGAGTTTAGAGACACCTTCTACCAACTCAGCAACAGCTTCGCCAAACTGCTCGGCGAGCGCGATTTTGGTGGTGGTTGTGTCTTCGATGACATCGTGCAACAAAGCGGCCATCAGGGTTTCATGATCGAGATGCATCTCTGCCAGAATGCGCGCCACTGCCACCGGATGGGTGATGTAAGGCTCGCCGCTAGAGCGAGTTTGCCCCTGGTGCGCATCTCTGGCCACCACATAAGCGGCGGTAAGCTGCTCTATCTGCTCGGTGGGGAGATAGCTGGAGGCAAGCTCTTTGAGAGATTCAAATAGATACAATGCATACCCCGATCATTAAGCGATAAAGATGCTAGCTAAAAGTAAGGCCCGTTTTAGTAAACGGGCGCTTGACGTTAGCTTACAGCAAACGACCTTCGGCGATCGCCGCTACGGCGGCCAATTCGGCGGCATCTGTTTCTTGCTGCTCTTGGCGATCTTGCATATCCATCATCGCATGGTTCACTAAGCCCAGCTCAATTTCACGCAGTGCCACAACGGTGGGCTTGTCATTCTCTAGTGGTACCAGTGCGTCTTTGCCCTGGGTGGCCAGTTGGCGAGCGCGACGGGAAGCAACTAACACTAAATCAAAGCGATTGCCTACCTGCTCAACAGCATCTTCAACGGTAACGCGTGCCATAATGGACTCCAATGATTAAAAAAGGTGCAAATTCTAATGGTTCTTAGCTTATTCTGCCAGCAGGCCGTTAAGCAAGTGCTGAAAACGTATGGCTTGTTTCTCAGTACTGGCCCGTTCGGCCTCAATAATGGCACTTAGGCGATCCAGTGCATGGTCAAAGTTATCGTTAACCAGCAAGTAGTCATATTCGTCGTAATGTGACATTTCTGACACCGCCTTGTCCATTCTACCCTTTATTACCTCGGCCGTATCTTGCTGGCGCGCATTTAAGCGTCGTTCCAGCTCAACTCGGCTCGGTGGCAAGACAAAAATAGACTTGGCACTGGGCGATTGGGCGCGAATTTGTCGCGCACCTTGCCAGTCGATATCGAGCAAGATGTCGATACCTTTTTCTAGCTGTTCATCTATCCACTCCCGTGAGGTGCCATAGTAGTTATCAAATACTTGGGCCCACTCATAAAAAGCACCACGTTCAATCAGCTCTTTAAAGGCCGACTGATCGATAAAGTGATAATGAATGCCGTCTACTTCACCGGGCCGCGCCGCGCGCGTGGTATGAGAGACGGAAACCTGCAACATGCCATCGACACTGGGGCGATCGAGCAGGCCGCGGATCAGGCTGGATTTGCCTGCGCCACTAGGAGAAGAAAGAATAAATAAGGTACCACAGTGCGCCATAGTGTTATGCCCGTTCGGGATTATCTGCCAGCGCCGAGCGGGGCTGGAACCAAGGGCGGCAAAGTTTACCAGAATGCGAGCCTAAAAAAAATGGCCGTTGTAAAGACAACGGCCAATCAAAAATAACTATAGCTTGCTGCGGAAGTGCCCTCCACGCAAATTGCATTATGATCGGGTGCTAGCTTCGGTTCTATCAGTTTTTTCCTGCCTAAAAGCTCGGTTAAACCGAGTTATTAAACGAAAACGGTGGTTCGATAACCATGATGAGATACATACGAAGCCTTTTCATTAAGGCCTGCTGAGGCTTAGTGTGCTCTTGTATAAAACGGTAAGGTTGGTATATAAAACTGTCTTTTTTCAATATGGCGCAGCATAAAATCTTCAATATACATATATTGCGGGGTAAAACGCTGGGTTGCGCAGGCTGATCTGTGCTTCTTTTATTAACACTCTCCTAAGTGAGTCGCTTGTACAGGTGTCATCTTAAGTAGATCGGTATAACAGATGTGGAAATGAAAAAAATATCTTTTTCGATTCTACATCTGTTATGCCGTTCTACTTACAGAATAAAGGATACTAAATTAACATCTGTATTACTTTAATGCTCTCACGCAGTCGCTTTGCTATGCGCATAAAAAAGCCCCAGCATAGGGGCTTAGTCTGGTTGAGTAATAGGCCGATAATGCGCAGGCTATTACTCGATATTTTGAATTTGCTCGCGCATTTGCTCGATTAATACTTTCATTTCTACTGCGGAATTAGTGATATCGGTGCTGATCGACTTTGAGCCCAGCGTATTAGACTCGCGGTTGAACTCTTGCATCATAAAGTCCAAACGACGGCCGCAGGCGCCGCCTTTTTTTAAGATTTTTCGCGTTTCGCCGATGTGGGTCACTAAGCGATCTAGCTCTTCGGCGACATCCACTTTTTGTGCCAATAACACCATTTCTTGCTCGACACGCTGCGGGTCTAGCTCAATCTTGGCTTCTTCAAAGCGGTCTTGTAGGCGTTGACGCTGCCAAGCCATGATGGCAGGCATTTGCGTTTTCACTTTATCCACTTCTTGCTCTATGCCGCTTAAGCGCAGCTCAATCAGCTCTTTCAGCTTGTCGCCTTCGCTGGCGCGAGCATCGAGAAAGTCATCGACCACTTTATCTAGGCAGGCGATCAGCTCATTGCTTAGCGCGTCCATATCTTGGGTTTGCGCTTCCATCACGCCGGGCCAACGTAAAATATCCACCGGATTTAAGGCGCCTTGGCCGGCTTCTTCCATTACCCAGTCGGCGCCTTCAATCAGTTGTTTGGCCAGTGCTTTATTCATTTGCAGTTGGCCTTGGTTAGCCAAATTAGACTCAAAGCGTAGGCCGCATTCTACCTTGCCACGCTGTAAACGGGCGCGCAGCTTCTCGCGTACTAGCGGCTCTAGACTACGAAACTGCTCGGGTAGGCGAGTATAGGTTTCTAGGTAGCGTTGGTTAACGGAGCGGATCTCCCAAGCGGCGGTGCCCCAATCTTGTTTGAATTCTTGTCGCGCATAGGCGGTCATACTGTGGATCATGTGGCTCTCATTATTAGTGGTATGTAAAGCTAGTTGCACGTGAAGCGCTTAAGTGTGACACCGCCACCGACCGGCGGCAATGGTGGGCACATGCAATGCGCAGGTAGTTTCTTTATAATGGCGTCTTTATAAAAATCGCTAACGCCTCAGTGCGCGCGATTTATCCTCATTGGAGAATACCATGTCTACACGAGCCTGCGGCCGCGCGGTTGATGAAATGCGCGCCGTTACCATCACTTCTAATTATACCCGCCATGCGGAAGGCTCTGTGCTGGTAGAGTTTGGTCACACCAAGGTACTGTGCACCGCCTCAGTCGAAAAAGGCGTGCCACGTTTCTTACGTGGCAAAGGCCAAGGTTGGGTAACGGCAGAATATGGCATGCTGCCGCGCTCGACCCACAGCCGCATGAACCGCGAAGCCGCCAGCGGCAAGCAAGGCGGCCGCACCATGGAAATTCAGCGCCTGATTGGTCGCTCACTGCGTGCCGCCATGGATCTCAATAAGTTAGGCGAATACACCATAGTGGTGGATTGTGATGTGATCCAAGCGGACGGCGGCACCCGCACCGCCGCTATTACCGGCGCTTGTGTGGCATTGGCCCAAGCGCTGGCGTGGATGAAGGCGAAAGGCATGATCACCACAGATCCGATGAAAACGCTGGTAGCGGCCATTTCGGTAGGCATGGTTGACGGCCAAGCGGTGTCGGATTTGGAATACACTGAAGACTCGGCGGCCGAAACCGATATGAACGTGGTGATGACCGCCGAAGGTAACATGATTGAAGTGCAGGGCACCGCCGAAGGCGCACCTTTTACCCATGAGCAGTTGTTGGCAATGCTGGCCTTGGCACGTAAGTCGATTGATGAGCTGGTGGCGATTCAGCGTCAGGCTATTGCGGGTTAAAAACCGTAAGGGGTAAGTCGTGAAGTGTGAGGAGTTACCCATAAGACCTCGTCATCAGGCTGTGTGTTTACCCCTCACTCCTTACGTTTCACACCTCACTTTTCACCCGTGCTTGGCGTGAAAAATGTTCTGTAATGTCAGTGATAAACATATGTATCACGAATTAAATAAAATATTGAGAGAAAATCGATGAAAGCTTATCAGCGTGAGTTTATTGAGTTCGCCATGAGCAAAGATGTGCTTAAGTTCGGCGAATTCACCCTGAAATCCGGTCGTATTAGCCCTTACTTCTTTAATGCGGGCTTGTTTAATAGCGGCCGCGACCTGGCCCGTTTAGGTCGTTTTTACGCGGCGGCCTTGGTGGATGCTAAGATTCAATATGACGTGCTGTTTGGCCCCGCCTACAAAGGTATTCCCATCGCCAGCGCCACCGCCGTACAGTTAGCAGAAATACACGACCAAGACGTGCCTTACTGCTTTAACCGTAAAGAAGCCAAAACTCACGGCGAAGGTGGCAACTTAGTGGGTAGTCCGCTGCAAGGGCGCATTATGTTGGTGGATGACGTGATCACGGCAGGCACTGCGATTCGTGAGTCGATGGACATCATAGCTGCTAATGGCGCGAGTTTAGCCGGTGTGCTGATCGCCCTAGATCGCCAAGAAAAAGGCAAAGGCGAGTTATCGGCCATTCAAGAAGTTGAGCGTGATTATAATGCACAAGTCACCGCCATTATTTCGCTGGCCGACTTGGTCGAGTACTTAAGCGAGCAACCGGCCATGGCCGAGCACCTAGTGCGCGTGCAAGCATATCGCCAGCAGTACGGCATCTAACAAGCAAATACTGTGAAGGGGGATGGGTAAAGGGTGAAGGGAACAAACTAGGACACAGTGGCTTCAAAAAGTTACTTCAAAGAAATGTGTCAGTCTTATGTCGTCCTCTTCACTCTTTCCCTTTTGCTATTCACAGGTTACTTTGCCGCTTTTTTCGTTCGGCGGCGGCGATAAGCATGGTGTGTAATAGCTCGTGGGCATCGAATTTAGTTAAGGCTCTATCGGCGCCTACTTGCTCCGCATAACTGAGGCTCATCTCGCTGCTCAATGACGAGTGCAAAATAATCCAAGGTTGAGCTAGGCTAGGATTGTTGCGAATTTGAAAAGCCAGCTCGTAACCGTCAAGTCCGGGCATTTCTATGTCGCTCACCAGAATATCTACCGGCCTGCCGCTGGTTTGCGCCTCTAAGATACGCACCATGGCATCACTGCCATCGTGAGTTACCTGATAGCCGATATTTTTACGGTCTAGCACATCACTCAATTGCTTGCGCGCCACTATGGAGTCATCCACCAGCAAGATTGATAAGCCGCGTAATGTTTCCACTTCCATGTCGTTGAGCAACACATCTTTGCTGCTTAATGACTCCGGATAAACTTTTGCCAATAACAGCTCTAAATCCAGCAACTGGATCAATTCTTCATTGATAGTCACTAAGCCGGTAATAAAAGCATTCTTGCCTAGGGCTTTGGGCGGCGGGGACACATCTTTCCAGTCTGTTTCCACGATCCGCTGCACCTTGCGCACCATAAAGCCAATCTCTTTACGATTCACATCGGTGACGATGACGGACGCGGTAGCGCGTTCTTCCGCCGTAAGTGGCTTGTAACCGATGGCGGCGGCCATATCAATCACCGGCAAGGCGGCACCGCGAAACGTCGCCGTACCTATGACTGTACTTTGGCTGCTGGGTAGCTTAGTCAGGTGCGGTAGGGGCATGATTTCGCGAATTTTTAGCGTGCCTAAGCCAAATAAACGTGAGCCCGCTAACTGAAAAAGTAACAGTTTTTGCAGCTGTTTGGGTTGTTTATTCATAGAGTGTGTACTCGTTTAATTTGCAAAATGGACACCTAGCATGGAGTACGGCGGTCTTGAGCTGCGTGATTATATGAAGTGCGAACCGCGTAAGTCCAGCCAAAAGGGTGAGCAAGTTAGCAGGAACCACAAATAGCATGGCTCGCCGCTGTAGATGGCCGTCTCTTCGGCGAAGAGGGCTTCGCCACGGTTTTATGTTTCGCTCTTGTAGGTGTCAACTTGTTCGACACGGTTTTGTGTTTTATTTGAAAACTGCCAGCCGAGCTGGCTTTTTATCTGCTGCCACGGCCGCCGAACAAGTTAGCGGTTACGCCATGGCTTTCTCTCAAGGCGTATTACCTTTTACTTGCTGATTAATGTGCCAGCGCCACAACTTAGGATATGCGACCAGTTTAGCTGCTTGGGCCGCAGCAGCCGGTCGACCTTTTTCTTTATTTAAGTGCAGCGGTTGGTCGGTTTGCCAAGGATAAAAAATAGGGCTGTTATTTAAAACATAGGCTCCTTGTTCATCAATCCACAGTAATACGTTGTAACCAAAAGCGCGGTTGGCATCATCTATGGGAGCCAACATATTACGACCACCTAAGGTTAGATAATTTTGTTCAGACAGGCTGTAATGATACAAGGTCGGCATAATATCTTTATGGGATCCCACTCTTTGGTTATCAAAGTGCCATGCGGTCTGAGCCATAATAGGTTTAGGTACATACAAATAAAATGGCACAGCTCTTTCTAAAGCTTGCTCCTGAGGATTAAACGCTTTAATCCTGCGCATTTGATGATCGCCGGTGGCGGCAATAAGAGTGCGTTCGCCGAGTTGAGAGCCTTTAATATGGTCTATAAAGCCGCCTAAGGCATCGGTGGCATATTGAAAGGTGGTTAAAATATTATGCTGTTCAATGGCTCCGTCCTCCGCATGCTGTTTATATTGCGGTGACACTCTAATGGGCCTTGGCTGATAGGTATTGGGCGTAATATAAGGCGGATGATTGGTGACGCTTAAGATACTAATAAATAACGGTTGTTCTGACTCTTCGAGTAAGGCTTCAGCTAAGCGATAGGCATATTCATCCGGTAACCCCCAGTCGGTCATATATTGCTCGGCTTCAGGATAACGCGCTAATAAGGCGTTTTGATCAAACACCTGATCCACTCCCTGTAGCGGCAGATAATTCACTAAGTTGCGCCACATCATATTGCCAGAAGAAATAAAGATATTGCGATAACCGGCTTTTTTATAGATATCAAAGGGGGTATCGAGATCAACATGTTGTGCCGAAGAATGGCTGATGCTCTGTACTGGGCTATTAAAAAACAGCGCCGCTAATGAGGGTGCTGTGCCGTTATCTTGAGATAAGAAACGCGTAAACAAGAAGTCCTCATTAAAGTGCGGCCGCAATCGGCCCAATAAATCATTGTCTTGAGGCTCATCAAACGCCAGCATATTAGTGCCTAAACTTTCCATCAAGGCCAATACTACATGGGGTGGATGCTCTGCCAGATAGTCATTAGGTGGGGTGTGCTCCTCGAGTGAGGAGAAATTTAAGGTTGTTAGGAGTTGCGCCCCCAGCAAGGAGCTGGCAGGAATAAAGCCCACATCTTCTGCCTTGTCTTTCCAAGCCCAATTGAGCGCCATGACAGCGTTGGGCGCCAGTTGATTGAGCACCGTCAGCTCGGAAACTTGAGCGTTGCTGCGCCGCAGCGGAAAGGTGCCCAAGCTGCCGCGCGCCAAGATAAACACTAAGCTGATGCCAATTAAGATATACACCGCCAGCGCTGGCCAAGGCCAAGGGCGTTTAGCTTTTGGGGCGCGCAGCTGCAAGTAAGCAAGCAGACTGGGAATAATGGTCAATAACAGGGCGAATAAACTGGCAGCAACCACTGGATAGTCTTGGCCTATGTTGGCCAAGACGGCCTGAGTGTCATCTTCAAATAAGCCAAAAGCAAACACATTAAAATGCTGATGATACGTCTGGTAATAATAAAAATTACCAATAGCGGCGGCTGCGGTAATCAGGCTGACCAAGCCAATGAAAAATGGCGCACAGCGTCGCCATAGCTGCCAGCCTCTCTGCCAGTAGGCTAGCAATAAGCCGCTGAGTAGCAAAGGCGCCAAAGCCATGCCAGCGATACGCAAGTCGTAACGAACACCGATAAACCACATGCGCCGTACGTCTTGACCATAATCGGCCAAGGCCGCTGGGGTCGTAAATTGACTAAACATGGCATAGCGTGCACTGAGTAAGATCAGTGTCAGCCACAGCATGGTGAGCCAAGTGAGGCGAAAGACGAGACGGATACGTAATGCAGTCATGATGAACCTAGGCAAAGAAGATTAAGTGTTTATAGAGGCATTATCAGCAATAAAGCCGCTTTTAGCGGCTTTATCTCAGCACTAAAACACTATGCAACCTTGTCTTTGATAAGGTGCACATCCATTTGTGGGAAGGGGATACCTATGTTGTTGGCATCTAACTCGTTTTTAATCTTCTCGAGTAAATCGAATTTCAAGGCCCAGTAATCGGTGGCATTTACCCAAGGGCGCACAATAATATCGACCGAAGACGCGCCTAGGTTACTGACCGCAATGCGCGGTGCGGGCTCTGGCAGTACGCGTGGGTCTTCGTTAATAATGCGCTCCAATACCTCTTTAGTTAACTTTAAATCGGCACTGTAAGCTACGCCTATTTCTAAGTCGAGACGGCGGGTTGGCTCTCTGGAAACATTAATGATTTTATCATTTAAGATTTTGGCATTGGGCACCACTATCATGCGGTTATCGGCGGTCATTAAAATAGTGGTAAAAATTTGTACCGAGCGCACAGTACCTGCGGTGCCTGCCGCTTCTATATAGTCACCGGCTTTAAAAAACCGAAAACCAATCAGCATAACGCCGGCGGCGAAGTTGGATAAAGAACCTTGTAATGCCAAGCCAACGGCCAAACCGGCGGCACCAATAATAGCCACAAAAGAGGCGGTTTGTACGCCGACTCTGCCCAAGGCGGCAATAATAACAAAGGCCAGCATGGCGTACTTGATCATGCTAGTTACAAAATCAACAATGGTATTATCAATGTTGCGCTTTTGTAGTAATGAATTCATGCCATTGGTCATTATCCGAACCACGATAAAGCCAATGGTGAGGATAATGATGGCCGCAGCAATATTAACGCCATAGCCAATGAGCAAACTTTGATTGTTAAGTAGCCAACTTTGAGCCTGAGTAATCATCTCTGGGGTAAGCAAATCTGTATCCATAAACGTCTCTTGTTCGGTTAACTAAGTTATTAAGCGTTGGCCGTGGTGGTTAATTGCAGCAGCAAGAGTTGCCAGTGCTTTTCGAAGTAGAGCGTGGGCTTAATACGAAACTGGCTACGTACATATTGATTAATGCGGCCTTCAATATAGGACAGCAGTAAGTTAGACAATACTTTATCCTCCTCACCAAAGCCTTCACCTTCGTATAATTTACGCTCACGCATGACTTGTTTGAACTGGGTATCGAGCCGTTCAAATAATTGGTTAATACGGGCGAGTAAACGTTCGTGCTCACCTTGCAGGGCATCGCCATTCAGTAAGCGGGTAATGCCGGGGTTGCGCTCACAAAAGCCCAATATTAATTGCATTATGTAGCGTAGCCGTAACGCGCTGTCTTTTTCATCGTGCAAGATCAAATTAATGCGCGAGAACAGAGTTTCTTCGATAAAGTCGATTAAGCCCTCAAACATTCGCGCCTTGCTGGGAAAGTGCCGATATAAGGCCGCCTCAGATACGCCGACTTCGGCGGCTAATTTAGCGGTAGTGATGCGCTGGCCAGGGCTTGCTTCCAGCATGTGTGCCAGCGCCTGCAAAATTTGCTCGCGACGATTTACTTTAGGTTGAGGTGTAGTCATGGCTGCGCCTTCTTTAGTTATTGGCGACCAGAAGAACCGAAACCGCCTTCTCCTCGTTCGCTTTGGTCGAACTCGCTAACGAGTGTAAATTGGGCTTGCACTACCGGTAAAATAACCAGTTGTGCGATGCGCTCACCGGGCTCTATGGTGAAGGAGGCAGCACTTCTATTCCAGCAAGATACCATTAGCTGACCTTGATAATCAGAGTCAATCAGTCCCACTAAATTGCCCAGCACTATGCCATGTTTATGGCCCAAGCCGGAACGTGGCAAGATAGTGGCGCACAAACCTGGATCTTTAATATGAATAGCCATGCCGGTCGGCAATAGCTGAGTTTCACCGGGTGCCAGCGTCAAGGGCGCATCTAAACAGGCGCGCAAGTCTAGGCCTGCAGAACCTGGGGTGGCGTAGGTGGGCAGGGGGAAGTCGGTGCCGACTCGAGGATCAATAATTTTCAGTTCAATGGGTGTCATAATATCGTTCTGCTATCAGGGTAAGAAGATGGTGAGCTAATTGGGATTTATTGGCTAGGGGTAGGTCAACATGGCCGTTGGACCAGAATACGCTGAGCGCATTGTCATCACTGTTAAATCCTTGTCCGGCCAGCGCCACGTTATTCGCCGCTATCATATCTAATTTTTTACGCTGCAGCTTATCGCGGGCGTAGATTTCAATATCTTGGGTTTCGGCGGCAAAACCCACGGTAAAAGGGTTATCGGCCAAAGCGGCCACTTCTGCAACTATATCGGGATTTTTGGTCAATTCTATGATCAAGGAGTCCGCCGCTGTCTTTTTAATTTTATGCTCGGCTACCACTTTAGGTGCGTAGTCGGCCACGGCGGCGCAGGCGATAAAAATCTGCTGCTGGGCGATAGCGCCCATCACGGCGGCCTGCATTTGCTTGGCGCTTTCAACATCAATGCGCGTCACACCCAGCGGCGTGCTTAACGCCACAGGCCCGGCGACTAAGGTTACCTCGGCGCCCAAGGCTACGGCGGCTTCGGCTAATGCGAACCCCATTTTTCCTGAGCTGTGATTAGATAAAAAGCGTACCGGATCCAGCGCCTCGCGGGTGGGGCCTGCGGTCAGCATTAACTTAAGACCGGCTAAGGGCTGGGCTTTAATGTGAGTCGTGACCTGAGCTTGAACTTTGGTTTCAATAAAGTGGCGCTCAACTAAGGCCACCAGCTCCATGGGCTCTAACATACGGCCCGGGCCCACATCGCCACAGGCTTGGGCTCCTTGAGCTGGGCCCCAAATCATGACTTGGCGAGCGGCCAATATATGTAAGTTATCTTGGGTCGCGCCATGACGATACATCTGCTGGTTCATGGCCGGAGCTATCGCAAGTGGCGCCGGTGTAGCTAAGCATAAGGTAGTCAGTAAATCATCCGCCAAACCGGCAGTAAGTTTGGCCAGCGTATTAGCACTAGCCGGTGCTATGACGATTAAATCAGCCCACTTGGCCAACTCAATATGGCCCATGCCGGCCTCGGCGGCGGGATCGAGCAAAGTATCAGAAACGGGCTCGCCGGATACGGCTTGCAGGGTAAGTGGCGTGATAAAGGCTTTGGCGGAGTCGGTCATCACCACTCTCACTTCTGCTTGGCGCTCTTTAAGACGACGCACTAGCTCGGCGCTTTTATAGGCCGCTATGCCGCCTGTCACGCCGATTAAAATACGCTTTCCCGTTAATGACATCACTGCTTCCCTCTGCTGTTGAGCGGCAAGATTATCATAAAAAATGTGCTTTGGCGGTGTCTGCCAGGCTTTAGGCTAGGCTTAATAGTTAATCGGCTACAGCGACCATAAAGTGAAGCGCACACCGCTGTACAGTCGCAGATTCATTACGACAGGGAGGTGGTGATGAGCATAAAAAATTGGCCTGCGGGGGAGCGACCGCGAGAAAAATTATTAAGTCGCGGGCCGGACAGCTTATCGGATGCGGAATTGCTGGCGATATTCTTACGCACCGGTACTCAAGGCATGGATGCGGTCAGTTTGGCTCGAGCGTTACTGGAGCAATTTGGCTCGCTCAGACAATTACTGTTAGCGGATCAACAAAGTTTTTGTGAAAAGCCAGGTTTGGGTTTGGCCAAATACGTGCAGTTGCAGGCGAGCCAAGAATTAATGCGTCGCTTTTTAGATGAAAAGCTCATGCGCGCCAATGCCTTAACCAATCCCGAGCTGACCCGCATGTTTTTACAATCGCGATTGCGCGATCAGAACCGTGAGGTATTTGCCCTATTACTGCTCGATAACCAGCACAGAGTAATTGAATTTAATGAGCTGTTTTTTGGTACTTTGGACGCGGCAGCTGTCTATCCGCGAGAAATCGTCGCTTTGGTATTGAAACGGGGTGCCGCGGCGGTGATTTTGGTGCATAATCATCCGTCCGGTGTCGCCGAGCCCAGTCATGCCGATCGTTTAATTACTGAACGTATTCAAGCCGCTCTTGGGTTGCTGGATATTCGTGTATTAGATCATTTAGTGGTGGGAGACGGCGAAACTGTCTCGTTTGCCGAGCGCGGTTGGCTATAAATTGCTGCGTTTTTTGCCTTTTTGTTGATCTTAGGCTCGGTATACTGTATAAATTGCCGCCTTATTTTGCCCCGATAGACGGCCAACGGGGTGATTAATTGCTCGAGCAAATTAGTAAGATCTGGAGAAGACTGACATGTCTAAAGTATGCCAAGTTACAGGTAAGCGACCAGCTGTTGGTAACAACCGCTCGCACGCCAACAACGCGACCAAGCGTCGTTTCCTGCCTAACCTGCAAAGCCATCGCTTTTGGGTTGAGAGCGAGAAGCGTTTTGTAAAACTGCGTATTACCACTAAAGGTATGCGTATTATCGACAAAAAAGGTATCGACAGTGTCTTAGCTGACCTGCGTGCCAATGGCGTAAAAGTTTAAGGAGTTAACCAATGGCTAAAGGTATTCGCGAGAAGATCCGCCTGAACTCAAGTGCTGGTACTGGTCATTTCTACACTACGACCAAGAACAAGCGCAACATGCCTGAAAAAATGGAAATCAAGAAATTTGATCCCGTTGTACGTCAGCATGTGATCTACAAAGAAGGCAAAATCAAATAGATTTTGCTCTCTTTAAAAAGAACCCAGCTTCGGCTGGGTTTTTTTATGCCTGTGATCTTGGATATACTGGCGAGTGTTGATAAGGAGCCCTCAATGCCTGAATTGCCCGAAGTAGAAGTCAGCCGCCAAGGCATCACCCCCTTTATGTTGGGTGAAACCGTGATGCGCATAGTGGTGCGCAATCCCAGTCTGCGTTGGCCTGTGCCAAGCGAGCTGCAAGAGATGGTGGGGTTAACCATTACCAGCGTGCGCCGGCGGGCTAAGTATTTATTGCTGGAAACCGACTGGGGCACTGTTATTTTGCACTTAGGCATGTCGGGAAACTTGCGCATCCTCGACCACGGCACGCAGCCTAGCAAACACGATCACGTGGACATTGAATTGGGTAATGGCAAGCTGCTGCGCTTTAACGACACGCGCCGTTTTGGCTGCGTGTTATGGACTCGAGATCCGGCAGAGCAGCATGCCCTACTGGCAAAGCTCGGGCCTGAACCCCTGACCGATGATTTTAGTGATGAATATTTATATCAGCGCAGTCGTAAGCGAAAAATTGCCGTAAAACAATTCATCATGGATAACCATGTGGTGGTGGGCGTGGGCAATATTTACGCTAATGAGTCTTTGTTTAGCGCCGGCATTAACCCCGAACAGCCTGCTAATGAAGTGACGCAGCCGCAATATGCGGCACTCACCACAGAGATCAAACTGGTATTAGCGCGCGCCATTAAGCAGGGTGGCACCACGCTGAAAGATTTTACCGGCAGTGACGGCAAGCCCGGCTATTTCGTGCAAGAGCTGCAGGTATATGGTCGTGCCGAACAGCCTTGCTCTGCCTGTGGTGGACTATTAAAAGAAGTGCGCATGGGCGGACGCAGCACGGTATTTTGCCCGCGTTGTCAGCCGAGACTAAAGCCGTGAAGTGTGAGGGACAAGAGATAAACATAGCGCCTGCGCCCAGCCGAAAACAGACTACCTGATTACTTATGAACCTCAGCCATTATGCGCCCTGTTTCAGTTTGTTCTTTTGTAGCAGCCAATTCATTCGGCTGGCCAGCTTTGCTGGCTGTTACTGAGGTGTAGATTTAAACCAAAACATAAAACCGAGCCGAATAAATTGGCTCCTACAAGAGAACAGGCGTGCGAGACTCTGTAACCTATTGAATTTATTTATTAAAAATCATTTAGATATGGCTGATCATTATGGGTAATCAGGAAAGACTAAAGATCTATTTGCAACGGAACCCGCGCCTCTTCATGTATAAGAAGCACGGAAAAATAGAGGTCAGATCTGAAAGAGATTTAATTGGTAAGACCAAGCTATCTGTTTAAGAAAAGTGGCGACTACTACAAAAAACGTACGGCACTTTTCGATCTTATCTCAGCTTAATTTTTCCGCAGGTTGCGTGTTCTTCCGTTGCAAAAAATGGTTTGGGGTCTGATTTATTTTCTTAGCTAGACGCCTAACTTCAAAGTAACGGCTTGAGCCACTGCGGCGGGGACAAATTGGCTGATGTCGCCGCCGTGAATGGCGACTTCTTTCACTAAGGAAGAAGAAATAAAGGAATTCTCTTCAGCGGGCGTTAAAAAAACACTTTCTAATTCAGGCATCAGGCGGCGATTCATATTGGCCAGCTGAAACTCATATTCAAAGTCGGACACGGCGCGTAAGCCGCGCACCAGCACCTTGGCATTATGGTCTTTGGCGAGGTCGATCAACAGACCAGAAAAGCCCACCACAGTCACATTAGGCAATGCTTGAGTCACAGTTTGAATTAAGCTCACTCTTTCTGCTAAATCGAATAAGGGTCGTTTGCTGGGACTAAACGCCACACCGACAATAACCTCACCAAACAGCTGTGAGGCGCGCTCAATTAAATCTAAGTGCCCATTAGTGATGGGATCGAAGGTGCCAGGGTAAATAACTCGGGTGCTCATAGGGGGTCCTTATAATTACGCCACAACAAAGATTAAGGTAGAATAGTACCGCATAATAGCCTGTGGGAGAGCCAAGTGATAAAACGAGTCTTAGTAGTGCGTAATGATAAAATCGGCGATTTTATGCTAGCTTGGCCGGCGTTTGCCATGTTAAAAGCATCGACTGGCTGCCACGTTACCGCTTTGGTCCCCGCTTATACTCGCCAACTCGCTGAGCTGTGCCCCAGTATTGACGACGTGATTATCGACTCGGGAAAAGAGGCGGCAGCTGCTGAGCAACACATCCTATTAAGTCAGCTTAAAACACATCATTTCGACGCTGTTATCTGCTTATTTTCGAATTTTCGCAACGCCAAGCTAATGTGGCAAGCCGGTATTAAACAGCGTTGGGCGCCGGCTACTAAGCTGGCGCAATTGCTTTATAACCACAGGGTTAAACAGCGCCGCTCGCAATCCGCCAAGCCCGAGTACGAATATAACTTAGATTTAGTGCGCGCGTTTTTACAGCATAATCAGCTCAATATTGTAGAGCCTCAAGCGCCTTATCTGAACTTTGATGCCGCCGAATTAGCGGCTTTCAAGGCCGAACAAGCCCGACAACTCGGCATAGCGGCTGATAAGCCTTGGCTCTTGGTGCATGCCGGCAGTGGCGGTTCGGCTAATAACGTATCCATATCCCAATACGCGGATTTAACGCGTCGTCTACAAGCCGCTTATCCGCAACTGCAGGCCGTGTTGACCGCCGGCCCTGGCGAGCAAGCCTTGGCGCAACAGGTGGTAGATTTAGTTGGCCAAGGCGCCATTAATAAGGGAGTAGTGCTGGCTCACGACTTACCCTTACCAGATTTTTGCCGACTCATCGCCTGTGGCAGTCTGTTTATTGCGGGCAGCACAGGCCCGCTGCACATAGCCGCCGCATTAGATGTACCAACGGTAGGCTTTTTTCCACTACGCCGTTCGGCCACGCCACTGCGTTGGCGACCCCTGAATAGCGAAGGTCGCCACTTGGCTTTTCATCCACCGGCCAATGCCCAAGTGGAAGACATGAGTCAAGTGGACATGGCTGAGGTGGCCGCAGCAGTTACGCCTTGGGCTGTTGAGTTTGTGTCTTAATCCATAAATCTGCGTATTTCACGAATGTTGAGTGTGCAGACAGCACACTCAACAAGAAGCCTTGCTTGCCATCGAGAAAGCCCGCCTTAATCACGTACATCTTGATAAAGCAGCCCAAACCGTGCAACACGCCTTGGCCAAGAGAGCCTTTCTTACCTCTAAGTTGGCGTTGTTCGGCCCACGCACTCGCGTAGCCTGCGGACTTCACCAGATAATGCTCTAAGTCGCGATAGGTGTAATGCAGCAGATCGCCCTTGAGTTTTATCACCTTAACGCCTTTATTGATATGCACTTTCTCATGCACTAAGGCATCGTTGTAGCCGGTTAATGCCTTAGGATAGAGCCTCAGCACGCGGTCCGGATACCAACCACAATGGCGGATAAAGCGACCAAACACCCAAGATAAACGCGGTATTGAATATACGGTATTGGCTTTTGGCTTAGCCAGCACGGCTGCTATGTTGTTTTTTAGCTCAGGTGTGATGCGCTCATCTGCATCCACCCACAACACCCAGTCTGATTGCACATGACTTTGGGCAAGTTGGCGCTGCTTGCCAAAGCCCGGCCAGTCGCTATTGACAAAAAAACGGGCGCCGGCCGCCTCACTCACCGCCTGCGTGGCATCCGTGCTGCCAGAGTCCAACACCACAATTTCATCTACCCAATCTAGGGTCGCTAAACAGTCGGCGAGATTGTCGGCTTCATTTTTGACGATTAATACCGCGGCCAGGGTCGGGCGATTACTCATTAAACAGGCTCCTGCAATAGATTAAAATCATGGATGATGCGCTCAAACTGCGCGGTAACTTGCTCAATCTCGATAAGCTGCATGGCCTGGGCGTCTTTGACACGGGTGCGCCATGGCAGCTGGTCTGAAGTTTTACCTGTCTCGGCCAACAGGGCTTCTTCATAAACACTCACCACATAATCGCGGCAATAATAGGGGCCGGTGCGTGCGGGATTGTGATGGGCGTATAAACCCAGCACGGGTGTGCCGACTAGGGTCGCCATGTGAGCAGGGCCCGTATCCGGCGCCACTACTAAGCGGGCCACCTTAATTAACGCCAAAAGCTGCGACAAGCTGGTCTTTCCTACCAGATTTTCGGCGATATATGGCGTTAATTGTTCGATCTTCGCGGCTAGCTCGCGTTCTTGCCGTGCTGGGCTACCTATCAGTATTACCTTCATGCCTTGGTGATGGGCGTACTCGGCAAGCTGGGCGTAGCCCTCACTGGTCCAGTTTTTATAGGCCTTACTGGCAGCCGGGCAAATCAATAATAACGGCTGCTGCGCTTGATAGAGCTGAGCCCACTGCTGGTCTGCCTCTGGCAGCGCGAATGACCAGCGCGCTGTGACCTCGGTTAAGCCGAGAGCTTGGCCAAAGGCCATGAAACCATCAACCACATGTTCGGCCTCGGCGGTCACCTTATAGTTAGTAAATATCCATTGGCCATCTTTAGCCCGAGATTTGTCGAAGCCGAGTCTATATTTGGCGCGTATCCCTAAGCTGGCAATACTGGCACGCAGGGCCGCTTGCATATGCAGCAGCGCATCAAATTTGCGGCCCTTGAGTGCTCGCCATAACTGCATATAGGCACGCCATCCCGCCGACTTATCAAATACGATAATCTCGACATTTGGCAGCAACTGCAGCAAATTTGCCTCAATTTTTCCGGTTATCCAGGTGATTTTGGTGGTTGGCCATTGTCTTTGTATTGCCTGCACTAAGGCAATGGCATGGCAGCAGTCACCAATGGCCGATAAGCGTAATAAACAGAGACTATTTGGGGGCGAATCGAACAAGGCCATAGGTAAATCTCCAGAATTTGAGTCAGGCATTATGCAAAGGCGGGCTCGCCATGTAAAATCTGTGTTTTCGGCTTGGGGGACAGAACAGTGGAGCGCATTGAGCACGGTTCAGAAATTATCTGGTATGATCCAGAGTGTTTCGACTCATTTCAGCGTGATTTTTTTGAGATTGACTACTGGCGAGAACAAGATGCCATTAGTGGTAAAGCGGTTGGCCGTAACACTACCTGGTTTGTAAAAGATGCGGTGTGCGACAAGGTACTGCGCCATTATTACCGCGGCGGCATGATAGGCCGAGTAATGGAAGACACCTTCTTGCACGTCGCCGAGTCTAAAAGCCGTGCCATGAGTGAGTTTACCGTATTAGCTAAATTATATCGCCGTGGTTTACCCGTCCCCCGACCCTGTGCTGCACGTATGGTGCGCTCTAATTTAGTGTATCGAGCCGATATTATTTTAAGCTTGGTCGCCAACTCCCTTGATTTAGTCGCGGTATTAAAAGATCGCGCCCTAACCCAAGAAGAGTGGCAAAGCGTCGGCAAGACTATTCGTCGTTTTCATGATGCGGGTCTTTATCACGCCGATTTAAATAGCCATAATATATTGCTCGATACCGACGGCAAAATCTGGCTAATTGATTTCGATAAGTGCCATTTTCGTGAGCCCAATACGTGGACCCGCGAGAATATGGACCGCCTATTGAGATCTTTTCGCAAAGAAAAAGGCTTACACCCAGATTTTCATTGGCAAGAGTCCGATTGGCGCATCTTGCTCAATAGTTATAAGGCCAAGTAATTAAAATAAAATAGAGTCATGTAATGGCTCTATTTTATTAGAGGAATGGCTGTATCTGCTGTAATGTCTTATGAATAGCGCCTTTATTATTATTCACCACAGCTAACGCATTTTCCCCCAGTTGTAATCTGGTTGCTTTATCAGAAAATAAAATAATTAATGTATCGGCTAACTCAGTTGAGTCATTGACTGTGATCAGTGCTTCTTGTTCAAGTAATCGTTGGTAAATATCAGTAAAATTAAATATTGAAGGGCCGGTAAGTATGGCTTTACCTAAAGTTGCAGGCTCTAATAAATTATGACCGCCGCGCGCTATTAAACTACCTCCCACGAAAGTGATATCGGCAGCCGCTAACATCAAAGGTAGCTCGCCCATAGTATCACCGAGATAAACTTGGGTACTCATTGCCATATCTGATTGAATGCGACGACGTAATGTTAATTTTTGCTGTTTTACTAACTCCGCTACTTGGTTAAAGCGCTGAGGGTGACGGGGTACTAGTATCAGCAGAGCATCCGGTAATATAGTTAATAGCAGCTTATGGGCTGCCAGTATCTGTTCATCTTCGCCTTCATGAGTTGAGGCTGCTATCCAAATAGGGCGTTTATGCCCGAGCTGTATACGCAGTTGCTGCCCTTTTTCATAAATTTCCGCACCGTAAGTAATATCAAATTTAATAGAGCCTGTAATACTCAGCTTATCTTTTTTCACGCCTAAGTTGATAAATCGCTGAGCATCGGCGGGATATTGGCAGGCGATATGGCAGATGTTATTTGATAACAGTCGAAAAACACTGTGAAACTTCTTATATCGAGCCGCTGAACGTGCCGAAAGACGCGCATTTAATACCATCACCGGTAAATCGCGTTTAGCACAGGCACTGAGCCAATTAGGCCAGAGCTCAGTTTCCATGATCAACAGTGCTCGCGGTTTTATACGATGTAAAAATAGCGCCACCGCCCAAGGGAAGTCCAACGGCGCATAGCGATGCTCAACTAAATCACTCAATTTGGCCGCTAAATCCGCGCCGGTGCGCGTGGTGGTGGTGACTAAGATAGGCAGCTCTGGATATTCAGCTTTAATGGCCTTTATCAATGGCGTAGCTGCAATCATTTCGCCAACGCTGACCGCATGTAACCAAACCGGATTTTGTTGCGAAGACCTAGGCACTAAGCCTAAGTGCTCAGGCCAACGCTTACCAAAACTAGGTTTACCCTTTTTTGGCCAATACAACATGGCCAAGAGTATTGGGCTAAAGAGATGAATTAAGACGTTGTATAACGCAGCGATCATGATGGCGTAATATGCTCTAAGGTCGTTTTTATGCCAGATAATACTTGTTCTGGTGAGGGTAGGCTGGCATCAGCATTCATCACAATGTGATGATACTCATAGGATGGAGTGTATCGAAAAGGTACGGTTGAATAAAAAATACCTACAGTAGGCGTGTGAGTTGCTATGGCCATATTGCGAATGCCGGTATCGGTACTTACCACTAGGGTAGCTTCAGCCAGAAGTTGAGTAATATTTTTTAAATCTACGCTAGGTTGAATAGAAAAGTTATTATATTTTTCTAAATCTCGCAGTGATTCGCCTTTTTCCTTGCTGTTTAAACCTTCTAGAAATATATGCTGATAATCGGGTAATGCTTGTACCGCTTTTGCTAATAGCTCGGCTTGCTCTGCGATGGGATACATTTTTGACTCTTGCGATGCGCCATTAAAGTAAATTATAAAAGGAGCCGTAATATTTTTATGTTCTTTATTATTAGGGTAGGCGAAGTTTAATGGATATTCTGGGTTGTGCCCTAGTATTCTTAACATATCCAACATAGCTTCTATTTCGGAACTAAAATCCGAACGAAACACTCCTACGTCATATAATAATCGATTTAGAATAGATCTATAGGGGAAGCCTACTTTTAATGTGGCCTTTGAAACTGCAATCATCCAATAGGACCTATTGGTTGCAGCTAAATCAAAAATGATATCTTGTTCAGGTAATTCTTTAATGTTAGATATTTTTTCAGAGAAGTTTATTTCTGATTTTTTATCGGCGCCATGCATTATATGTACCGTATCAGCAAGGTCACTGGGCATACCATACTGATAGTTAGATACAGCACAAAGTGTAATATGCGCATTTGGGAAAAACTTTCTTGCTTCAACTAAAAAAGGCCGCGTAATAACTTGGTCACCTAAAGCCGCGTGACGAATGATCGCTATATTTTTAATTTCTTTCGGATTAAATTCATTAGCTAAAAAAGCGCGTGCTTTGTTATTCGCATAGGCGCCTTTTTCAAACCATAAATGCTTCATGTTATATTTCATTTTATTCTCGTTCTTGTAATTTATTAATAGCCTTGATCACCCGCTGTGGTGCTAAGTCTTTTAAGCATTTTAAATGACCTAATGGGCATTCTCGTTTAAAGCAGGGTCTGCATTCAATATCTGTATGTACTACAGCTACACGTTCAGCCAAAGGCGGTGTGTATTTAGGCGAAGTAGAGCCATAAACGGCAACCAGTGGGCGCTGCAGTGCGGCGGCAATGTGCATTAAACCCGAGTCGTTAGACACTACCATAGTGCTTAATGCCATCAAATCAATGGCTTGGTGCAGGGATGTTTTGCCAGCAAGAATGTGGCAGTGTGCTTGCAGTTGACTGGGCAAAGAGTGACGTATGGTTTCGGCTACGGGAATATCTTTGGCTGAGCCAAAAATCCATACTTGTTTACCTTGTTCGATTTGGTGTTTCGCGACTTCAGCATAGTGTTGTTCTGGCCAACGCTTAGAAGGGCCAAACTCGGCACCTGGGCACAGACTTAATACTGGTCTACTTATATCTAACGACAATTCACTCAAGGCGAGCCGTTGATTTTTTTTATCTACAGCGAGCGAAGGCCATGGCAGATTGGGCAGGCTCTGGCTGTCAATCATTTGGGTTTTAGGATAGGCCAAGGCGTTATAGCGCTCTACCATAAGCGGAAAACTGCGCTTATTGCTCCGTAAGTCGTTGAGCAGGCCATAGCGAGACTCACCTTTCCAGCCGGTGCGCTTCTTAATACCGGCAAATAGTGGGATTAGCGCCGATTTCAAGGAATTAGGCTGCACTATGGCCCAGTCGTAACCCTCGCTTGCTAGCTGTCGCCCAAGACGAAAGCGCGCTGTCAGTTTGAAGTCGCCATGCCCTAAGGGCATCACGACAGCCTTGTCCACTTCAGGCATACGCTCCAGCAGCGCGCAGCACCAAGCCGGTGCCATCACATGCAGTTCCGCTTCTGGGTGTTCTTGCTTAAGGGATATGTACAAACTTTGCGACATCACCATGTCGCCAACCCATGAAGGGCCTATCACTAGAATTTTTTGAGACATTGAGAATGTTCCTCTTTGACAGCGAAACATTATACAATACCCGTAAATTATTAACTCGGATTAATGCAGTTATGCTCAAAAAATGGATTTCATCAATACAGCTTGCTCGTGATATTTGGCGACGAAAGCTGGGCTTGTTTTTATTTGATAGAGCGGCTGAAAAATTTGAATTAAATGATAGTCTTAAACGAGTCGTGTTAGTGCGCTGGGATGCTAAATGGGGCGATTCTATTGTGTCATCATTTGTTTTTCGAGAATGGAGAAAAGCATATCCGGGCATAAAAATAGATGTGATTACGACGCCTAATATGTCAGGGTTATTCAACGATCACTTTGGCGCTGACCATGTTTATGAGGTAAAGAAGCGCCCAGGCTATAGTGAGCTGAAAAAATTAGCATCTGAAATAGGTGACATTGATTTACTGGTACACTTAAGCAAAGCATTAAAAATGAAAGACCTTTATTTTATGAATAAAGTTAAGGCTAACGCTGTTGCGGGTCTTGATGATCAAGTAAAGCTTATCAACCTAAAGTTAGGGCGACTAACAAAAAACAAGCATTTCTCAGATAAATATAAAATGTTACTTGAAAGTACGGGTGTTCAGCAGGTGTGTACAGATTATATTGTCCCTGAAAATAAATTATCGGCTATAAATATTAATCAGTTTCTTTCTTCAATCGCCGGTCCTTTGCTGGTTTTTAATCCTTATGGTAGTGGTAGTTCCAGACAACTAAGTAAAGATACTATATCTGATTTTATTGAAGCGATAAGCTCTGAGCGAAGTGCCGTTAATATAGTTTTATTAACCATGCCGGATAAGAAAGATGAAGTAGCCTTGATCTGCGAAAAATACAATAACGTATACTTTTACGGTGGCAGTCAATCTATTTATGATTCTATTGAGATTATGCGGCAAGCGGATCACATTATTTCAGTGGATACTGCAACCGTACATATAGCAACAGGGCTGCAAAAGCCATTGTTGGCATTATATAATCCAGATGAAGAAAACTATAAAGAATGGCATCCAAATAATAATTGTGCAAAAAGTGTTTTTGCACAAGAAAATAACCCACCAAATATTAACTGTATCGGGCAGTCCATTTTTAAAGAAAAAGTGTCTAACTTATTTTTATGTTAATTATTATTGTAATGGCGTGTAGATAAAATATTAAGCAGTCTATCTTGATATTTTATCCTGAAAACTAATTCTTTCTAAACACATAATTCCCTCTTATCTTTCTCCACAGGCCGAATACGTCGGTGCGGGGGAAGATGGCGATGCGTCGGATCTGATAATGGTCTTCGTGCATGGCGAGGGGGCCGCTGTTGGTGGCGACGGCAAAGGGATAACCCAACTCGAGAGCAAGATCTTTACTGTCTTGGTTGTGGCTGCCGAACGGGTAAGCGAACGACAGTAATGGTTTACCGATTAATTGTTCGAGCTGCGCTTTGTTATCGCTAATCTCAATTTGTTGTGCTGCTTTGTCGAGTGTATCTAAGTGCGGGTGGGTCAGGGTGTGCCCCCCAAACTCGACTAATCCAGAGTCCGCCATTTCTTTAATTTGTGCCGAGCTCATAAGCTCGACGCGCTTTTCAGGATTATTTGGCTGCTCTACGTCCCAGCGGTTGAATTGTTCACCGGTTACCGCATAGATCACCGCTTTAAAATTGTATTTCTTAAGCAGCGGAAATAGTAGCTCGTAGTTATCTTTATAGCCGTCGTCGACGGTGAGCATAATGTACTTTTTAGTGGGATTTAAGCGCTCGGCAAATCCTTGTTCGGCCAAGTCAGAAAAAGTCAGTGTTTGATAGCCTAAGTGCTTTAGCAATTTAAAGTGCTTTTCTAGCATATCCACGTGCATATAGGTGCCATGTACGCCTTTTTCGCTGTCATCTTTAATAAAGCGGTGATACATAATGATGGGCATTTCACGACGCAGCGTATGTACGTACACGCTTTGGTAATCTTGTTCCAACTGACTAACCACGGCTTGTAAGTCGTAACTCGCCTTAACTTGTTTAATCAGGTCGGCTTCGGGCTGTGTTTTCGTTAATGCATGAGCAATGCGCTCAGGCAAAGCTACAAAATCAATATCTAGATCTTTGGGCCCTATATCGCCGAAGTTGCTACTCATAGCGGCAGGTAAATTTTCTGCACTAATTAGTCCCGGTGCCATGGCTTCGCCAATGGCAAAGATAGGGCGCTGCATCAATATGGCTTCCATGGCCACGCGGCCGGCACCTATCACCAAATCCGATTGGGCGATAAGGCTTGGCACATCTTGTACGTAACCGAGAAACTGGGCTTTCGTTTTAAAACGCTCAAACCGTTCCGGCAGCACAGAGCCGGAGGCAATTTGAACTTGGTAATTATCTAGATCCAAGCATTCATCGAGCAAACGGTAGCAAAGCTCACCCTTAGGACCGGTTAGCCGACCGATAATGCTGATCACAGGCTTAGCATTGTTAGGTACTGGGCTGGGCTGATATTGCTCGGTATTAATGCCGTTACGGCCAATGCTAATTAGCTCAGGCGCCACGCCTAAACTGCTAATAAGCTGTTCGCGCACCGCTTCACAGACCGCTAATGCCTTGTCTCCTAGCGCATGAAATTTCTTGCGCGAAGCGTGCACCGGCTGGCGGCCATGGACGCTGGTGATCATAGGCGTGCCCGTGAGCTTGCAAGCCAGATAGCAGCTCCAGCTAGAGGCGCGACTGTGGGCATGTACCAGTTGAATACGATGCTTTTTAATTAAATAAACTAAATAACCCACATGCCAAAAACGGCGCGGTATGCTGCGCTTATTAAAGCGCAGCTTAAAAAACGTACCCTGATGTGGCTTGGTGAGGGTGTCGGAGACATAACACACCTTGTGACCACGTCGCGTGAGCTCATCGCCAACCGTAGTGGCATAGACTTCGGCACCCGTCACTTCTAATTGTGATAGTGCCATCAAGATGTTCATGCTGTGGTGTTACTCCTTACCCATTCATTAAATAACTTCAGTCTTCAACAAACAAATCCCAAAACCGTGCCAAATAAATTGGCACACTACAGAACACGCCATTTTTGTAGTCTGGCTTGGTGTTAGCCGAGATGTTTTGTTGTTGCTCTTAACTGACCGCTATGTATTACCGATTCAGCCAAGCCAAATATTCGCCAGTCCCTTCGGCCACAGTTTTAAAGCTGTGCGGATAACCGGCGGCGCGCAGTTTGGTAAGATCCGCTTGGGTAAAGCTCTGGTAGCGGCCTTTTAACTGCTCAGGGAAAGGAATGTATTCAATCTCGCCCTTGTTGTGGTGCTTGATCACGGCTTCGGCGACGTTTTGGAAGGGCTCGGCTTGGCCGGTACCGCAGTTAAAGATGCCGCTGACTGCTGGATTTTCCCAGAACCACAGGTTGACCTTGCATACGTCTTCTACATAGATGAAGTCGCGCATTTGGCCGCCATCGGGGAAACCATCGCAACCGGCGAATAACTTAGGATTTTCGCCTTTATGCAGTTGAGTGTTGAGGTGAAACGCTACGCTGGACATGCCGCCTTTATGCTGCTCGCGCGGGCCATACACGTTGAAGTACTTTAAGCCCACTACTTGTGAGTTTATTTCTGGCATCAAGCGACGCACGTATTGGTCGAACAATTGCTTAGAATAGCCATAGACGTTGAGCGGCTGTTCATATTGCGGCTCTTCGATGAAGTTGTCGTTGCGCCCGCCATAGGTGGCGGCAGAGGAGGCATAAATAAATGGAATTTCGCGCTCGACACAGTAATGCAGCAAGTCTTTTGAATACTGATAGTTATTTTCCATCATAAACTTGCCGTCCCACTCGGTAGTGGCTGAACAGGCGCCTTCATGAAAAATGGCTTCGATGCCGCCCCATTCTTCAAAGTCGTCACCGGAGAAAATGCGCTGAATAAACTCGTCTTTGTCGAGGTAGTCGGCGATGGTTAAGTCCACAAGATTGACGAACTTGGTGCCATCTGTGAGGTCATCGATGACCACAACATCGGTGCGGCCTTGGTCATTGAGGGTTTTTACTAGGTTACTGCCGATAAAGCCGGCGCCGCCAGTTACTATGATCATCAGATTTGCCTCTGGTTGGCCGGAGAGTCCGGCATCACGCATAAAGTAAAATTAATGTCAGTTTATCACGCTTGGTCGCTAGAAAACCAACTCGGCGGCCTGTGTTATATTTGAGTCAACTAACCTTGAGCGTTTGGTGCCTATGATAAAAACCAAAGAACGGATCTTGACGGCTGCCTTACAGTTATTCAATGAGCAAGGCGAAGCGAATGTCACCACCAATCACATAGCGGCGCACTTGGGCATGAGCCCTGGCAACCTGTATTACCATTTTCGTAATAAAAACCACATTATCGCCGGCATTTTCTTGCAATACAGTGCGCATTTACGCAAAAGCTTTACGCCGCAAATGGCGCTTGAAAATAGTAATCCGGCGAGTCCGGCGCTGTGGTTTCACTATTTGGATGCCACTTTCTATGTGATGTGGGAATTTCGCTTTTTCTACGCCAACCTCAACGATATTTTACGCCGTGACCCCGAACTGCATCAGCAATACTTGGCGGTGCAGCAAGCGCTGACCGTGAACTTGCAGGCCTTGCTGCGTGAGCTTAACCGACAGCAAGTGTTAGCCATTCCCGATGCTGAGATAGCGCCGCTTACCGATGTGCTGAAAATGCTGGCGTCGTTCTGGGTGAGTTATCAAACGGCGCAATCACTCACGCCGCACATTAGTCAAGCCGTATTGTATGGGGGCGTGTCGCGGGTGTTGTTACTGCTGAAGCCGTATTTTCACCCAGAGCTTGGTCTGGAATTGGCGGGTTTGATGGCACATTATCAGGCGCTGGCGGCCAAACCCAGTGATCCCTTTCACAAGTAATGCAGGTCAGTGGAATACTCTGTGGTAAATCTAAGCTTGAGGAGTAAAGTGAGATAAATAACCCTAAGTCGTCAGCTTGATCCCAGGAGTTCCCTATGTCAGCGGCATTTTATGCTCATTTATCCGCACAGCTTGCACAAACCCAAGCCGAGGGTCTGTTTAAGCAAGAACGCATCATTAGCTCGCCACAAAGTGCAGCCATAGAGGTGGGCGACCAAGAGGTCATTAACTTTTGCGCCAACAATTATCTAGGGCTGGCCAATCATCCTGAGCTGATTAAAGCCGCAAAACTTGGGCTCGATAGTCACGGCTTTGGCATGGCCTCGGTGCGCTTTATCTGCGGTACCCAAGACTTGCATAAACGGTTAGAAGCCGACCTTTCTGCCTTTCTCGGCATGGAAGACACCATTCTCTATACCTCCTGCTTTGATGCCAACACGGGTTTATTTGAAACCCTGCTCGGCCCCGAAGACGCCATTATTTCCGATGCCCTCAATCACGCTTCCATTATCGATGGCGTGCGGCTGTGCAAGGCTAAACGTTATCGCTATGCAAATAACGACATGCACGACTTGGAAGCCCAGCTAAAACAGGCAAAAGCGGATGGCGCACGTTTTACGCTGATTGCCACCGATGGCGTGTTCTCGATGGACGGCGTGATTGCGAACTTGTCTGCTATCTGTGACTTGGCCGAGCAATATGGCGCCATGGTGATGGTGGATGACTCTCATGCCGTGGGGTTCGTCGGTGAACACGGTCGCGGCACCCCTGAATATTGCCAAGTGATGGGGCGGGTGGATTTAATTACCGGCACTCTGGGCAAGGCTTTAGGCGGCGCCTCGGGCGGCTATACCTCGGGCAAGCAAGAAGTGATCGACTGGTTGCGCCAACGCTCACGGCCTTATCTTTTCTCCAATTCGGTGGCGCCGGCCATAGTAGCAGCCTCCATTAAGGTGCTGGAGATGCTAAAAGAGGGCGCTGCGCTGCGCGAAAAAGTACGCGAGAACAGTGCGTATTTTCGCCAGCACATGACGGCCGCCGGCTTTACCTTGGCCGGCAAGGATCACGCCATTATTCCGGTGATGCTGGGTGATGCGGCCTTAGCGAGTGAGATGTCGACGCGTTTATTGGCGTCAGGTATTTACGTGATTGGTTTTTCCTTTCCTGTGGTGCCGAACGGTCAGGCGCGAATTCGTACTCAGATGTCGGCGGCGCACAGTCGCGAACAGCTGGATAAAGCCATTACTGCCTTTATTACCGTGGGCCGTGAACTAAACGTTATCGAACAAAGAGTGTAAGGAGCGCCCATGAAAGCCTTAGCCAAATTAAAAGCCGAACCCGGTATCTGGATGACAGACGTGCCCGAGCCTGAGGTCGGCCATAACGACTTGTTAATTAAAATTCGCAAGACCGCCATTTGCGGCACCGATATTCATATTTATAACTGGGATGCTTGGTCGCAAAACACCATTCCCGTGCCCATGGTGGTGGGCCATGAATACGTAGGTGAAGTAGTGGCCATGGGCCAAGAGGTACGTGGCTTTGCGGTGGGCGACAGAGTATCGGGCGAAGGTCATATCACCTGCGGCCATTGTCGAAATTGCCGTGCCGGTCGCACTCATTTGTGCCGTAATACCGTGGGCGTAGGCGTCAATCGCCAAGGTGCCTTCGCCGAATACTTAGTGATCCCCGCTTTTAACGCCTTTAAATTACCCGATGAAGTGACCGACGATTTAGCGGCTATTTTCGACCCTTTCGGTAATGCGGTGCATACCGCTCTGTCGTTTGATTTAGTGGGCGAAGATGTGCTGATCACGGGAGCTGGGCCCATAGGTATTATGGCCGCCGCCGTGGCGCGGCATGTGGGCGCGCGACACGTGGTGATCACGGATGTAAATGAATACCGATTGAGTCTGGCGCGCCAGATGGGCGTCACTCGAGCGGTAAACGTAGCTGAAGAGGCGCTTGATACTGTCATGCATGAGTTAGGCATGACCGAAGGTTTCGATGTGGGGCTGGAAATGTCCGGCGTGCCCGCAGCTTTCAGAGACATGCTGGATAAGATGAACCACGGCGGCAAAATTGCCATGCTGGGCATACCGCCCAGCGAGATGGCCATCGACTGGACCCAAGTTATCTTCAAAGGCTTAGTGCTGAAGGGTATTTATGGCCGCGAGATGTTTGAAACTTGGTACAAGATGGCCAGCCTTATTCAATCGGGTTTGGATTTAAGCCCCATGATCACCCATCACTTTAAGGTGGATGATTTTCAGCAAGGTTTCGACGCCATGCGCTCCGGCCAGTCTGGCAAGGTGATCCTCGACTGGAGCTAAATTGCATTATTAAATAGGGCGGCGCTAGTTATTCTTGCTACTTAACGCCATTAAAACCAAGACTTTATCTTATAGGTCTTGGTTTTTTATGCTTGTTGCTCACACACACATTGCTCGAATGGGTCTATTCTTATTTGGGCGACAAAGCTCAGGCAGCAAAAATTAGGCAGTAAAAAATAGGCCGTAAACGGCGGCTTACCTCACAACTTTTGTATTTGTGTCAGCCCTTGGGCGTTGCTTGACGCATTTCGCTTGTGAAATAGCCAAGCTCGGGTTAGAAAAAGAACAGTCCGGACTCATTCCGGCGCAGTCACTCAATGGACAGAGGGAAGCGAGATGAGCACATGGAATAAAAAAACACTGGCCACGGCCATATCTATGGCGACCACGGTAGCCTTAGGTGGTGGTGCCGTATTTGCGGTGGCGGCCGAGACGGTGAAAATAGCCATTGCCGGCCCTGTTACGGGGGCGGTGGCGCAATACGGTGATATGGAATTTACCGGTGGTCGCATGGCGGTGGAGCTGCTAAATAAGTCCGGCACTTTGGGGGATTACACCTTAGAGGCTACAGAATACGATGATGCTTGCGACCCTAAGCAGGCGGTGGCGGTGGCCAATAAAGTGGTCAATGACAATATCCTCTTTGTAGTGGGCCACTTGTGCTCCGACAGTACCTTGCCGGCTTCAGATGTATACGACGATGAAGGCATTATGATGATCACGCCCGCCTCCACTAACCCGGTGATCACGGAGCGCGACTTGCCGCTAGTCATGCGCACCATAGGTCTGGACAGTGATCAGGGTCCGACGGCGGCAAAATATATTCTAGAGAAAGCCAAACCTGAGCGTATCGCCATTATTCACGATAAAAAACAATACGGTGAAGGCTTAGCCGCCAGCGTACGGGACGAACTCAAAGCGGCGGGCGTTGAGGTAGTTGCCTACGAAGGCGTGACTTCAGGAGATAAAGACTTCTCTACTTTGGTGGCCAAACTGCAAAGAGATAAGGTGGACTTTGTCTATTATGGCGGTTATCACCCTGAACTTGGGCTTATCTTGCGGCAAGCGGCAGAGCGAGGCTTTAAGGCGCGCTTTATGGGGCCAGAAGGCGTGGGCCATAAAGACATTACCTCCATTGCCGGTGATGCGTCGGAAGGCTTGCTGGTTACCTTGCCGAAAAAATACGATCTGGACTCGGCAAACGCCGAGATAGTGAAGGCGATTGAGGCGAAAGGCTTAGACGCCAGTGGTCCTTTTGTGTGGACTACTTATGCCGCTGTAGAAGCCATAGCCGAGGGCGTGAAACGAGCGGGCCCAGATCCAGAAGCCGTGGCGAAGGCGTTACGCGCCGAGCCGGTGAATACGGTAATGGGGCCCTTATCTTGGGACGAAAAAGGCGACTTAGTCGGTTTCGAATTTGGGGTGTTTGAGTGGCATAAAGACGGCACCTCGACACAGATGTAAATCATCAGCTCGCCTTAGGGCGAGCTTTTTTGATCTGCCACTCGACTAAATCGCCTCTTAATTCAGCCGAGCGGGACAGTCTGTGTTTAAGCGCTCGTTTGCAGCTAACACCTGCCTGCAACCTGCACTTACGACAAGGAACTCTGGTATGTCTGAGCCTCTGTTGTATTTTACTCAACAACTCCTCAACGGTCTCACCATAGGCAGCACCTATGCCCTGATCGCCATCGGCTACACCATGGTCTATGGCATTATCGGCATGATCAACTTCGCCCACGGCGAGGTATATATGATAGGTGCCTACGCGTCTTTTATGGTGATGACTGGCCTGCTGATGTTGGGCATAGACAGCACCTTGCTGCTATTAACCTGTGCCTTCTTGGCAAGCATTATTTTAACCAGCGTCTACGGCTACTCCATCGAACGGGTAGCGTATCGACCGCTGCGTGGCAGTAAACGATTAATAGCGCTGATCTCCGCCATCGGCATGTCGATATTTCTACAAAATATGATGCGACTGTTTCAAGGTTCGCGCGATATCGCCATGCCGCGCCTGATCTCCGGCGGCTGGAATTTTGGTGAAGGCGACTTTCAGGCGTCTTTGTCTTATATGCAACTGATTATCTTCGTTATTACCTTAGTCACCATGGCGCTCTTGTCGTGGTTTATCTCGCGCTCGCGCATGGGCCGGGCATGCCGTGCCTGCGCCGAAGATTTGCAGATGGCCAACCTACTCGGCATCAACAGTAATACGGTGATTTCGCTGACCTTCGTGATTGGCGCGGCATTGGCCGCAGTAGCGGGCGTGTTATTGGGGTCTTATTATGGCGTGATTAATCCCTACATAGGTTTTATGGCGGGGCTCAAAGCTTTTACCGCCGCGGTGTTGGGCGGTATAGGTAGCATTCCCGGCGCCGTCATTGGCGGCGTGTTATTAGGAGTGACCGAAGCCATGACGGGCGCGTATTTCAGTACCGAATACAAAGACGTAGTCTCATTTGGCCTACTGATAGCCGTACTACTATTTATGCCAACCGGCATCTTAGGTAAGCCGGAGGTAGAAAAAGTATGAATACGATTAAATCTGCAATGCTGGCCAGCCTATTATTTTTGGTGCTGGCGGGCTGGTTACTGGGTTTTAGACTCGAAACCGTCGGCACGCAACTTGTGGTGACCAATCGCTTAGATAGCACCTGGCAGTGGCTGGCGCTAGGTGTGGGATTAGTGTTTTTGGCTCAGTTGTTTCATAACAAGTTACGGCAATGGCTCTCTGGCCTGTTAGGCCGCAAAGGCAATTTTGCACTGCCGGCGCCACAAGAGCGACCAGGCCTGTATCGCATGCTCACCGTATTAGTGTTGATCACCTTATTGGTCTGGCCTTTTATGGGCTCACGCGGTGCCGTGGATTTGGCCACCTTAACGCTGATTTATGTGATGCTGGGCTTAGGGCTAAACGTAGTGGTGGGCTTAGCAGGCTTGCTGGATCTAGGTTACGTGGCCTTTTATGCGGTGGGCGCTTACAGCTATGCGCTGCTGAATGCCTATTTTGGGCTAGATTTTTGGATCTGCTTGTTGATCTCTGGCGCCATGGCGGCATTATTTGGTTTCTTACTCGGCTTTCCGGTGTTGCGTTTGCGCGGTGATTATCTGGCAATCGTAACCTTAGGTTTTGGCGAGATTATTCGGATTTTGCTGAACAATATGACGGGCATTACCGGCGGCCCTAACGGCATAGCCGGTATTCCTAAGCCTACCTTGTTTGGTCTGCAATTTGATCGTCGCGGCGATAACACCTTTCACGACTTCTTTAATATTGCCTATAACTCCAATCATAAGGTGATTTTTCTCTATTTATTGGCGCTGATCTTGGTGATATTCACCATTTTCGTGATCAATCGCCTGTTGCGTATGCCCATAGGCCGCGCTTGGGAAGCGCTGCGCGAAGATGAAATTGCCTGTCGTTCGCTGGGCTTAAATCCGACGCTAATCAAACTGAGTGCTTTTACCTTAGGCGCGACCTTTGCCGGTTTTGCCGGCAGCTTCTTTGCCGCCCGCCAAGGCTTTATTAGCCCAGAGTCGTTCGTGTTTATTGAGTCGGCTATTATCTTGGCGATTGTGGTGTTGGGTGGCATGGGTTCACAAATCGGTGTGGTATTAGCGGCTGTCGTGATGACCATATTGCCAGAGCTCACCCGGGAATTTAACGAGTATCGAATGTTGTTATTTGGCTTGCTAATGGTGCTGATGATGATCTGGCGGCCCCAAGGTTTGTTGCCGATGCACAGGCCCCATTTGGAGTTAAAACCATGACGGCCTTATTAAGTGTCAGTGAACTGAGCATGCGCTTTGGCGGCTTGGTGGCCGTCGACCAGGTGGCGCTCAACATAGAAGCACAACAAATCGTGTCTATTATCGGGCCCAATGGTGCCGGTAAAACCACCATCTTTAACTGCTTATCGGGCTTTTATCGGCCCAGCGGCGGCAGTGTGCAATTTAAAGGTCTGGCTATTTGTGGCATGCCGGGCTTTAAAATTGCCCGCCTCGGCATGGTGCGTACCTTTCAACATGTACGTTTATTTAAAGAAATGACGGTATTAGAAAATCTATTAGTGGCGCAACATCTGCATCTCAATACCCATTTTTTAGCCGGATTGTTTAAAACGCCGGCGTTTCGTCGTTCCGAACGAGAAGGGCTTGCGTTAGCGCATTACTGGTTAGAAAAAGTACGACTCACTGAGTTTGCTAACCGCAGTGCAGATAATTTGTCTTATGGCCAGCAGCGACGCTTAGAAATTGCTCGTTGCATGGCGGCGCGACCGCAGTTGCTGATGCTAGACGAGCCGGCTGCTGGCCTCAATCCGAATGAAACGCACGAACTCAACCATTTGATCCGCGACTTGCGTGATAACGAGGGGGTGAGCATCTTATTAATTGAGCACGATATGAAACTGGTAATGGGTATTTCTGATTATATCTATGTGGTGAATCAAGGTCGGCCCTTGGCCGAAGGCACACCTGAGCAAGTGCGCAATAATGCCGAAGTAATCAAAGCCTACTTAGGTGAAAGTTAAATATGGGTGAAAGTGAACATGGATGAAAGTTAGGCTGGGGTGAGAGCTAAACATGTGCGAAAGCTAAACGTGGATGAAAACTGAACAGGGAGACAGCTGAACATGCTGCATGTGGAGAATATCAATGCGGGCTATGGCAAGATTCAGGCGCTACATGATGTGACTGTGCACATAGAGCAGGGCGAAATCGTCACCCTGATTGGCGCCAATGGCGCCGGCAAAACCACCTTAATGATGACCATATGTGGCGATCCTAAACCGAGTCAAGGGCGAGTGGTGTTTGAAGGCCAAGATATTACCGGTCTCGATACCGCCAGCATAATGCGCCACGACATCGCCATAGTGCCGGAAGGGCGGCGGATCTTTGCGCGGCTAACGGTGGAAGAAAATCTCTATATGGGGGCGTTTTTCGTCGATAAGCACGAACATACTGGCCTGTTAGCCGAGGTGTACGAGATGTTTCCACGGCTGAAAGAGCGTATGCATCAAAGGGCGGGCACTATGTCGGGCGGTGAGCAACAAATGCTGGCCATAGGCCGGGCCTTAATGAGTAAACCGCGCTTATTATTGCTCGATGAACCTTCGCTGGGGCTGGCGTCCATTATCATTACCCAAATTTTTGCCACCATAGCGCGACTGCGTGATGAGCAAGGCATGACTATTTTTTTAGTTGAGCAAAATGCTAATCAAGCGCTGCATCTGGCCGATCGCGGCTATGTGTTGGAAAACGGTCGTATTATCTTGGCCGACTCAGGGCAGGCGTTGCTGGTTAATGAGCAAGTGCGCCAAGCGTATTTAGGCGGTTAGAGCCCAGTGCAGATTAAAGCAGCTAATGCCAATAAAGTTGAGATTGGGTAAACTGGCTGAAATTTATTTAAGGAGTTTACCATGGAGCAGTTTGCCCATATTTCTGTCGATGAAGCGCAAAGCTTACTGGCCCAAGGTCAGGCTCGGTTAGTTGACACCCGTGATCCCCAGTCGTTTGCACTCGCCCGTGTAGCGTCGTCTTATCATCTGACCAACGACACCTTAGTGGCCTTTACCAATGAAGTGGATTATGAGACGCCCATCATAGTGATGTGTTATCACGGCGTGAGCAGCCAAGGGGCGGCTCAGTATTTAATCGAACAAGGCTTTGAAGAAGTGTACAGCTTAGATGGAGGCTTTGAGGCGTGGCGCCGCACTCAGCCTGTGGTTGCTGCGTAATGAAATTGTTGTTGGTGGTGCCAGACCCCAGACTTGCCCAGTCATTTGTCGATTACTTAGCAGCCATGGGGTTGCAATGTGAACAAACCCTCGACGATGCGCATCGGGTCAGTATTTGGCTGGTAGATGAAGACTTGTGGCCCAAGGCTGAGCCTGAGGTGCTGCGCTTTATCGCCGAGCCTTTGCATCCGCGTTATCAAGAAGCCGCTTGGCTGCATGGGGATACACAGGTGCAGTTTGCACCGAGTAAGCGCAGTAACAATAGTCTGGCTCAGTTATTGAGCCGCACGGGGCCGGTTAACGTAAGCGTATTAATAGCGTGTGTGCTGATTTATATATTGGCCACACTGGGTGCGCCCGTGTTAGCTGCCTTGTCTTTCCCGCCGCAGCTAAGTCAATTACTGGGCATCAATTTTTGGCGCGTTTTTACGCCTGCCTTATTGCACTTCAGTTTGATGCATCTGGTGTTTAACCTGTTTTGGTGGTGGTATCTCGCCTGCATGGTGGAGCGTGAGCGCGGCTCGGGCCGCTTGCTGTTAATCGTGCTGGTGGCAGCGGCACTGCCTAACGTGATGCAATTTTTTGCCAGTGGTCCCTATTTTGGCGGTTTATCGGGCGTTGTGTATGCCTTGTTTGCCTATGTCTGGCTGTCGGGTCGCTTAAATCCTACCGGTGGCATTAGCTTGCCCGATGGCATGGCAGTATTGATGTTGGTGTGGCTGGTGCTGGGTTTTACGGGCGTTTTGGGGCCTGTGGCCAACTTAGCTCACTTGGGCGGAGGCCTAATTGGGCTAGTACAAGCTATGTTGGATCGTCAGCGGGTGTCACCTTAGTTCGTATTACTGATATAAAAACTTGGTAAACAACAGGCGACGGATCGGCGTTTCACCTGTCTCTTTTAACAAGAGATCGTTGAGGCGCTGTAAGCCTTGTGCCGACAGTTGGTCGCGCATCGTCAGCGAGCGAATTTGTTGCTGGTCTTGTTCGGCCAATAGGCTATTGATTGCATCACGCAACAGCGGAATATGCAGCTCCACTAATGGCATCTTGTCGGCGCTTTCTAGCATTAAATCCACCGTTACCCGCACATAACCCAAGGTCTGGCCCGAGTTGTGGTAGTTGGTAATAATGTCGGGCTCTATGGTGTAATATAAAGGGCCTTCTGGGGCTGCTTCTTGAGCCTGCAGCGATGCCGCGGTAAACAGAATACACAGTGCAATTATGCGAAACATCATGAGCCTTTCTAACGGAATAAGATGGCTATTGTTTAAACAAAGTGTGAGCCGGTCAAGTGAATACGTGTTTTTCAGGATTTAAACTCTTATTAATGTCTATGCCTTCCCCCCTCAAAGCTAGGAAATACCCGTGAAGATTACCGCCGATGCACATTGGCGCTGGCAATCCGCAGTTCCGCTCGCGCTGCCAAGTCTTAATGATTGGCTGCAAGATACGGGTTCATTAACCGCTCGTTTACGCCTGCATTGTAAGCAATTTCGGGTGCAACTTTTGAGCACTCAGGGCGTGTCGCTCACGCAGAGTCAAGCACACTGGTTGGGTGAAACTCACGCTTATTGTCGTGAAGTCTTGCTGTTATGTGACGAACAGCCATGGGTTTATGCCAGCTCACTGTATTCCAGCGCCGCACTTGAGGCCCTACCCGCGCTCGGCGGCTTAGGCCAAAAAGCCTTAGGCGAACTACTGTTCGAACATCCGCAATTAGTGCGCAGTCGGTTTGAGTTTGCTCAGTTAACGGCAGCCGAGTCTCAGCAACTAGTCTTGCAAGTTCATCCTCATTTGCCAGCCTCCACTACCTCATCGCCATGGGCGCGCCGCTCTGTGTTGGCTATTCCCGAGGCAAGGGTCTTAGTCAGTGAGTTATTTTGTCTGCCGCCTGCGTTTACTAGAGAGTAATGTTATGACCAGCCTCACTTCGCCTAACCCTAATATGCCCACACTCACGCGACCTAAATGGCGCGCTTACATGGCGCTGGCTCGGCTCGATAAACCCATAGGCACCTTGTTATTGCTTTGGCCTACTTTATGGGCCTTATGGATTGCCGGTGAGGGCCGCCCGTCTTGGTGGTTATTGTTGGTGTTTATCGTGGGCGTGTTCTCGATGCGATCGGCGGGATGTGTGATCAATGATTATGCGGACCGGCATATTGATGGTCATGTAAAGCGCACCAATGGGCGGCCTTTGGTGACGGGGGAGCTGACCGAGCGCCAAGCGTTAGGTTTTTTTACATTCTTGGTCGGCGTGTCTTTCTTGCTAGTGCTGACTACCAACAAGCTGACTATTTTGTTGTCGGTGGCCGGCCTAGGTTGGGCTGCGCTGTATCCTTTTATGAAGCGCTACACTCACTTGCCGCAGCTATTTTTAGGCATTGCCTTTTCGTGGGCGATCCCCATGGCCTTTGCCGCCCAAAGTAATAGCTTGCCGCTGGGGCTGTGGTTATTGTTTGCCGCCAATCTGACCTGGACTGTCGCCTATGACACTATGTACGCCATGGTGGATCGTGACGATGATTTGCAGATAGGTGTTAAATCTACCGCCATCTTGTTTGGTCGCCGAGATAAGCTCATCATCGGCATCTTGCAGTTAGTGACGCTCATTCTCTTGGTGGCGGCTGGGCAAGCCTTTGCCTTAGGGGCTTGGTTTTATTGGAGCTTATTAGGCGCGGCGGGCTTATTTGTGTATCAGCAACGCCAGATCCGCGACCGAGAACGTGAGTTGTGTTTTCGTGCTTTTTTGAATAATAACTACGTGGGCATGCTGGTGTTTATTGGCTTAGTGCTGACGCTATTCTAGGCGGTTATGGCTGCAGTTTGGCGAAATTAAGGCTGTTATCTAGCCCTAAAGAGTGGGTCTGATATTTTATACTTGCTCCGGCGCGTATACTGGATATACTGACAGTTAACTGTATAAAAAAACAGGTGCCCTATGAAAGCGCTTACGCTTCGCCAGTCTCAGGTACTGGACATCATTAAAGATCAGATCCAGCAAACCGGTATGCCACCGACGCGTGCCGAAATTGCCAACATCTTGGGGTTTAAATCCGCGAATGCGGCAGAAGAACACCTTAAGGCGCTGGCCAAAAAAGGCGTTATTACCATGATGCCGGGTACCTCTAGAGGTATACGCTTAATTGAAGAAGAGCCAGAAGAAATGGGTTTGCCGCTGATTGGTCGCGTGGCCGCCGGCGAGCCGATTTTGGCCCAGCAGCACATAGAAAGTCATTATCAGTTGGATCCCGCCCTGTTTCATCCGGCTGCCGACTTCTTATTGCGCGTTAAAGGCATGAGCATGAAAAACATCGGCATCATGGATGGCGATTTGTTAGCGGTACACAAGACGCAAGAAGTACGCAATGGCCAAGTGGTAGTGGCGCGCCTAGACGACGAAGTCACGGTGAAGCGTTTTCAGCGTAAGGGTAATAAGGTCAGTTTATTACCGGAAAACGAAGAGCTTAGCCCCATAGAAGTGGACTTGCGCAGTCAAGAGTTGATCATAGAAGGCCTCGCCGTAGGTGTGATCCGTAACTCTGATTTTTAACTGACGTCGATTCTTAACGGGTTTTGGCCAATTCGCGTGAGGAAATTAGCCGCCTCACGCAGCCTGCCAGTATTTTTATTTTCTCTTTTTTAACCTTCGATTGTCCGTCTCTACTTCGTTCTAGCATATTGTAACCCCTTGTCTTAGCACGCGGTTCATCAGCGTAGCATCATTATTTTCTTTCCTTTTTCGCTTTCGATGCTTTACTTACTGTTAACGTCGAATGCCGCCACGTAGATCCGAATAGCACCATCATTCAACGTTAGTACGCCAATATTCAAGATTAACTTGGGGGTGGGTGGTGAAGCTAAATCCGTTGTTATTGCCTTTACTCATAGCCCTGCCGACGCAAGCGCAAACGCGTTTGAATATGACGACTGGCGTGACCGACATCAGCCAAAAAGTGTATGGCTTACACATGACCATATTCCTGATCTGCGTGGCCATTGGCGTCATTGTATTCGGCATTATGCTTTGGGCTATTATTCATCATCGTAAAGACAAGGGCGCACAGGCTGCTCAGTTTCATGAAAGTACCAAAGTAGAAATTCTCTGGACTCTGATCCCCTTCGTTATCTTGATTATTATGGCCATTCCGGCCACTCGTACCTTAATTGCCATGGAAGATGCCAGCCAATCGGATCTGACAGTGCAAGTGACGGGTTCGCAGTGGAAATGGCATTACAGCTACTTTGAACAAGATGTCGGCTTTTATAGCTTGATTGGTACTTTACCAGAGCAAATTCAAGGGCAAGTTGCTAAAGGTGAGAATTACCTGCTGGAAGTAGATTGGCCCTTAGTGCTACCCACAGATCGTAAAATCCGCTTCTTAATTACTTCTGATGATGTGATCCACTCTTGGTGGGTACCGGCGTTTGCCATTAAAAAGGACGCGGTGCCGGGCTTTATTAATGAAGCTTGGACGCGTATTAACGAGCCGGGTATTTACCGTGGCCAATGCGCTGAGCTATGCGGCAAAAACCATGGCTTTATGCCGATAGTGGTGGAAGCGAAAAGCGGTGCCGAATTCGATACTTGGCTGGCCGACGCTAAAGCTAAGCAGTTGCAAGCCAAAGCCGACGAACAAGCGCAATTGGCCACACAAATGACCATGGATGAGCTGATGACAACCGGCGAGCAGGTGTATCAACGCATTTGTGCCGCTTGTCACCAAGCTAATGGTGAAGGTTTGCCCGGCGCTTTTCCGCCACTTAAAGGCAGCCAGTTGATTTTAAAGGATAAGGCGGCTCACCTGCATATTGTGCTGTTTGGTAAAGCGGGCACGGCCATGCAAAGCTTTGATAAGCAGCTATCGGCCAAAGAATTGGCGGCCGTGATCACTTATGAGCGTAACGCTTGGGGGAACGATACCAAAGATTTGGTGCAACCCAGCGATATTGAGCAGGCCAGAAACGGACAGTAGGGGGCTAGGATGGTATCGCTAAATAAAGTCGACATAGTAGAAGATCCTGCGCACTTACCTGTGGCAGCTCATGGCCCAACTAAAGGCCTTAAGCGCTGGCTATTTACTACCAATCACAAAGACATAGGCACCCTGTATCTTTTGTTTAGCCTGACCATGTTTTTTGTCGGCGGCGGTATGGCAATGTTGATCCGTGCCGAATTGTTTCAACCGGGTCTGCAACTAGTGGATCCAGCTTTCTTTAATCAGATGACGACCATGCACGGTTTGATCATGATTTTTGGTGCCGTTATGCCCTCGTTCGTGGGGTTGGCTAACTGGATGATACCGCTGATGATAGGTGCGCCAGATATGGCCCTGCCGCGCATGAACAACTGGAGTTTTTGGATACTACCCTTTGCCTTCGTGCTGATGTTATCAACCTTATTTATGCCAGGTGGCGGCCCAAACTTTGGCTGGACCTTCTACGCACCCTTATCTACCACTTACTCACCAGATAGCACCGCCTTGTTTGTGTTTGCCATTCATATTATGGGCATCAGCTCCATCATGGGCGCGATTAACGTCATAGTGACCATCTGTAATTTGCGCGCACCGGGCATGACTTGGCTGAAGCTACCAATGTTTTGTTGGACTTGGTTGATTACGGCGTTTTTGCTGATCGCCGTAATGCCGGTGCTAGCCGGTGCCGTCACTATGGTATTAACCGATAAATATTTTGGCACCAGCTTCTTTAATGCGGCAGGTGGCGGCGACCCTATATTGTTTCAGCATATCTTTTGGTTTTTCGGCCACCCCGAGGTCTACATTATGATCTTGCCGAGCTTTGGCATCATCTCGGCCACTATTCCTGCCTTTAGTCGCAAACCTTTGTTTGGTTATCGGTCTATGGTGGCGGCCACCGTGGCCATTGCTGGTTTGAGTTTTCTCGTGTGGGCACACCATATGTTTACCGTGGGCATGCCGGTGGCGGCAGAATTGTTCTTCATGTATTGCACCATGCTGATCTCGGTACCCACTGGCGTTAAGGTCTTTAACTGGGTAGCCACTATGTGGCGTGGCTCATTGAGCTTTGAAGTGCCCATGCTGTTTTCTATCGCCTTTATCGTGCTGTTCACAATTGGCGGCTTTAGCGGCTTAATGCTGGCCATCACCCCCGCGGATTTTCAGTATCACGATACCTATTTTGTGGTCGCTCACTTTCACTATGTGCTAGTGACGGGTGCCGTATTGTCGGTGTTTGCTGCCGTGTATTACTGGCTGCCCAAGTGGACAGGTCACATGTTTAACGAGCGCTTGGGCAAGTGGCATTTTTGGTGTTCGGTTATTTCCGTCAACGTGCTGTTTTTTCCGATGCACTTTTTGGGTCTCGCCGGTATGCCACGGCGCATCCCCGACTATGCGCTGCAATTTGCCGATATTAACGCCTTAGTCAGCATTGGCGGCTTTGCCTTTGGTTTATCGCAACTGCTGTTTGTGGTGCTAGTCATCAAATGTATTCGCGGTGGTACACCGGCGCCGGCCCGAGTATGGGAAGGTGCCCATGGCATGGAATGGACTGTGCCGTCACCCGCGCCCTATCACACCTTTAGCACGCCACCTGAGGTTACGGATTATGATGCGCGATCGTAAGGCACTCCAACTGGCGTTATTAGCCGTGGTCATGTTTGGCTTTGGTTTTTTGTTGGTGCCTTTATATGACGTGTTCTGCGATATCACGGGTCTGAATGGTAAAACCGCCACCCAAGCGGTGGTGGAGTCGCAAGAGATAGACCCCAATCGTCACGTGACTGTGGAGTTTGTGACTTATCAAAGCACAGGGCTGCAGGGCGAATTTAGCGCGTCGGTACAGCATTTACAGGTGCAGCTTGGGGCTATGCATCAAGTTGATTTTACGGTGACTAATCCCAGTGGCAAAGACAAAGTACTGCGGGCAATTCCCTCGGTGTCACCCGGTCGCGCCGCCAGTTACTTGCACAAAACTGAGTGTTTTTGTTTTCAAGAGCAGCCTCTGACGGCACAGGGCACGGCTGTGCTGCCGATGCGTTTTTACGTGGATCGTATGCTGCCGGCAGACATAGAAGTATTTACACTGTCATACACCTTGTATGACATCAGTGATAGGGCCAACCGTAGCTAAGCCAAGGAGGCAACAATGCCGGTTAAATGTCAGCCGTATTATGTCCCGAGTCAAAGTCCTTGGCCGCTAATGGGCGCGCTGGGGTTGTTTCTATTAGCTGCTGGCGCCGGACTTTGGGTGTCGGGGTTAGCTACCTTTGCTGGGCATATCGTCTTTAGTTTGGGCGTGTTGGTGATGGTGGTGATGTTATTTGGCTGGTTTGGCAACGTCATCCAAGAGTCAAAGTCTGGCTTATATAGTACGCAGATGCACCGTTCTTTTCGTCTCGGTATGAGCTGGTTCATTTTCTCTGAGGTGATGTTTTTTGCGGCTCTTTTTGGCGTGCTATTTTACATCCGCATTTTAGTGGTGCCTTGGTTGGGTGGAGCCAGCAATAATGCGATGACCCATGCGGTGCTCTGGCCAAACTTCGTCCCCGACTGGCCTATGCTGCTGACACCGGGAGGCACTAAGACCACTGCCATGGGTTGGTTTGGCTTGCCGCTGATTAACACCCTAGTGCTGATCAGCTCATCGTTTACCTTGTATGTTGCGCATCGGGCGTTACTGCATAACCGGCGTAACAGTCTGGCGTTGTGGTTGGGGTGCACAGCGCTGCTAGGCATCACTTTCTTAGTCTTACAAACGTGGGAATACAGCCATGCCTATCAGGAGTTAGGGCTTAAACTTGATTCTGGCATCTATGGTAACACCTTCTTTTTATTAACCGGTTTTCATGGTGCGCACGTGATCTTGGGCACGCTGTTGCTGGTGACTATGTGGCTCAGGGTACAAAGAGGTGATTTTACTCAGGCGCAGCATTTTGGTTTTCAGGCCGCGGCTTGGTATTGGCACTTCGTGGACTTGGTGTGGCTGGTGCTGTTTATGACGGTGTACGTGCTGTGAAGCTTGAAGCGTGAGGTGGGCGGTTTAATTTCGCGTCCCTCACCTTTCGCCCTTACAGCATGAGACAGGGAGATTGAATATTGAGCAGAAGAAAGGACGTCGGTTTGTTAATGCTAACCGCACTGCTCAGCCTAGTGATGCTGGGCATGGCGGGTTGGCAATTATCCCGTGCCGAAGAAAAACGCCAGTTAATAGTCGAGTGGCAGCAGCGTCGCAACAGTGATATTAGCTTAAACCAAGCCAGTGCCATGGATTCCCCTTTTGGTTATCGACTGGCGACTCAGGGGCACTACTTATCTGGGCGTGAGGTCTTTCTCGATAACCAAATACAAGCAGGGCGGGTGGGTTATCGATTAATTCGCGCCTTGCTCACGCCGCAGGGTTTGCTGATGGTTGATACCGGTTGGTGGCCCGCAGACGTGGACAGGCGTCAGTTGCCCGCAATTCCTGCCATCACTACGTCCCTGTCGCTCTCTGGGCATCTAGTTCGACCGTATCAGCCGCCACTCTCGTTAGGCCAGTTCACCTTTATTGCCAGCTATCCTTTAGTACCCAGTTTAACGCCTGCTTTATTAGCACAAATCTGGGGCGAGCCTGTGCTGCCCTTCGTCTTAAAACTATCGAGTGACGAACAGGGTGCTGAAGATAAACACTGGCAGCCGGTGGTGATGGGGCCAGAGAAACATATTGGCTACGCGGTGCAATGGTTGCTGATGGCGCTAGCTGTGTGTATTGCCGCGTTTTGTTACTACCGGAGGCAAGATGCCAGCTAACTTCCAGCCCCAGCCTCAATCTAACCAGAGCCAGCGGCGTCATTCTCGACCCCGTTATTACACCCTTATCGCCTTGGGTTTGGTATTTTCATTGCCTGTGGCCTTGGCTTGGCTGACCTTGCAGTTGGGTTGGTTTACGGCAGGGGTAAACAACCATGGTCAATGGGTAACGGGGCAGGTAGCGGCCGATACTCAGTGGCGCTTAATCGTGCCCCAAGGCGCTCACTGTGTGCCTTGCTCGCAAGCCGAGCCGTTATTGGCGCCGGTTTTACTGGCCTTGGGCCGAGACGGCCAGAGAGTACGGCTGCTGTTTACGCCGGCCACGAGTGAGCTCAGCACCGGCTTCGTTTATATCGCGGATCCGCCCGGCTCGCTGGTTATGCGCTATCCGTTATCTGACTCGCCATCACCAGAGCCGCTATTACAAGGTCAACCACCGCAAGCGCCCATTATGACCAAAGCGCTGCTTAAAGATTTACGCCGTTTACTGACGTATTCTCGCGCAGGATAAGGAGTTGCCATGCGCCTGCTTTGCTTGTTTGCCTTTGCGTTGACGCTGCTAGTGGTGCTGCTGGGTGCTTATACGCGCTTAACCGATGCAGGCCTTGGCTGCCCAGATTGGCCTGGCTGTTATGGCTTTAATGCTGTGCCCCAGACCATCGCCGAGCAGCAGCTGGCGGCCAGCCGTTTCCCAGAACAACCACTGGATATTAATAAGGCAAGCAATGAAATGCTGCATCGTTATGCGGCGGGTAGCTTAGGGTTAAGCATCTTAGTGTTGGCGCTTTGCTCATTGCGGGCACGCCATCGAGCATATCGCACTGGGGCTTGGCTGTTACTGGCCTTGGTTATTATGCAAGCCAGCTTAGGCATGCTGACCGTAACCCTGAATTTGCTGCCCTTTATCGTGCTCGGCCATTTGCTGGGGGGCTTTAGCATTTTGGCACTGCTGTTTTTATTATTGCGCCGTACTCGGCCAATGGCGCCTAACCGCTCTGTTTTAAACTTAGGCCTGAACTCTGAAGTGAGCGCTCGGCCACATTCTGGTCAACACTTACTGGCGTTATGGTCGGTGGCGCTCTTGGTGCTAATAATACAAATTGCGCTCGGTGGTTGGACTGCCGCTAACTATGCGGCGCTCGCCTGTGTTGAGCTACCGGTGTGCCAAGGAGAGTGGCTAAGCCAATGGCAGTGGAGCGCCTTTCATCCCCACGGTATGCCCGCCGCCAGTTATCAATATGGAGTATTAAGCGCTGATGAGCGGATCACTATTCATGTGGCTCATCGGCTGTGGGCCATGGTGACGGCAATAGTGTTATTAGCACTGGCTTGGCGATGTGGCCAGACTCGTGAGTTGCAACCTTGGGGGATCTTGCTGGCAATGGCTGTGGTGCTACAGGTGGCTTTGGGTGTGGCCAATGTTTGGTGGCGATTACCTTTGCCGCTGGCGGTGGCACACAATGGGGGAGCGGCTTTGTTATTGTTGATCGTCACCGGTTTAGGTGAGCGACTCTGGCGAGTAAGGGAGGCGACATGGCTAGGAACTCAGTGTCTATTAGTAACGAGACAGTAGGGGCTAGCAAGGCGGAAGTAGAGGCTAGCAACCAAACAGTAAATAGCATCCGTAAGGCCGCAAGCTGGGCCGACTATTGGGCGCTGACCAAACCTAAGGTGGTGGCGCTGATTTTGCTCACCGCTGTGGTGGGCATGTATTTAACCGAGATAGTGCCGAGCTTACTACAGGTCGCCGTGGCCACGCTCGGTATTGGCTTAATGGCTGGAGGTGCTGCGGCTATTAATCATGTGCTAGACAGACGTATAGATATTCAAATGGCGCGCACCTATCACAGGCCGGTGGCCCAAGGGCGGGTGAGCAGTGGCGCGGCCTTGGCCTTTGCGCTTACGTTATCAGCCATGGGCTTTGCCATCTTATTGGTGTGGGTGAATGCCTTGACCGCTTGGCTCACCTTGGCTTCTTTGTTGGGCTATGCGGTTGTGTATACGGTGTGGTTAAAACGAGCCACGCCACAAAATATTGTGATCGGTGGGCTGGCGGGCGCCATGCCGCCATTACTCGGTTGGACCGCCATTACCGGCGAGTTTCATGGCCATGCGCTGCTATTAGTGATGATTATTTTCGTTTGGACGCCGCCGCATTTTTGGGCGTTAGCAATCCATAGGCGCGACGACTATGCCAAGGCTGGCGTTCCTATGCTGCCGGTGACTCACGGTATTGAGTTCACCAAAATCTGCATCTTGCTTTATACCTTGTTGTTAACTTTGGTGTGCGTGTTACCTTGGGCTGTGGGTATGTCGGGTTTGCTATATCTATTCGGGGCTACTTTGCTGAATTTGCGCTTCATACAGTGGGCTTGGCGGCTGAAGTTTAGACCTTCTGCTCAAACCGCATTACACTGTTTCCACTTTTCAATTAGTCACCTGATGTGGCTGTTTGTGCTGATATTGGCGGATCACTGGATAAATTATGGCTACAGCTAATCGATGGATATGGGTACTGGCAATAATAGTGCTGTTGATCGGCACCTTGAGTGGTGGCGTTTGGTATGCAGATAAAAAAAATAGCCTGACCGATGCGGTCGTTGTCTATCCCAAGGCTCAAGCCTTAACCGCTTTTGCCTTAACCGCTGGCACTGGCGAGCCGTTTACCGAAGAAAATTTTAAAGGTCATTGGAGTCTGGTGTTTGTCGGCTATACTTTTTGCCCCGATATTTGCCCTACCACTTTATCGGACTTATCGCGTATTTATCCTGAGTTAACCGCGCTCAGCGACAAGGTGCAGGTAGTGTTTGTGTCGGCGGATCCAGCGCGTGACACGCCTGAGCGGCTAAAAGCCTATACCGAGTATTTTAACCCCCACTTTATTGCCGTGACAGCCGAGCATGAGCAACTGATGCCTGCCGTACAGCAACTGGGCCTAATTTATGGCATCTTCGATCGTGAAGACGATAACTACCTAGTGGATCATTCGGCGTCTATCGCGCTGGTTAATCCTAAGGGTGAGCTGCATGCCTCGTTTCGGCCGGATTTTGATGAGAAAACCGAAATGCCATTAGTGAATGGCCCTGAGTTGGTGAAAAATTTTTCCAGTATTTTGGCTCGCTGGCGCGGTTAACTCGTAAAGAGTTAAGGGTGAAGTGGAAAGAGGACGACATAATACCAAGACCTCAGAAAGTGCAGCATCTGAACACTGGGTGTTGTCCACTTCACTCTTTATCCTTCACCCCTCACCGTATTTAAGTAAGAATTAATTATGCCCCCCTCTTTTTTTTGTGCCGCTCGCCACCGTCAGGTGTTTATGCTGGCGCTGCCTATGGTGCTGTCCAATATTACGGTGCCCTTATTAGGCCTAGTGGATACCATAGTTATCGGTCATCTGGATAAAGCCTATTACCTCGGCGGCGTGGCCGTGGGTGCTACTATTATTAGCCTGATTTTTTGGCTGTTGGGTTTCCTGCGCATGTCGACTACCGGCTTAGCGGCTCAGGCGTTTGGCGCCGGTGATCACCATAGATTATTACAAGTGTTGGTGCGTGGTTTGGTGTTGGCCTGGGGGCTGGCACTGCTTATTTTGTTACTACAAAAGCCCATTATAGACGTGGCATTTTGGCTGATGGGCGGCAGCGACTTGGTACAGCATTATGGCCGTGACTATGTATCGGTGCGAATTTGGAGTGCTCCGGCGGCCTTAACCAACTTAGTATTGCTGGGCTGGCTGCTGGGTAACCAAAATGCCCGCGCGCCCATGCTGTTATTGATCTTGGGTAATGGCGTGAATATCGTATTCGATGTGTGGTTTGTCTTAGGACTAGGTTGGCAAGTTAAGGGTGCTGCGGCAGCTTCCGTGTTGGCGGACTATTTAGCCACGATTCTGGGTGCTTGGTTGGTGTGGCGTACTTTGCAAAAACGCGGCTTTTGGCCCGCGGCCGGGTTTTGGTCGGATTGCTTAACGCTCGGTGCTTTCAAGCAGTTGTTAGGCCTCAATCGAGACATCTTTATCCGAGCCCTGTGTTTGCAGCTCACCTTCGCCTTTATGACCTTTCAAGGCGCACGCCTCGGCGATGAGGTGCTGGCCGCCAATGCGGTATTAATGAACTTCTTGATGTTTATCTCTTTTGGCTTAGATGGCTTTGCCTATGCGGTAGAAGCCATGGTGGGCAGGGCGGTGGGTGCACGCAATCGGCTCGAGTTTCGCTTAGCCTGCGGCTTAAACCTATTTTGGGGCGCGCTGATCGCACTCTTGTTTGTGTTGGTGTTCGCCCTAGCGGGCCCGCAGCTTATTGGCTTAATCACCACTATTAATGAGGTACGAGACCAAGCGGTGCGCTATTTACCTTGGTTAGTATTAATGCCATTAGCCGCTTGTTGGTGCTTTATTTTGGACGGTATTTTCATCGGCACTACGCGTGGCACCGAGATGCGCGATATGATGTTGCTCTCCACGCTCGGGGTCTTCTTCCCAGTGTGGTATTTCAGCCAAGAATTGGGAAATCATGGGCTTTGGTTAGCCATGCTGTGTTTTATGTTGGCGCGAGGCCTTACCTTGGGCTGGGCTTGGTGGCGATTAGAACGAGGCCAAGGATTTATCAGCGGCGGAGCCGAAAACTAACTGATCCATACCTTTGCCACGCCTCTTTGTTACGAGAGTCACGGAAGAACACGGAAAAATAGTGATCAGATCTGAAAAATTCAAAGCCGAGATAAGACTATTAATGGGGAAGGTCTAAACACCAAACCCTCATCGGATATGGTGTCGCTCTTACCATTACAGTTACTTTTCGCCTTTATCTTTATTTTTCTGTGGATTCCGTGGCAAAAATCATTAAGAGAAAAAATATGTTTGAAATTGCGCTCTATGAACCCGAAATCGCACCTAATACCGGCAATATTATGCGCTTGGCGCGTAATAATGGCTGCCACTTACATCTTATTGAGCCCATGGGTTTTCAACTGGAAGAAAAGCGCTTACGCCGTGCGGGTTTGGATTACGCGGATTTCGGCCGTATTTCCATTCATAAAAACTACGCCGCTTTCTTGCTAGCTGTGAGTGGAAAACGTATTTTTGCCTGCACCACCAAAGGCAGTCAGCCCCATCATAAGGCCAGTTATCAGGCGAATGATGTATTGTTATTCGGACCCGAAACCCGCGGTCTGCCGGAGTCGGTATTGGCAGATATTGAGCCTGAATTTCGCATTCGTATTCCCATGCAAGCCGATAGCCGCAGTTTAAATTTATCGAATGCGGTGGCCATCATCAGCTACGAAGCTTGGCGCCAACATGACTTTATCGGCGGTAAATAGTTCGTAGAGCAGCGGTAAGCTTTACGCTGTAAGCCGTAAGTTAAAGATAAACACAGCCCTTTGAGACGTGGATTTAGCACAGTCTCTTTACAGCTGATTTTAACTTAAAGCGTACAGCGTATGTCGTAAGGCGATGTTTAAGGACGATAAGGGTGCTAGTTGTGAATCATCTTGATGAAGTAATTTCTGAGTCTGCGACCTACCAGAAGCTAGTGACGGGGGCGGCCAAGGCGGCCATGGTGGCGGCAGGTCTTATGATAGTGACTAAGCTGCTGGCGTGGTTCTATACGGACTCCGCCAGTATGCTGGCCTCACTCACAGATTCTTTGTTAGATATCAGCGCCTCTTTTATTAACTTGATGGCCATTCGTTACGCCTTGATGCCGGCCGACAAAGAGCACAGTTTTGGTCATGGCAAGGCGGAGTCATTAGCGGGCTTGGCGCAGTCGGCGTTTATCAGTGCCTCGGCTATTTTTTTGATGATCACCGGTATCTCGCGGCTGCTCAATAGTCAATCCGTCAGCCATGCAGGTATTGGCGTAAGTGTTATCCTATTCTCAATTTTGGTCACTTTGAGCTTAGTGCTCTACCAAGGCTATGTGATCAGAAAAACCCAGTCACTGGCTATCCGTGCCGACCAGCTGCATTACCGATCCGATATCTTATTGAACATAGGCGTGTTGCTGGCCATAGGGCTGGCGTGGCAGGGTTTTCATTGGGCGGACGGCTTGTTTGCGCTATTAATTGGCGGCTATATTCTTAAAGGTGCATTAAAAATTGGGTATGATGCGGTACAGATGCTTTTAGATCATCAGTTGCCGGATACCGAGCAAAGGCGCATTATTGACGCGTGTTTGGCGGTAGCAGGAGTACACGGTTTGCACGACTTGCGGACTCGTCAGTCTGGGGCAACCCGTTTTATTCAATTGCATCTTGAGCTGGATGATCATTTACCCTTAGTGCAGGCGCATCAAATTGCCCTTAACGCCGAGCAGGAGTTGGAGCGGTTATTTCCTGATACCGACATTATTATTCATATGGACCCATTATCGGTCCTGTCCCCAGCAACTGGGATATGAACACCTCTTTTTACAGTAAACAAGGTTTAACCCATGGAAGACGGCATTCAAGCTAGTACTTGGTTGCACATCCGCGAGGAAGCTCGTCGGATGATTGCAGAAGAGCCCATGTTAGGCAGCTTTTATTATTCAACCATTCTTAACCATGACACGTTAAAGTGCTCGCTGAGCTTTATTCTGGCTAATAAGTTAGAGAGCTCTGTTATGCCGGCCATTAGCCTGCGTGAAGTGATAGAGTCGGTGATGGATGCAGAGCCCTGCATTCTTGATATCGCCGCCACGGATATTTGCGCGGTACAAGAGCGGGATCCGGCGGTGGACTTATTTTCTACGCCGCTTTTGTATCTGAAAGGTTTTCATGCGCTGCAAGGTTATCGCATTGCTAACTGGCTGTGGCGCCATGGCCGTCGCGCCTTAGCTACCTATTTGCAAAATCAAATTTCGGTCGTGTTTGGCGTGGATGTGCACCCAGCGGCGCGCATTGGCAAAGGCATCATGTTTGACCATGCCACTGGCATAGTAGTGGGTGAAACCGCCGTGATTGAAGACGATGTCTCTATTTTACAAAGCGTCACGCTGGGCGGTACCGGCAAAGCTGGAGGCGATCGACACCCTAAAATTCGCCAAGGGGTGATGATAGGCGCGGGCGCGAAAATTTTAGGCAATATTGAAGTGGGCGCAGGTGCCAAAGTCGGTTCCGGTAGTGTGGTGCTAGATGCGGTACCGCCGCACACCACAGTGGCCGGTGTGCCGGCGCGTATTGTGGGCAGACCATGCTCCGACATGCCGTCTTTTGATATGAATCAGAATATTTAGGACTTTATCGACGCCGGTTATTGACGTAGAGCGGATAAATATAGGCTAATCTGTCTTGCAAACGCGGTGGCCACTTGTTGTCAAACAACTGGCGCTGTATCCTCTTTGCTATTAGCGGCCAGCCGGCCGAACAACCGTGATGTTAGGGGTGAGTGCATGTCTTTTGATGTATTAGAAAAGCTGGAAGCCAAAATACTGTCGGCCGTAGACACTATTGCTTTACTGCAAATGGAAGTTGAAGAGTTAAAAGAGCTAAACAGCCAGTTGGGCGAAGAGAATCAGCAGCTCAAACAAAACCACACTCAGCTCGATCAAGATAACCAGCAGCTCAAGCAGCAGCATGAAGCTTGGCAAGACCGCTTGCGCGTACTGTTAGGAAAAATCGATCAGGTAGAAGAAAACGCCTAACAGCAGCGGTAAGCTATCAGCTGTCAGATAAGTGGAACAAAAAAGGCCAACCCCATGGGGTTGGCCTTTTGTTTTAGCGCTTTGTCTGTATCGCTAACTGACAGCTTAACGCTGATGGCTTACGGCTATTTTTAGGCTTGGTCTTCTTCGCCGTCGTAGTCGCCTTCATCTTCAATATCTAGCGGTTCCGGCGATAAAATCACACCCGTGGTGTCCGCATACACATAGTCTGCGGGTAAGAAGGTCACGCCGCCAAAGTTAACCGGCACTTGCAGCTCACCGATATCGTTGGCATCGGCACCGACCGGAATAGACGCCAAGGCTTGAATACCGATATCCAGCTCATCAAGTGCATCTACTTCACGCACACAGCCGTAGCAAATAATGCCTTCCCAGCCATTTTCGGCCGCGGTTTCGGCAATCTCTGCATCAAGCAGCGCGCGTCGTAAAGAACCGCCACCGTCGATCAGCAGCACCCGACCTTGGCCGTCTTCTTTTACGGTCTCGCTAATCAAGCCGTTAGACTCGAAACACTTGATAGTGGTGATAGAGCCGCCAAAAGAATTTCGGCCGCCAAAACTGGAGAACATGGGTTCAACCACGTCCACCATATCAATATAGGTATCGCACAATTCTGAAGTATTGTATTCCATGAAGTCAGCCACATTTGGAAACAAGGTGACATCAAGTATAAAGGGGCGTGCGCAGTTTTCAATCACAATCGTGTGACAGTGCGCCGCTCCTTGCTTAATGCCTAGGGCAGTTGCCGCTTATTGTCTGGTAGTAGCCGCAACTGGGTGCTGAAAATTAGAGAATATAACGGCTCAAATCTTCGTCTTCTATTAGGTCTTCGAGGTAGCGATCCACATAATGCTCGTCGATCAGAATACTTTCTCCAGACTTGTCAGAAGCCTCAAACGACAACTCGTCGAGCAAGCGCTCCATAATAGTGTGCAAGCGGCGAGCACCGATATTTTCGGTGCGCTCGTTCACCCGCCATGCGGCTTCCGCCAAGCGGCGAATACCGGCCTTGGTAAAGTCGATAGTCACATTTTCTGTGGCTAGCAGCGCTTTATATTGCTCGGTGAGTGAAGCATTAGGCTCGGTTAAGATGCGCTCAAAGTCATCGGTATTAAGCGAGCTTAATTCCACGCGAATTGGCAAGCGCCCCTGCAATTCAGGGATCAGATCCGACGGCTTGGCCACCTGAAAGGCGCCAGAGGCGATAAACAGCATATGATCGGTGCGCACCATGCCGTGTTTGGTGTTTACCGAGCTGCCTTCAATCAAGGGCAGCAAGTCACGCTGTACGCCTTCACGGGACACATCGGGGCCTGAGGTTTCACCGCGTTTACAAATTTTGTCGAATTCATCGATAAAGACGATGCCGTGGTTTTCGACCGCATGAATGGCTTGTGCTTTTAGCTCTTCCGGATTCAGCTGTTTAGCGGCTTCTTCTTCTATCAATAACTTCAGCGCTTCTTTGATTTTCATCTTGCGCGGTTTGCTGGTGTGGCCGGCGGCGAGGTTTTGAAACATGCCTTGCAGCTGATTGGTCATTTCTTCCATGCCCGGCGGCGCCATGATTTCTACGCCCATCTGCGGTGCGGCCACGTCGATTTCAATTTCTTTATCGTCGAGCTGACCTTCGCGCAGTTTTTTACGAAAAATCTGCCGACTGTTGCTGTTGTCGGCTTTTTCTTCTTCGCCGCGGCTGTTACGCGGGTTAGGCAGCAGCGCATCTAATACCCGCTCTTCTGCCGCTTCTTCGGCGCGGAACTGATATTTTTTCATCTGTTGCTCGCGGGTCATCTTCATGGCGATATCGGTGAGATCGCGGATGATGCTGTCCACTTCCTTGCCCACATAACCCACCTCGGTGAACTTAGTGGCTTCCACCTTAATAAAAGGCGCATTGGCAAGCCTCGCTAGTCGGCGGGCAATTTCGGTTTTACCGACACCGGTTGGGCCTATCATCAGAATATTTTTTGGCGAGACCTCTTGGCGCAGCTCAGGTGGCAGCTGCATACGACGCCAGCGGTTGCGCAACGCAATGGCCACGGCGCGTTTAGCATCAGATTGGCCAACGATATGCTGGTCCAACTCGTGTACGATTTCTCTGGGAGTCATGTCAGACATGTTCAAATCCTTAATGCGGGCCAAGCGTTATCTGGCCTAAGTAAATTAGTTATCGTAAGCCAGCTCTTCTATGGTGTGATGACCATTAGTGAAGACGCAGATGTTACCGGCAATAGTCAGGGATTTTTCGACAATGTCTTTGGCTGATAACTCGGTGTTGTCTAATAAGGCGCGGGCAGCAGACTGCGCAAAGGCACCGCCTGAGCCGATGGCGATCAGGTCATCTTCGGGCTGCACCACATCACCGTTACCAGTAATGATAAAGGAGTTTTTTGCGTCGGCGACCGCCAACAGAGCTTCTAATTTGCGCAGCGCGCGATCGGTGCGCCAGTCTTTGGCTAGCTCCACGGCAGCGCGCTCAAGGTTACCTTGATGGGCCTGCAGCTTGGCTTCAAAGCGTTCCAGCAGAGTAAAGGCATCGGCGGTGCCGCCGGCAAAGCCTGCCAGTACCTTACCGTTATAGAGGCGATGTACCTTGCGGGCGTTGCCCTTCATTACGGTGTTACCAAGGGAAACTTGGCCATCGCCGCCAATAACTACTTTGCCATTACGGCGGACTGAAACGATTGTTGTCACTAAAAACCTCACTTGACTGTGTAGCCGCAACAGCGGCAAAAATGTCATCTACACAGAAATGGGGACGCAGGGCCTTAAGATCAACCCTGCCAGTTTGCGATAGCGCAATCGCCCACGGCTCTGGCCTTGATCAACTTGTGCTTGTCTTGCTCCGCCACCCGCTGGCTGTCGTAGGGGCCTAACACCACGCGGTACCAAACGCTGCCACTGGAATGGCGTACTTGAGAGCTCAACCCTTGGAAGGCAATTTTAGCTTTTACCTGCTCGGCCTGACCAGCCGATTTAAAAGAGCCACACTGCAGCAAATAACGCTGCGTCGATTGTTGAGCTTCGGGTAACTTCACCACCACTTCTTTATTTTCCAGCTGCTGGATGTAGGTCCACTTCTCGACCGGTTTTTGGTCGATAGGGTTAACCGGCGCCGGGTTGGGCTTGGCTGCGCCAGAGGCAGTTTTTTGGGTGGAGACGACCGCCGCAGGCGTAACCGGGCGCTGGTCGGCGGCACCCTTAATAATGTGGATCAAATAGCCTAAGGCACTGGCCACCATCACCAGTAATAGCACCGGCAAGATAGGTAAACGACGGGGCGCAGGCGCGCGCCCACGGCCGCTACCCGTACTTTTTTTAGCCCGCGTCGTGGTTTTGCTTTTTGGTTTAGTGCGTCGTACGTAATCCTTAGCCATGGATCACATACGCTCCAAAGTTTCGATGCCCAGTAAAGATAAGCCCAGACTCAGCACCTTAGCGGTGGCGGCACATAAGCGCAGGCGGCTGTCACGTTCTTCGACCGTAACGCCTTCTTTGTTAATGGGGCAGGCTTCATAAAAGCTCATAAAGGCGCCAGATAATTCATAAAGATAGAGGCACATTAAATGCGGCAGGCCTTTATCGGCCACGGATTTAATGGTGTCGTTAAACTGCACCAATTTTTGCGCCAGTGCTTCTTCAGCCGGTGCATTTAACAGCACCTGACCCTGCAAGTTGGCATTGCTCAAGATGCCAGATTTACGGAAGATAGACTGCACGCGAGTGTAGGCATACTGAAGATAAGGCGCGGTATTGCCCTCAAAAGACAGCATGTTGTCCCAGTCGAAGATGTAGTCAGTGGTGCGGCTTTTCGATAAATCAGCATACTTCACGGCACCCATGGCCACTCGACGGGCGATATCGGCTTTTTCGTCTTCGCTAAAATCTGTGTCTCTTTTCGCCAGTAACGCCGTGGCTCTTTCTTGTGCCTCATCCAGCAAGTCTACCAAGCGTACGGTACCGCCGGTGCGCGTCTTGAAAGGGCGACCGTCTTTGCCCAGCATCATGCCAAAGGCGTGGTGCTCTAGGCTCACCGACTCAGGTACGTAACCGGCCTTGTGCACTATGCTCCAGGCTTGCATCAGATGCTGATGCTGACGGGAGTCGATAAAGTACAACACGCGATCTGCATGCAGCTGCTCATAACGATATTTGGCGCAGGCGATGTCGGTGGTGGTATACAAGAAGCCACCATCTTTTTTGCGCACTATTACGCCCATAGCATCGCCGTCTTTATTCTTGTACTCATCCAAGTACACCACTATCGCGCCTTCGCTTTCCACCGCCAGCCCTTTGGCTTGCAAGTCGGCGACTATGTCCGCCAGCATGGGGTTGTACATGCTCTCACCCATCACATGCTCAGGTGTCAATGACACATTGAGGCGATCATAGATAGCTTGGTTGTGGTGCAGCGTGATGTTGACTAGCTTTTGCCACATGGCAAGGCAATAGCTATCTCCGCCTTGTAACTTCACCACGTAGCCACGGGCGCGCTCGGCAAACTCAGGATCTGCATCGTACTTTTGCTTAGACTCGCGATAGAACTGCTCTAAATCCGCCAAGCCTGAGTCGGCCACATCGGGATTCACTTTTTCCAACGCTTCTAGGTGGGCAATCAACATGCCGAACTGAGTGCCCCAGTCGCCAATGTGGTTGGCGCGGATCACCTTGTGGCCTAAAAATTCTAAGGTGCGCACCACAGCATCACCGATCACGCTGGAGCGTAAATGGCCGACGTGCATTTCTTTGGCCACGTTCGGTGCAGAGTAATCCACCACTACGGTTTGGGTATGCTCGGTCACCGGAATATTGGCGCGATCGTCCGCCACCATGGCGTCAATCTGGCGGGCTAACCAAGCGCCATCTAGAAAGAAGTTAATAAAGCCAGGTCCGGCTAATTCGGTCTTGGCCACCAGCTCAGAGGCAGGCAAGTTATCCACCAACAGTTGGGCTAAAACGCGCGGGTTTTGCCCTGCAGGCTTGGCCAACAACAGGGCTAGGTTAGTGGCCAAGTCGCCGTGACTCTTGTCTTTGGTTCTGTCTACTTGGACGCGAAGTTCGAGATCGGCAGGCAGCTTGCCTTGCTGTTGTAGCGTCGCTACCGTCTGCTCAAGTAGAGCCTGAATATGTTCTTTCATAATCAATTCACCAAATTAAAGACAAGGTCACAGATAACCCGGATGGGAAATTCTACGCAAATCGAGGGCAGAAAACCACCGCCAAGGCCAAGTGAGGCCTGCAATAGCCAGCAAAAATCATCGCTTAAGATATCTTGGCGTTAGAGGTTGTGGCGGATGGCATATAAAACCGCCAGCTTATATTAGGGTTTATTCGCGTTGTCAGCCGCTGTTGGCTATTCATTTGTTATTTAATCAATGCTCTACAGCTAGATATAGGCTTAGGCTTAAAAAAGATCGACAGGATCTATATCCAATGACCAGCGCACCTTACGGGCCGAGGCCTGCTTGTCGATAATGGCCAGCGCTAGTCGACACGCCGAGGCCAGCTCGCGGCGCTGACTCGATTGCAATAACAGCTGATAACGATACTCGCCGGCTTTGCGCTCCATTTGTGCGCTTAGCGGCCCTAAACAGAGCACAGTTGCGGGTAAATGCGGCTGCAGCTGCGCTACTAATTGTTGTAAAAAAGTCTGCACTTGGCGCGCATCCGTGGCTCTGGCCCGAAACAACGCCTGAAAGCTAAAGGGCGGTAAGTTTGCCAGTTGTCGCTCTTTTAAGGCGCTGTGGGCAAAATGGCGATAACCCTGATTAGCCAAGTCTTGTAACAGCGCATGATCCGGCTGATGGGTTTGCAGCACCACGCGGCCCGGCTTACTGGCACGGCCGGCGCGGCCCGCCACCTGAATATAGAGCTGGGCAAAGCGCTCGGTGGCGCGAAAGTCACTGGCAAACAAGGCGCCGTCGGCATCTAGCATCGCCACTAATGTCACATCGGGAAAGTGATGACCCTTGGCCAGCATCTGCGTGCCAATCAAGATCTGATACTGACCGTTGCGAATGCCTTCCAGATGCTGCTCGAAGCTGCCTTTGCGTCGCGTATTATCGCGATCGATGCGAATAATGCCGTATTGCGGAAACAAACCAGTGAGCGCTTGCTCGACTTGCTCAGTGCCAAGGCCAGTGCCCATCAATTGCGTGCTACCACAGCTGGGGCAGGTGGGCGGCAGCGGTCTTTGGTGATCGCAATGATGGCAATGCAGCCTTGAGGGCTTTTGGTGCCAAGTGAAGTGGGCGTCGCAGCGTTCACAGTCGGCCAGCCAGCCACAGCCGTGACAGAGCAGTGCGGGGGCATAACCGCGGCGATTTAAAAACAGCATCACCTGATTACCTTTACTCAGCTCTTGGCCGAGTAGCGTAATTAATTGCGGCGATAATCCGGCGTGCATCTGTACGTTTTTGCTATCTAGCAATACATGCTCGGCCACGGTGGCGGTGCCGGGGCGCTGGCTCAAGGTTAATAGCTGATATTTACCGCAGGCGGCATTGTGCAGGCTTTCAAAACAAGGCGTGGCCGAGCCCAGAACGATAGGAATATCCAGCTGATGGGCTCGCAGCAACGCTAAGTCGCGGGCGTGATAGCGAAACCCTTCTTGCTGTTTGAAAGAGGTATCGTGTTCTTCATCGATAATAATTAGCCCCAAACGGGCAAAGGGCGTGAGCAGGGCGGAGCGCGTGCCGATGACGATGGCGCAGCTGCCGTCACGACACGACAACCAAGCATCGAGTCGCTCACGCTCATTCATGGCCGAATGCAGCGTGCAAATTGGCAAGCTAAAGCGTTGCTGAAAGCGGGCTATGGTTTGCGGCGTTAAACCAATTTCTGGCACCAGCACTAACACTTGCAGCCCGGCCTTTAGCACGGCTTCCATTACTTGCAGATAGACTTCGGTTTTGCCCGAGCCGGTAATGCCTTCTAATAAGAAGGGGCTAAACCCTTGGGCACTTTGAATAAGGCTAACCGCGAGTGCTTGCTCGGTAGTGAGTCTGTGCTTGTCTTGTTCGCTAATCTGCCACGGGTTTGCTCGCCAATCTTGCGGTTGTGGTACTTGATCACGTTTTTCAGCCAGCTGCTTTTTCGCCAGTGTATTTAAGGTGGCGCTAGTTACGCCGCGCACTTGCAACTCGCCGCCGCTTAACGGCCCTTGGCGTAGCAGCGTGAGTGCTTGCTGTTGCTTAATGGCTCGCGCGGGTATTTGGGCCTCGCTATCTAATAAGTGCCAGAAACTGGAACTGCGATAAGTGGCCGCTTCGCCCTTGCGCAGTAATGTGGGCAGCGCCTGAAAATACACTTCGCCGGTGGCATATAAATAATACTGGGCGGCCCACGCCAGCAATTTTAGCTCGCGCTCGTTGAGTAAGGGATCTGGGTCTAACACTGCCGTAATGGGTTTTAGCTTGGCTATGTCTATGCTGGAATCATCGGGATGAGACAACACTAGGCCGGTCATGGCACGGTTACCAAATAGCACCGCCACCCGACAGCCGGGGACGGGTAATGGTAAAGGACAGAGATAATCAAACTCTCGCCGCAGCGGCACGGGCAGCACTATCCTGAGCAAAGCAAGTGTTGTCGATGACGACATTGATGAATTAACCTCCGTTTATCCTTGCCTGTAAAAAAGCGATACTATATTATTCGCACCCTTCACAAAACGTGAATCGTTACGTGTGGTGTCTGGCATAGGATCAGATAGCGACACGGCCTACAAATTCAGAGGTTATCCCATGAAACAAGGTATTCACCCAGAGTACAACGAAATTACTGCTAAATGTTCTTGCGGTAATGAGATCAAAGTCGGTTCTACTTTAGGCAAAAGCCTGAACCTGGACGTTTGCGGTGCTTGCCACCCATTCTACACTGGCAAGCAGAAAATGGTTGATAGCGGCGGCCGTGTGGATCGCTTCACCAAGCGCTTCGGTGCTTTGGCTAGCAAGAAGTAAGCGAGTCTATCGCTGCAATAGGGCGCCTAAGGGCGCCTTTTTTATTGATTTTTTTTACTTATACCCAGTAGTCTCTATCCCCTCTAAATCCAATCTAACTGCTCACCATTTACTCACTGTCGTGTCCAGATGAAATTTCTAGCATGGATCTCATTGTAGATATTTGTGCTGTAAATTTGCCAATTGTTAGGTTGATACTCTCTTTAAATGACTGTATCCCCGATCGTAATTAATCTTAAGCCTTATCAGCAAAAGCCTGCGTTCAGGCTGCCAGAGAGTCGTGACAGAATAAAATGTCGACAAGGTCTCGATTGAAACTGGTTTTTAATATAAAAAGGCGTAATGATGAAGGTGCTGGTGACCGTGAATTTGCCGATCGTAGCCAACCGAATAGCAATAGAAATTAAAAGTGGGATTGAAGCCAGAGTTGAAACAGGGATGAAACGGGAAATACGTTATTCCTGTTTCCGGATGGCTAAATTCTTAGGGCTAAACTAGGGCTAATCGCCGTGGCCAATCTGCATTATAGCTAGTTCGTATCTGGTCGTTTTTCAGATAAAGCAATGAAGTGTGCTAGTCGTGTCGAATAAGTTGATTACTATCACATTGTATAAACATTATGATAAACTTGTTCACACATAAATCCTTTAAATGTCTCCAATCACATCAGGGTACTCGTAGAATGTCCGACTTCCGTCAAAAAGCGCTCGATTATCATGCCTTTCCTACTCCAGGAAAGATCTCTGTTGAAATCAGTAAGCCGGCAGAAACCGCTCAGGATCTCGCCTTAGCCTACAGCCCAGGTGTGGCTGAGCCAGTGCGCGAAATCGCCGCTGATCCAGAAAACGCTTACAAATATACCGGTAAAGGTAACTTAGTTGCCGTTATCACCAACGGCACCGCCATTTTAGGTCTGGGTAACTTAGGCCCATTGGCTTCTAAGCCAGTAATGGAAGGTAAAGCGTTACTGTTTAAGCGCTTCGCTAATATCGACTCTGTTGATATCGAAGTAACGCACCGTACTACTGAAGAATTCATCCAAGTTGTGGCGGCGATCGCCGACACCTTTGGTGGTATCAACCTAGAAGATATCAAGGCACCTGAGTGCTTTGAAATTGAAAAGGCGCTGATTGAGCGTTGTAACATTCCTGTGTTCCACGATGACCAACACGGTACTGCAATCGTTACCGCAGCCGGTCTTATCAACTCACTTGAAGTGCAGGGTAAGAACATCGAAGAAGCACAAATTGTGTGTATGGGTGCCGGTGCTGCAGCCGTTGCGTGTATGCAGCTGCTGATCAAGTGTGGCGCACAGCGCGAAAACATCTATATGTTGGACCGTAATGGCGTTATTCACTCTCGTCGTGATGACTTGAACGAATATAAAGCACTGTTCGCGAATAACACCGACAAGCGCACGCTGGAAGATGTAATGGAAGGTGCCGACGTATTCGTAGGTGTTTCTGGCCCAGACGTATTACCAGCTGAAGCCGTTGCTATGATGGCCGACAAGCCAGTTATCTTCGCTTGTTCTAACCCAGATCCAGAAATCAAACCAGAATTGGCACACTCAATCCGTCAAGATTTGGTAATGGGTACCGGTCGTTCTGACTACCCTAACCAAGTAAACAACGTATTGTGCTTCCCGTTCATCTTCCGTGGCGCATTAGACGTTCGTGCTTCACAGATTAACGACGAGATGAAAGTTGCCGCCGTTGACGCCATTCGCGGTCTAGCTAAAGAGCCAGTGCCACAGGCAGTATTAGATGCTTCAGGTTACGAAAGTCTGACCTTCGGTAAAGACTACGTAATTCCTAAGCCAATGGACCCACGTTTGTTGCCACGTGTTGCTCGTGCCGTTGCACTGGCGGCCGTTGCTTCAGGCGTAGCTCGTATCGAGTTGCCAGAAAACTACATGCTGGATTAATCTCCATACCCTTCGGGCAGCTATAAGCCTGAAGCGGTAAGCGATAAGCTAAATAAAAAAGCACGGCCACTTGGCCGTGCTTTTTAGTTTCTATCAATTACTTCCGGCTTACTGCTTCAAGCTTTCTGCTTCTTTTGAAGATAAACTCCAGCTTCCACATGATGGGTGTACGGGAACTGATCAAATAGCGCAAAACGGCTAATGGTGTGCGTTTGACTTAAAACGGCTAAATTCTGCTGCAAGGTCTCAGGGTTACAAGAGATATACAGAATGTTGTCGTATTTTTGCACCAGCTTCACGGTTTCTTCATCCAGCCCTGAACGTGGTGGATCCACTAAGATAGTGTTGCAGTCGTAGCTGCCGAGATCTATGCCGCGCAGACGGCGAAACTCGCGTACTCCACGCATCGCTTGGGTAAACTCTTCCGCCGACATCCGCAAAATTGTCACGTTATCTATGTTATTGGCGGCAATATTATATTGCGCCGACTTCACCGAGGAGCTGGCAATCTCGGTAGCCAGCACGCGGTTAAAGTTTGGCGCCAAGGCCAGTGAGAAATTCCCGTTACCGCAATACAACTCCAGCAAATCGCCGCTGGCGCCTTGGGTGACGGCTAATGCCCAACTTAGCATCTGCTCATTCATACGACCATTAGGCTGGGTAAAGCTGTTTTCTACTTGCTGATAAACTAATTCTTTGTCTGCGACCTGCAGTTTCTCCAGCACATAATCTTGGCCCAGAACCCGCTTTTGTTTCTTGGCTCGGCCAATAATGCTGGCATTAATACCGGCTTGTTGTAATTGCTCGCGTACGCCTTGCATGGCTTGCTGCCAAGCATCGTCTAACTGACGGTGATACAAAAGGCTGATCACCAGCTCGCCGCTCAAAGACGATAAAAAATCCACCTGAAATAAACTGCGGCGCAGCACGGCATCCGGCTTTAACGCCGTCAGCAATAATGGCATGGCTTGATTAATGATTAACGAGGCGGCAGGAAACTGATCGACGCGGTATCGCTGCTTAGTTTCCTGATCAAACATGATGTAATACAAGTCATCATCTTCATGCCACACTCGAAACTCGGCGCGCATCCGATAATGCTCAGGTTCTGAAGCGAACACATCTAGGCTCGGTGGATTAAAAGGCGCAAACGCCTGCTGCAGCTGGCTAACTTTAGCCTCCAACTGTGCCTGATAGGTGTGCGGGTTAACCACTGTGCTCATGATGTGCCTCTCTTAAAAACGAAGCGCAAATTCTAGCACGTACCCGTAGGTGAAGGGTAAAGAGTGATGGGATAAGAGGACGAGCCAACCAGTACTAAAGCTATGTTTCTATGTTCCTCATAAATAAAGAGGTGTGGATACAGTGGCGAAAAATCTTTAGTCTTTTATGTTTACCGACCAAGGAACCAACATGCGCCGCCCTAAACCGAGTGATCTTCGTGAATGGTGTTATCCCTTTATCTATGAAACCCGGCTCACCTGTGATTACGAAATCCTCACCGATGAGTTGTGTTGTCATATAGGCGTGGTGCTCGATATGTTGTCGGAACAGTTTGCCGATATCCGTGCCGACTTAGAGCAATTACAGCCGTTGATTTACAATCTTAATGGTTCGGTACGGGGTAAGAACGGTATCTTCGAGCAAGATATCGAATGGTTAAAAGCGCGCTACACCTATTATCAGCAAGTGAGCGAAGGGCGAGTGACTGGCTTTGTACTCCCCAGAGGGCCGGCTCCCGTGCCGCAGCTGCATTTATGCCGTTGTACCGGTAAAAAAATAGTACGCATGCTGGTGCGCTTAGAGCAAGAGGGCAGGAGTTTCGATGAAACCCTGCCCCGATTTGCCAATGTACTGGCTAACTTTTTCTTTGTACTTACCGTTGCCATCAAGCATCGGCTAAACGTCGAAGAAGTGCCTTATATCAGCATTAATTATTAGGACTGTTTCTTGCGGTAAGGGTTTTCCGGTAATTGGTCGGCGCGTAGCGATGGCCGCCTAGCGTCTTGCTTGGGGCCATAATTGCTACTTAGATACTCCAGAATTGTTTTTTCTGTATCCGCATCAAACGCCCATAATCCTTGAGACTCCTGCATCCAACGGATCAAAGACAGCCAATGTTCACGGCTGCCACTGTTTTGGGTGACCAAACTGGCCGAATGACAAGCAATGCAATTATTGCGCACCGTTTCCCAACCCGGCGCCATAATAAAGCCGGTTTGAGGGTCTTGCTCTGCGGCCAAAGCAGGAGTGGCCGACAGCCCCAGCAATAATAAACTCATAGCAAAAGGGTGTGCCATTATGTCCTCCTCTTATACAACTTGTACCGCAATACGGTGGCAAGCATTGTTTAAATAACCTTTAGGATTCCAACCCGGAACCACCATGGGTTGTGCTTGCCCTTCATTGTCTACGGCTCTGGCCCATACTTCGTAATAGCCTTTTTTAGGAAAAGTCAGCTCACTGTGCCAATGCTGCCAAGCGAGTCGATTAGCCGGTGCCCTTAGCTCCGCTTTTTGCCAAGTGGTACCAAAATCAATCGACACATAAAAGTCGCTGACTTCCAGATCGCCCGCCCAAGCATGGCCACGCACAGCTAAAGGCTCGCCTAATTGATGAGTGATACCGGTTTTTGGAAAGGTGATCAGCGATCTCACTGGCATGGAGCTAATAATTTCCATGTCTTCATCGGGCACTTGCGTGCCGGGTGCCACCGGATATTTGGGCATGCTGTAAGAAGGAGCGGCCATCTTGTTGCCGTCGTGTATCTTATCGCGGACCACTATCTTCTTCAGCCACTTACCAGAGGTGGAAGCCGGCCAGCCGCCGCACACCAAACGTAAAGGATGACCGTTTAACACCGGAAGATCCTCGTCGTTCATGGCCCACGCAATCAAGGTTTCGTCTTCTAATGCCTTAGACATAGGTACGCCCCGTGAGATAGCTGCTTTGCTCGCATCGCCACTCGGGTGTAAGTCTGCGCCATAATATCCGATATAAACCGCGTCCTTTTTAATGCCACAGGCTTCCAATACGTCGCGCAGCCTTGCCCCCGTAAATTTAGGGCTAGCGACCGCACCCGTGGTCCATTGGTTGCCACTGGCAGCAGGGGCGAATTCGCTGCGGCCATTACCACCACATTCTACCGTCAGCTGGTAACTATGGTGTTTAAAACGAGACTTGAGCTCGGCTAAGGTAAAGGTGGTGGGTTTCTCACAGGACTCACCGGCAATTTCCAGCGTCCAGCTCGCCGGATCCAGCACGCTGGTATCGGGGAGCAGTCCATTGTTGCGCACAAACATATGCTTGGCGGGGGTAATTTCATCGTCTAATAAATGAGGTGGTGTTTCGGCGTTAAGTGGCCGATCGTTGAGAATAATCAAACCTTCTTTACCAGAAATGGCAAAAGGCTCGTTAGATTGGGCAAAGGCGGCAGGAATGAGCCCCGCAGGCATATTTTTAGCGAACGGAATACTGGCTCCTATGGCGGTGGCCATCGCGAATAGGCCACCACGCTTAAGAAAGCCACGTCTGCTCCCCTGATCAGTTTCTCGATTCCATACTAGTTTATCGGCCTTGATCGGATCTTCTGCGTAAAGCTCATGCAAACCTCGGCTCGGCTGCTCATTTTTATTCTTTGAGTCATTTGCCATCTTGTCTCTCCTTGCTACGCATGCACCGGCAGCGTTAGCCATAACTATAGATTAAAGCAGCGTAGCAAATAGTCAGATGTTGCTAATATGTAAATAAAGCAAATTTGAGATCTAGCGCATATTCATTTTTATAAGGAAGCATGCATATTTTTCCACTGTATATGCATATACAGCTGGCTTGGCTTTCCCTATAATGCCCGCGCTTTGGTGCCAAATGGCATAAACGGGAATCCGGTGTAAATCCGGAACTGGCGCGCAGCGGTAACGAGGAACGACACGACAAGGGGAAACCCAGGCACTGCTCAATAGAGTGGGAAGCCGTCGTTTAGGTGAGCAAACGCTCGAGCCTCCAAGTCCGAAAACCTGCCAAAGTCATCACATAAAGGCCAGCCGGCCATTACTACGCGTACTAGGGAAACACATGTCCAAAAAGTTGTTGGTAGCCGTTTTGCTGCCATGGGCCGCATTTGCTCAAAATTCATTCGCCACACCCGCTGACGATGCCACTGAAATCACCATTTACAGCAAAGTAAAACAACCGCTCACCAGTGCACTCGCACCTGTGGAAGTGATCACCAAAGCCGACATCGAACGTCGCCAGCCGCGCTCGTTAGTTGACTTGCTCGAAACCCTGCCGGGTATGCAGTTCGGTACCCAAAGTGGCGGTTTGGGTCAAGCAACTAGTCTATTCGTACGCGGCACTGAATCCGACCACGTGTTAGTGCTGGTTAATGGCCGTCCTCAGGCGCAAATGGTTAATAATAATTTTGATTTCAGTCGGTTGCCGGTGAGTAACGTCGAGCGCATCGAATATATTCGTGGGCCACGTGCCGCTATTTATGGCTCAAGCGCAATCGGTGGTGTGGTTAACATCATTACTAGCTCTCCAATTAACGACACCAAACTGAGCGTGACTACCGGTAGCAATGATTACTATGCCGGCGACGTATCCATCAACCAGTGGGTAACTGATGAGACTCGCTTACAATTGGCCACCGGCTATCGGGAAACCCGTGGTTATGATGTAAAGCCTCAACCAGGAAATACTGAGACTGACCGCGATGGTTTCGATAGTAAAAATTTAACCTTAGGTATCGAGCATAAGCTAAATCAGGCGTGGACGTGGGGCGCTAACGCTAACGGCTGGGAAAGCAAGACCGATTACGATGGTAGCTATTCTGATACATCCGCAACTCAAAGCTATCAAGTTGATACCGGATTAAGCTATCAAGATGAGCAATTAGCTGGTCAATTAAATGCTAGCTATGGTGAATTTGAAAATGAAAATTGGGTTAAAAAAGATGGCCGCAACTCAAAGTCATATAGCAATATTGCTAATTCTATTACTCGCTTAGATGGCTTAGTACAGAATAATTACTCTGAACAAGGCTATACGTTAGTGGGTATGGACTGGCAACAAGAGCGTCAACTTTCAAAGTCTACCGGTTCTGTACAATCTAGCCGTGACAACACTGGTGTTTTTACCTCTATTTATCATACATGGTCGCCGTTAACTCTTGAGTTAACTGGTCGTATTGATGATAACGAACAATATGGGAGTAAAGGTACTTGGCAGAGCGCTTTATCATTGGCCATGCCAGCACAACATAGAACGACGCTAAGTTACGGCACTGCTTTTAAAGCCCCAAGCTTTGGAGATATTGCGTACGCCAAAAAAGGCATAGAATTACAACCAGAAGAATCCCAAAACTGGGAGCTGGGCTTTGCCGGCGACTATGATGTGCTAGATTGGCAGCTCAATCTGTATCGCAATAACATTGATAACCTTATTGTTTATAACGGTGGTTATGTTAACTCTACTGAAAATACAGACTCTCTGATTAGAGGTGCTGAATTTATAGTAAAAGCGGACACCGGATTATTGCACCACACCTTTAGCTACGATTATACAAATGCTAAAGACATTAAGACTGCAAAGCAGTTGATTCGCCGTGCTAAGCGTAAAGCTAGTTGGACCGGCGATGTTGATGTATTTAATACCAACTTATTTGCACAAGTGCTGTATGTCGGAGAGCGTGGCGATGTAGGTAATGTAACTCTGCTTTCTTACACCATCTGGAACATAGGTGCACGTTATCCTCTTACGCAGCAATTAACTCTGAACGGTAAGATTAACAATCTGTTCGATAAAGACTATCAAGTAATTGATGGTTACGACGCACCCGACATGGAGTTTTATGTCGGTGCCGACTACCGCTTCTAAGTTCTTAAGCGTTGATCAGCAATCTTAAGCCGGCCTAGTGTCGGCTTTTTCATTTTTAGCTTTAGCGTTATGATGTGAGCCTGCACAGCGAGGGCGTTCCTTGCTCAGTAAAAGTAAGCCTTTAAACAACAAGGGCCGCTTATATAGAAGGGCAAAAAGTTGGCAAACATTCTTATCTTTGACTCCGGCATGGGCGGCTTGTCTGTGTATCGTGAACTCAGCCACACCCTTGACGGCCATCAGTATCTCTATCTGTTTGATAATGCCTATTTTCCTTACGGCGAGCTAAGCGAATCGTGCTTAGTGGCGCGAGTGGTTGAGTTGTTTCGCTCTTTCGTTAGTCAACACTCGGTAGATATCGCCGTTATTGCCTGCAATACCGCTAGCACTCATGTGTTACCCGCCTTGCGTGAATGTTTATCTATTCCCGTAGTGGGCGTGGTGCCCGCCATCAAACCCGCCGCTGAATACAGCAGGCAACAGCAAACAACAGACAAGCCTGCTCATATCGGATTATTGGCTACACCCGGTACCGTATCTCGAGCCTATACGGCCGAGCTTATCCAAAGCTTCGCCGCCGATTTGCAAGTCTCTATGTTGGGTACTACCGAATTGGTGACGATGGCGGAAGATAAATTAGCAGGACAAACCGTTGATCTACAAAGACTGCAACAAATACTGGCGTCTTGGACGAGCGAGCAGGGACCCGATACCTTGGTATTGGGCTGTACTCACTTTCCACTGTTAGCGGCCGAAATTGGTCAATGTTTACCTCAGGTAAAACTAATCGATTCGGGAGCCGCTATAGCGCGACGGGTCAGTCATTTATTACTTGCTCTTCCTGATGTACAACAGGCTAGAACAAAACAGCAGCAAGGCCGATTGTTTTGTACGGCGGCCACAAAAAAAGCCCTGCAACAAGCGAGGGCTTTTAGTAAGGAAGGCTTTGGCGAGCTTAACTGCTTTGTGCCTTAAGTCAGATGATTAAGCTGATTGCTCGGTTTCATCTTCTTCGTCTTTACGTTCATTCGCTTCACGCACTTTTAAGGTGCGCTGTTGAAACTCAGAATCGTTCAATGCCTGTTGCGCGGCAAGTGCTGCGTCACTGGGCATTTCTACAAAGCCAAAGCCGCGGCGCTTGCCGGTGTGCTTATCTTTCATTAAGCGTACCGATAACACCTGACCAAACTCTTCAAACAAAGCACGTACCGAAGCCTCGTTGGCACGATAAGGCAGATTACCGACATATAAGGTAGTAGTAGGGATAGCCGCCGGTACCGGTGGACGAGTCAACAAGGGAATTAAAAAGCCTCCTAACAACAAGCCAATAGCAAACAAGCTAGCAGTAGAAAGCGCAGGTGCAGCCCAGCTCACAACAAAATAACCAAGCACGGCCAATACAACTGCATAAAAGGCAGACTGAATATAAACAGGATAATGGGATAACTTCATCGGCAGTCCAATCTCAAAGTGGATGAATGTATAGAGTATGAATATGGTAGGGCGCTAGCCACTACCGATCACAGCATAGCCTCAATTGAGCTACGGAGTAATGCTTGTTAGCGCAAAGCGTGATAATTGTGATCTAAAATAACTTTCCGACGCAGATACTAGACCGAATCCTGCCTGCCGTGCCGGAACTTTGTATACAACAAAGCACAGCGGCGATTGCCAAGTGTAAAAACAAACACCGTCTTTTATAGCCCAATGTCTTAGTTTTTGGTCTTGCGGAGCAGGATTGCTTTGGCTTAGCCTGCCCACATTACTGTTTACGACTCACTCCACACGATTATTCTTACCGTATATGGCGTAAAGCGCACGGCTTAAAACTATGGCTTTGTGCATAACTCTGTGAGTAAGTTGTGCGGTTGCTGGGTGTTTGAGCAGTCAGTCGTGAATTGTCATTTTATTGCCATAAACGACTTGCGCCAAAAGCTGAGATCTC